>JBEIHT010000021.1:0-33951 GCA_040381155.1 Aphanothece sp.
CCCCCCCCCGCGCGCCGCGGCCCCCCCTCCCCCCGCCCCCCCCCCGCCGGGGGGGGATTCTGATTGCCTGGGTCCATGGAGAGCGGCAGCTTGCTGTACCACCACTCCTGCAGGGCCGGCGCCAGCCGCTGGGGGAACAGGGTGATCACCGTGCGGGAGGGCCTGGCCCCCGGCCCCCGCAGTTCCACGGCGGAGGCGGGGCCGCGCCGCGCCGCCAGATCGGCGACGAAGCGGCGCCCCACCCGCCGCCAGCTTGGCTCCTTGCTGCGCCAGGCCAGCCGGCAGCAGGGCCAGGGGAGCTCCTCCCGATCGAACAGGCGGCAGCAGGGGCCGAGGATGCGGTAGCTGTACTGGCCGCCGGGGCTGGTGTGTTCGCTGCCGGGCTCCAGCACCGTGTGCATCACAGAGCTCATCAAAAAGCCACCCCGCAGGGTGGCAGAGAGAAAGGGGTCGATCAAGCGCCCGGGGCCATGACGGCCCCGGGAGACGGGGCTCAGTAGAGCTCCTCTTCGGCGTGGGTCTTGATCGTGCAGTCGGAGGTGGGGTAGGCCACACAGGTCAGCACGAAACCGGCTTCGATCTGGTCGTCATCGAGGAAGCTCTGGTCGGACTGATCGACGGTACCGGCGGTGAGCTTGCCGGCGCAGGTGGAGCAGGCGCCGGCGCGGCAGGAATAGGGCAGGTCGATGCCCTGCTCCTCGGCGGCGTCGAGGATGTACTGATCGTCAGGAACCTCGATGGTCTTGTTGAGGCCCTCGGCCTCGCTGATCAGGGTGACCTTGTAGGAAGCCATGAAAGGGATGGGGCTCACAGGCGGCCGCAGAGGGGTGCCTGCAGGACCGCCCCTTCCTACATCCGCCGGGGGGCATTCCCGCCGATCCGCGGCGTTCTGGCCGGGAAGGCCAATCTGATCGGGGGCACCGATCAGCGTGCCTTATGCGACAGTCGCCCCCCGCCTCACGTGCATCAGCCCCCAGTTCTCCTGGCTGGCGGCCAGCTCCCCCCGCCAGCCGTGCTCCGCCAGCACCCGCTCCAGCCGCGGCGCCTGACGCACCAGCAGGCCACTGAGCAGGGCTTCGCCAGCGGCAGCCAGCACCGTCTCGAACTCCGGGACGAGCACCTCGATCACGGAGGCCAGGATGTTGCAGAGCAGCAGGTCAGCCGGGCCGGCCTGCAGGGCCGCCAAGGCCTCCACCGACCCCTCGGCCACCCGCAGCCGGGCCGTCACGGCGGGCCCATTGAGGGCGCCGTTCGCCAGGGTCGCCCGCACCGCCACCGGATCGCAGTCCACCGCCGCCGCCGCCGCCGCGCCGAACTCCAGGGCCGCCAGGGCGAGGATGCCACTGCCGCAGCCCAGGTCGGCCACCCGCAGGCCGTCCAGGCCCCCCGGGCGGGCGCTGGCCAGCCCCTCCAGCGCCTCCAGGCAGAGGCGGGTGGTGGGATGGCTGCCGCTGCCGAAGGCGCAGTCGGGATCGAGCCGCAGCGGCCGCCGCCCGGCATGTTCCGCCGGCGGCTCCAGCCAGGCGGGCAGGATCAGCAGCCGCTCCCCCACCGGATCGGGCCGCCAGTGGCGCTTCCAGCTGGCGTTCCAGTCCTCCTCCTCCTGGCGTTGCCAGCGCAGGGGCGGCAGCGGGCAGCCGAAGGGCTCCCCCAGGGCCGCCAGCTCCGCCGCCAGCAGCTCGCGCCGCTCGGCGGGCCAATCGGGCTCCGGCAGCCAGCCCACCAGCTCCCGCTCGCCGGGTGCCTCGGGCCGGTGGCGCACCGCCAGGCGCAGGATGCCCAGGTTCTCCAGCTTCCACAGCAGCGATTCCTCCAGCTCCGGCGGCATCGCCAGCTCCAGCCGCCACCAGGACGCGGCGGCGGCGGCGGCGGGATCCGGAATCACAGCCGGACCTCAGAGGGTGACCGGATGGGCTTCCTGGATGCCGCTGATCTCGTGCACCGAGGCCAGCAGGCTGGGGGGGATCGGGTCGTCGAGGCTGAGCACCATCACCGCATCGCCGCGCACGATGCGGCGGCCCACCTGCATCGAGGCGATGTTGACGTTGTGCTGCCCCAGCAGGGAACCCAGCTGGCCGATGATCCCCGGCATGTCGCGGTGACGGGTGAAGAGCATGTGGCGACTGGGGGCCACGTTCACCGGAAATTCGTCGATGGTGATGATGCGCAGCTCGCCATCGGCGAACACCGCACCGGTGACGCTGTGGCTGCCCTTGCCACCGCGGCAGACCAGCTGCAGCGACCCGCTGGCGAAGTCGCGGCTGGCCTCATCCTTCACTTCCAGCACGTGGATGCCCCGCTCGCGGGCCTCCAGGGCGGCGTTCACGTAGTTGATGCTGTCCCCCAGGGCGGTGGAGAGCACCCCCTTGAGGGCCGCCACCACCAGCGGCTGGGCCGGATGGGCGGCGAACTCTCCCTGCAGCCGCACCTCCAGGTCGCTGATCTGGCCGCCGGCCAGCTGGCAGAGCAACTGGCCGAGGGTCTCCGCCAGCTGCAGATGGGGCTTGAGCTGCTCCATCAACTCGGCGTTCAGGCCTGGGATGTTGACGGCGCTGCGGGCCGGCAGGCCAAGCAGCACATCGCGGATCTGCTCGGCCACGTCGATCGCCACGTTCTCCTGGGCCTCCTCCGTGGAGGCGCCCAGGTGGGGGGTGAGCACCAGCCGCTCCTTGACGGTGCGCAGGGGCGAGTCGGCCGCCAGGGGCTCCTTGGCAAACACATCGAGGGCGGCGCCGGCGATCACCCCGGCCTCCACCGCCTCCGCCAGGGCGGCCTCATCGACGATGCCGCCGCGGGCGCAGTTCACCAGCCGGGCCGTGGGCTTCATCGTGCGCAGCAGCTCGCCGTTCACCAGGTTCTCGGTGTCCGGGGTGCGGGGCAGGTGCAGGCTGATGTAATCGGCCTCCGCGAACAGCTGGGGCAACGGCTGCAGCCGCACCTGCATCTGCTGTGCCCGCTCCGGTGAGATGAACGGGTCGTAGGCGACCACCTCCATGCCCATGGCCCGGGCGACCCGTGCCACGTGGGAGCCGATCTTGCCGAGGCCGACGACGCCAAGGGTTTTCTTGTAGAGCTCGTTGCCGACGTAGGTCTTGCGGTCCCAGCCGCCCGCCATCGTGCTGGCGTGGGCGTGGGGCACGTGGCGAGACAGGGAGAGCATCAGGGCCAGGGCGTGCTCGGCCGCCGCGATCGTGTTGCCCTCCGGCGAGTTCACCACCAGCACGCCCCGGCGGGTGGCGGCCGGCACATCCACATTGTCGACGCCGACGCCGGCCCGGCCGATGATGCGCAGCCGGTCGGCGGCCTCGATGATGGCGGCTGTCACCTGGGTGCCGGAGCGGATCATCAGGGCGTCGTAGTCACCGATGATCGCGCGCAACTCCTCCGGCGGCAGGCCGGTGCGCACGTCGACCTGGGCGACCTGGGAGAGAATGTCGATGCCCGTCTGATCGATGGGATCGGAAACCAGAACCTTCGTCATATCCGGCGGAATGGGGCGCTCCAGAGGGGCTGGAGAGGGCAGGGCGCCCCGGAGGGCGGGCCGGAGGTGCAGTGTAGAGAGCGACCCTGTGCCGTCCCCCGGAGCGAACGCGTGACCCAGAGCGTGGTGGTGGTGCTCGACGACCTGGAGCGGCTGCGGCAGCTGCGGGACACCCTGGCGGCCCGCCAGCCGGCGCCCCTGGCCCAGCTGATCATCGGCGCCGGCGAGACGCCCCTGAAGGAGGTGGACCGGCTCGATGCCATGGCGGCCCGGCGGAGATTGCAGCGCTCCATGGTGCGCTGGCTGATCCCCTTCGGCTTCCTGGCCGGGCTCACCTTCACCCAGATCACCGATCTGCACACCTTCGATTTCGCCGGCCCCTGGGGCGAGCCCCTGATCGGCGGCCTGCTGGGGATGGGATCGGGTTTTCTGGGCAGCTTCGCCGCCGCCGCCAGCGTCGGCTCCGAGCAGGACGACCGCATCCGCGCCCTGCGCAACCGCCTGCAGGAGGGCTGCTGGCTGCTCCTGATCGATCCGGCCCCGGGGGCGGAGCTGCCCTGGTCGCTGCTGCAGCAGGCCCGCCCGAAGGCCGTGGTGCGGCTCGGGGACGGCTGAGGCGGGAGGAGAGGGACATGGCGACGCACCGGGACCTGCTGCAGGGCTGCCGCGACCCCGCCGCGCTGGAGCCGCTGCTCGCCCTGGCGGAGCAGGCGCTGCGCACCTGGGAACCCTGCTGGACCCCCTTCCTGCCCCCCGACCTGCGGGAGGAGGCCGAGGCGCGGCTGGCCAGCCTCAGCGAGCTGCAGTTCAGCTGCGAGGGGGGACACCCCGGCGCCGAACGGCGGCGGTTGCTGCTCTGGCGCGGCGAGGCGGCCCCGCAGTCGCCGCCGCCGGCGCTGACGGGCCTGGAGATCGCCGGCAATTTCCTCTTCGATCCCGCCGATTCGGAGGAGTTCCGCGCCGCGCTGCTGGCGATGGGCGCGGCCGAGGGGGATCTGGGTGATCTCTGGCCGCGGGGTGACCGGGGAGCCCGGGCGATCCTCACGGCGCCGCTGGCCGCGGCCCTCGACGGCCGTGAGGGACAGGTGCGCAGCGTGCCGGTGCGCTGCGAGGCCCGGCCGATCGACGAGCTGCAGCCTCCTGCCCCGCGCACGGCGCGCCGCCTGTCGAGTGTGGAGGCCTCCCGCCGGCTGGACGCGGTAGCCTCCGCCGGCTTCGCCCTCTCCCGCAGCCGTATGGCGGAGCTGATCCGCCAGGGGGCGGTGCGGGTCGACTGGCAACCGGTGACCAGCCCCAGCCGCGAGCTGCGGGTGGGGGAGCGGGTGCAGCTGCGCGACCGGGGGGAGCTGGAGATCCTGGCGATCGAGCCGACGAAGCGGGAGCGGCTACGGATCGCGCTGGAGCGCCGCTGAAGAGGTGCACCGCGGATCCGGCTGCTAAGTTCCTGTTCGGTTTGCGCGGCGGGCGATTAGCTCAGAGGTAGAGCACTACCTTGACACGGTAGGAGTCACTGGTTCGATTCCAGTATCGCCCATTTCCCCAGATCCCTGGCCCAGCGCACGATTAAGGAGCGATCCGTGAGCGATCCGACGCCCCCGACGACCGCCGCGACGGTGATCCTGGGCCTGGGTCGCTCCGGCATCGGCGCCGCCCGGCTGCTGCGTGACCAGGGCCGGAGCGTGCGCCTGTTCGAGAGCCGCGACACCCCGGAACTGCGCCAGCGGGCCGGCGAGCTGGAGGCCGAGGGCATCGGCGTCTCCCTGGCTACCCCCCTGGCCCTGGAGAGCTTCGACGCCCTGCCGGCCGCGCCGCAGGCCGTGGTGGTCAGCCCCGGCATCCGCTGGGATCACCCGGTGCTGGCGGAGCTGCGCCGCCGCGGCGTGCCCGTTGAAGGGGAGCTGCTGGCGGCCTGGCAGGCCAGCGCCGGCGTGCCCTGGATCGGGATCACCGGCACCAACGGCAAGACCACCGTCACCCACCTGGTGCACCACCTGCTGAGCCACGCCGGGCTGGATGCTCCGCTCTGCGGCAACGTCGGCTTCTCGGCGGCGGAGCTGGTGCGGGAGCGCTGTCGCCCCGGCCAGGCCAGGCCCGACTGGCTGGTGGTGGAGGTGAGCAGCTACCAGATCGAGCAGACCCCCGAGCTGGCGCCGGCCATCGGCCTCTGGACCACCCTCACCCCCGACCACCTGGAGCGGCACGGCACGCTCGACAACTACCGGGCGATCAAGCGGCGCCTGCTGGACAACTCCCGGATCCGGGTGCTCAACGCCGATGATCCCGACCTGCGGGAGCGGGCCGCCAGCTGGGAGGTCGCCGACTGGGTGAGCGCCGGGCCGCGGCAGGATCTGCCGGCCACGATCAACCCCCTCCTCTGGGTGGAGGACGGCCTGGTGCGCGGCACCGCCGGGCCCCTCTTCCCCGTGGACTGCCTGGCCATGCCCGGCGCCCACAACCGCCAGAACCTGCTGATGGCCACGGCCGTGGGGGTGCATGCCGGCCTGGGGGCGACGGTGATGGAGGAGGCCTTCCGCCGCTTCCCCGGGGTGCCCCACCGGCTGGAGCGGATCCGCGAGCGCCGCGGCGTCACCTGGTTCAACGACAGCAAGGCCACCAACTACGACGCCGCCGAGGTGGCGCTGCGCGCCCTGGAGGGGCCGCTGGTGGTGCTGGCCGGTGGCGAGGCCAAGCAGGGGGAGGCCAGCGGCTGGCTGGAGCAGCTGGCGCGCCAGGCGTGCGCCGTGGTGCTCTTCGGTGCCGCCCGCGAGCCGTTCGCGGCCCTGCTGGCGGAGGCCGCTTACCCGGGCACCGTGGTGCACTGCGAAGGGCTGGCGGAGGCCGTGGAGCGGGCTGATGCGCTCAGCGGCGCCGCCCGGGCGGTGCTGCTCTCCCCCGCCTGCGCCAGCTTTGATCAGTACCGCGACTTCGAAGCGCGGGGCGACCATTTCCGCCAGCTGGTGGCGGCCCTGCCGGAGCAGCCATGAGCAGCGATCCTCCCCGCTTCTGGCTGATGAAGAGCGAGCCGGATGTCTATGGCATCGACAGGCTGGAGCGGGAGGGCAGCACGCTGTGGGATGGCATCCGCAATTACCAGGCCCGCAACTTCATGCGCAGCATGGCGGTGGGTGATCTGGCGTTCTTCTATCACTCCAATGCCACCCCTCCAGGAATCGTTGGGCTGATGGAGGTGATCGAGACCGGCCTGGTGGATCCCAGCCAGTTCGATCCCACTTCGAAGTACTTCGATCCGGCCTCGAAGGCGGAAGCCCCCCGCTGGGACTGCGTGCGCCTGGCCCATCGCCGCAGTTTCGGGCGCATGCTCAGCCTCGACGACCTGCGTCAGCACTTCAGCCCCGAACAGCTCGCCGTAGTGCGCCGGGGCAACCGGCTCTCGATCCTGCCGGTGGATCTCCAGGCGGCCCTGCGCATCTTTGACCTGCTCGGCGAGACGCCAGCGCTCGATCCCGCCGCCAATCCGAAACCGCTGGAGCCAGGCGCTTGACCTCTGCCTGCGACGCATATTTCAACTCGGTTGCGCTTCCGGATCAACAGCCCTGGCACACCTATCACGGATCGGTATTCAACCTTCTCCAACGCCAGCCCAGGAATTTTATCAGGCTTGAGAACGTTCAGATTCTTGGTGACCTGTCGCTGGTCACCGATCGCGATGGGCAGCTGATCGAAGCCTGCATCGATGAAGCTCTTTACTGGAGCCCCAGGCCCTTCCCCTTCCAGATCCTTCAGAACGAAGCCACATCGGCGGCCGTGATCGACGAGCGCTTCCACCATCTCAGGCTGCTGAGCATGTTGTATCAAAAATATTTTGGCTACCAACAAATTGTCCACCCACCCTGTCTGGCCATCTATCTCTGTCATCCGTTTGGCTTTTATGCCTTTGGCCATCTGCACGACACGTTGCAACGCCTCTATCCCATTCGCGAGCAGCTGCAGCATTCGGACATTCGCTTTGTGGTTTCTGCCCATGAGATGATCACGGATTTCCACGAGCATCTCTCCATCCTCGCTGGCCGCCGCATCGGGGAAGAGGATCTGATCGTTGCCCGCAGCGGCGAGATTCATCTCTTCTCCGATCTGCTGGTGCCCTTCTCGCCGGCGATGCCCACCACCTACACGCCTGAAACCTACCGCTGGCTGATCCCCAGATACATCGGCGCCTGCCTGGACCTCGGCCCCGACGAGGGCCTGGCCGCCCCCTCGGAAAAGCTGTACCTATCCCGCCACCACATTCAGCCGGGCAAGCGCTCGGTGAGCAACGAGGAGGAGGTGCGCCATTATCTTGAGGCCCATGGATTTAAGGTGCTCACAGGTTGCGAGCCCCTGCGGGAGATCGTTCGCCATTTCTTCCAGGCCCGCCTTGTCGTGGGCCCCCATGGCTCCCTGTTCGCGCATACGATTTACTGCCGTCCTGAAGCCCGCATTGTTGAATTCTGCCCGGACAATCGCCTTGATTACTCCTTCAGGGATAAATATAAAATGGCGAGAGACTACATTCATA
Source organism: Aphanothece sp. (assembly GCA_040381155.1). Classification (GTDB taxonomy): domain Bacteria; phylum Cyanobacteriota; class Cyanobacteriia; order PCC-6307; family Cyanobiaceae; genus Cyanobium. The sequence goes on from JBEIHT010000021.1 coordinate 7,998, forward strand.
TTCCCGTGGCGGCGGATGGCAATCATAATCTAACGATTCCCCTGGAGAGCCTGCAAAACTTCCTCTAGCGGTTGTCATCGCGACCAGGCGAGACGCGCACGCTGCTGCGACCCGCCAACGGCGATGCTCAATCGGCGAACAGTGGCGTCTTGTAGGGGTGGTGGTAAGCCAGGAGGTGCCTGTAGGAGAAAAGGGTCAGATTTTCCCCGGAAAAAATCATGTCGTACTCCGAGGAGGCAAACACACGCTGCAGGAAGTGCGTGCAACGCTCGAAGGGATGCAGCCAATCATGCAGCTCCAGGATGACAACGGCAAAGTCGTAGATCCAGAAGTAGTTCGCTGAGAACAGATCTTTTTCGCCACCCTCGATATCAATCTTGCACAGGAATGGCCGCACCGTTTCCGGCAATCCAGAGAGCAGCGAAGGCACATCCACCACCGCCACCTCCCGCTCCCCCGATGTCCCCACCTGGTAGCCCCACTCGCCGACACCCGGATCGGCGAGAAACAGGCTTCCCTGACGACTGCCAACGGCAGCCTGCACGACAGCATGGGAGCCTTGCGCTGCGGCGACCTGGCGGAGATTGAGGTCACAGAGAAGGGCATTCTGCTGTTCAGGCTCCACCGCAATCAAGCGAGACTGAGGATAGTGGAGACGAAAGTAGCGCGAGGCAGCGCCGATATTCGCTCCGAGATCAAGAATCAGGGGATCGCAATTCCTGGAGAGCAGATCATCGTAGAAAGCGCGAGCCACCCGGCCTTGATGATGGCGCTCAATCGCGAAACAATGCCCCTGAAAAATCTGCCCCAGCGCGGAGTGATCGGCCTGCGAGCCACGGCGCACGTAGAACGGCTCGGGCAGAGCAAACTCTTCCGCGACATCCCGAAGCCGACCATCGGCGGCTGCCTCGAATCTGGTCGCCAATGGGGCCACCCGTTCCATCACCATCCAGTCGAGAGTAGCCACAGCTCCCGGCGGCCAGGGCCTTGGGGCCCTGGCTTCACCCGCCTGCGCGGTTTGATCAGCCCGCCTGTGCGGTTCGATCAACCCGGGGGGGCAGTGGCACGGGGGCGGGCGGTCGCGACAAGGGGCGCAACCGGGGACGATCGCCGCGGGCCTGGACCGCCTCCGGGGGACTCTGGAAACGGGGGCTGCCGGGGAAGAGGTTGGCCAGATAGCAGCGGGTGATCGTGCGATCCCCGGGCGCATGCTGCACCAGAAAACCCGCCAGTGCTGCCTGGAACAGCCGGTACTGGTCCCAGTTCGGATGCTCATCGATGAAGCGCCGCATCGCCTGCAGCAGCGGCTCGGGCACCTCGGCCAGCAGGCTCACCATCCCCTCCTCTTCACTCTCCATCCGCTTGCGGGCCTTCGCCATCCGTCGTTCATCCTGCGCAGAGGCCACCAGTTCCCCACAGGCGAGCCGCAGCGTCAAATCGGCGTCGCTACCGGCTCCCCCATCCGTCTCAGGTCGAGAACCGGCGCCGGGGCATCGGAGCGCCTCCGGACCCGCGCCAAGGGCTCGCGTGGCGACCGCGGTTTGTCCCGCCGTCAAGGGCAGAGATGGGGCAGGGCTGGCTTTCCCCACACCCAGCCCTTTCCCCGCCGCAGCGGGCGGGCGTTTGGGGAAAGGGCGGGGAAAACGGCCGCCCGGGGGGGGAAAGCGCGGGGGAAGCCAGAAAGATCAGCAATGCTGATCTTCCGGTCGGTTCCGGCCGATCTCAGGGTGGCCTGTCGGCAAACGACCACGCCAGCTCCAGGGCCGCGGCAAACGCCGCGCTGGCGTCGACGGACCAACTCCCCTCCAGCCCCCGCCGCTCCCCGCCGGGGGCCAGCACAAAACGGAGGCTCCACTGCCGCCGGTCCCCCGCCAGGGCCAACCACAGGCTGCCGGGCTCCAGCTCCAGCTCCAGCTCCAGCTCGATCGCCTCCTCCGCCAGCAGCGTGGCCACCAGCTGGCGATGCTGGCCCACCAGCGTGGCCACCCCTCGACCCAGGGCCCGGGCCTCCGCCGCGCTGAGCTCCGCGGCCCAGCCGGCGCCACCGATCAACATGGGAAAGGGCTGCCGGGACGGATCCACCGCCAGCCGCCAGCCCTCCCCTTCCTGCACCCGCACCGCCGCCGCCTGACGTTCAGCCCGGCAGCAGATCCGGCTGGTCCTGCTCGTCGCTCAGCTCGACGATCGCCCGCTGCACCGGCTTGATCATCGAATCCTCCAGCAGACCGTCGAAGTCGTCAAAACGGCGCTGCTTGGCCCGGAAGGCGATCCGCACCGTGGTGAGATAGCGGTTGCTGGCGTGGCGGATCAGGCTCTCGGCCCGCTGGGCAAGCTCTTTGGGATTGAGATCGGCACTGCTGGGCATGCGGCTCGGACGTTCCCGCCGTATATCAACCTCACCCTAGGCCAGCGCCGCCATGCCGGGCACCCTCGCGATCGACCTGGGCAGCAGCACCACCGTGGTGGCCTGGCAGGAGGGGGGCGAGCCCCCCCGCCTGCTCGACCTGCCCCCCTACAGCTGCGGCACCCCGCCGGTGGTGCCCAGCCTGCTCTGGTTGTCGGGCCCGGGCGAACGCCGCCCCCTGATCGGCCGCCAGGTGCTGGAGGCGGATCTGGCGGAGCGGAGCGGGCCCGGCCTCTGCCGGGACTTCAAGCGCCGCATCGGGGCTGCCGCCGACGGGCCGGGCTGGCTCTCCCCCGAACAGGCCGGCGCCCTGCTGCTGGGCCGGCTCTGGGAGGCTTTGCCGGCGGGAATCGCGCCCCACCGGCTGGTGCTCACCGCCCCGATTGAGTCGTACCCGGGTTATCGCCGCTGGTTGCGGGACGCCTGCCGCGACCTGCCCGTGGCGGAGTTGGCCCTGGTGGACGAACCCACGGCCGCCGCCATCGGCGCCGGCCTGCCCCCCGGCAGCCGCGTGCTGGTGGTGGACTTCGGCGGCGGCACGATCGACCTCTCCCTGGTGGCGCTGGAGGGCGGCGAGGGGCGGGCGGCGCCGATCGCCCAGCTGCTCCGCTTCGCGGGCCGCGACCTGGAGCGCAGCGGCCAGGCCCTGCGCACCGCCAGGGTGATCGGTAAGGCGGGGCTGGGCCTCGGGGGCCGCGATCTCGACCGCTGGATCGCCGACTCCCTCTGCCCCGCTGAGCCGGAGGAGGGGGCGCTGCTGCATGCCGCGGAGCGGCTCAAATGCCGCCTCAGTTCCGAGCTGGAGGCGCTGGAGATCCACCGGCCGGAAGGGCAGCCGGTCCGGGAGCTGCGGCTGGGGCGCCAGGGACTGGAGCGGTTGCTGCGGGAGCGGGGGCTGCTGGATCGCCTCGATGAACTGCTCGAGGCGGTGCTGGCCGGCGCCCGGCGGGCGGGTCTCGATCCGGCCGCCCTCGACGCCGTGCTGCCGGTGGGCGGCGGCAGCCGCCTGCCCCTGATCCGCGACTGGCTGTCCGAGCGTTGCCCCGGCGTGCCCCTGCGGGGCGAGCGGCCGGTGGAGGCCGTCGCCCTCGGGGCCCTGGCCCTCACCCCGGGGGTGCGTCTGAAGGATGTGCTCACCCGGGGGGTGTCGCTGCGCACCTGGGACCGGCGCAGCCGGGAGCACCGCTGGCATCCGCTGTTCGTGGCCGGCCAGAGCTGGCCGACGGCTGCGCCCCTGGAGTTGGTGCTGGCCTGCGGCGAGGAGGACCAGCGGCAGCTGGAGCTGGTGCTCGGCGAGCCCCAGCCGGAGAGCCGGGCCGAGGTGGTCTTCGAGGGTGGCCTGCCGGTGCTGCGCGGCCGGCCGGCGGGGGAGGCGCGGGTGGAGCCCTGGAGCGCGGCACCCACGCTGCTGCCGCTGGCGCCCCCCGGTCGGCGGGGGGTGGACCGGCTGCGCCTCCGCTTCGCCATCGACGCCGAGGGCACCCTGGTGGTGGAGGGAGAGGATCTGGAGGTGGACGCTCCGGGGGGGCGTTTCGGACCGCTGCGGCTGGGGCCGGTGCGCTGAGCGTCCCGCCGAAGCGGATCCGGGCGCCACTCCTGCATACAAAGGGGCACGAGTTCCCGGAGCGCCCCTCCTTGGCGCTGCGCCAACACCGACTGCCCCGCTTCTGGCTGCTGCTCACCCTGGGCCCGGTGCTGGCTGGCCTTGCCGCGGTGTACTGGTGGGAGCGCCAGCTGCCCAGCCAGCTGCGCCGCGCCGCCGAGCAGGGGCGCCTGGAGGACTGCCTGCGCTACGGCGACCAGCTGGCCGCCCTCAGCTGGCTGCCGGGGCGGTCGGCCCCGGAGCAGGGTCGCTGCCGGCGGGAGCGGGCCCAGCAGCTGTGGCGGGCCCGCCGCTGGGGGGAGGCGCTGCGCCTGCAGGGTCAGCTGGTGAATTCCAGCGCCGGCCTGCCCGCGGACGGGCGCCGGCTGCAGAGCTGGCGGGAGCAACTGCATGGCCAGGCCCTGGGCCGCTTCGCAGCCGGCGACCTGGCGGGAGCCCTTGCCACCTTGCGACCGCTTGGGGAGGACCACCGCGCCGACGGACGGGGGATCGGTGACGAGATGCGGGCCATCTGGCAACGCAACCGCCAGCAGCTGGAGCGGGCCGAGCGGCTGGTGGGCGAGGCCCGCTGGTGGGAGGCGCTCGATGCCCTCAACCGGCTGGACCACCCCTGGTGGCAGGCCCGCAGCAGCGAGCAGCGCCGCCGGGTGAGCGAGGCTCTGGCCAAGCTGCGGCGGGAGGATCAGCAGCAGGACAGCCACGGGGCGATTCCCCACACGGTCCCCGCCGCCGAGCTCGACCGCCAGGTGCGGCGGCGGATCGCCGCCGGCAGGGAGGAGTGGCAGGCCTTCCAGGAGGCCTGCCGCCAACTGGGCGGCCGGGTGGTGGAGGCCGGACCGGAGAGCGCCTGTCAGCGTTGAAGCCAGGCCGGCCGTTCGTCAGCCTTCCCCAACGCGTGACAGGATTGGCGGCGCTTCTGGATTAGGGGTCATGCAGGCAGGGGATCAGGTGAAGGTGAGCCAGAGCGTGGTGCTTTACAACCATCCGGAGCACCGCGGTCAACCGTTCGACATGCAGGGCCAGCAGGGCCAGGTGCACGACGTGCTCGCCGACTGGAAAGGGCGCACGATCAGCCCCACCCTGCCGGTGGTGGTGGCCTTCGGCCGCTTCAGGGCCCACTTCCGAGCCGACGAACTGGAGCAGATCTGAGGCGCCGATCCCGGCCTTGCTGTCAGCGCAGCATCGCCGCTCCTCAGCCCCGGATCAGGAACACGCCCTCCTCCCCATCGATGTGGCGCAGGCAGAGCTGGATGCTTTCCTGGCGGGTGGTGGGAACCACCCGGCCGCAGAAATCCGGCTGGATGGGCAGCTCCCGATGTCCCCGATCGACCATCACCAGCAGCAGCACCCGCCTGGGGCGGCCCCAGGCCTGCAGCGCCTCCAGGGCGGCCCGCACCGTGCGACCGGTGAAGATCACGTCATCCACCAGCACCACCGCCCGGTCGTCCAAACTCACCGGCAGCTGGGTGGCCTCCACCAGGCGGGTGCCCACCCGCTCGAGATCATCCCGATGGAAGGTGGGATCAAGACTGCCGTGGGGCACGGCCTGGCCGCTGAGCGCCTCCAGGCGGCCGGCCAGCACCCTGGCCAGGGCCACACCGCGGGTGGGGATGCCCAGCAGCACCAGCTGATCGCTCTCCCCCACTGACTCGAGCACCTGGGAGGCCAGGCGGTCGAGGGTGCGGCGCAGCTCCGGTTCGGAGAGGAGGGGGAGGCGCCCGTCGCGCCTGCTGCGCGGGCCTGGAGCCTCGCCGGAGTCGGGGTGCGGATCCCCGGGGGCAACCGGCGCGGCCATGGCGGGCGGGGATCTCGTTGGTAGTGATGTTACGAACCCAGGCCACGGGCCCGGCCGGGCGGGCCTTGTGGCCGAAGCCTGACGCCCGGGGTGGGGTGTGGGTGCGGATCACGGCCTGGCTGTAGGTTGGATTTGGCTACGCAGCGAACCATTCCGTCGATCGGGTGACTGCAGTTCCCTCTCCAGCGAACATTCCCCTGCCGAGCGGCCCCCGAGCCGAGCCTGCTTCCGCGCCTGCCATTGCGCCCGTCGTTCTGGCCATCCTGGATGGCTGGGGCTATCGGGCGGCGGAGGAGGCCAACGCCATCCGCGCCGCCGACACCCCGGTGATGGATGCCCTCTGGCATGCCTATCCCCACACCCTGATTGAAGCCAGCGGCGGCGCCGTCGGCCTGCCGGATGGCCAGATGGGCAATTCCGAGGTGGGTCACCTCACCATCGGTTCGGGGCGCATCATCCGCCAGGAGCTGGTGCGCATCGGCCAGGCGGTGCGTGATGGCAGCCTGGCCCGCAACCCCGCCCTCAACGCCCTCGCCGACACCCTGATCGCCGAGGGGGGCCGGCTGCACCTGATCGGCCTCTGCTCCGACGGCGGTGTCCACAGCCATGTGGAGCATCTGGCGGGTCTGCTGCGCTGGGCGGCGGGGCGGGGCATCCCCCAGGTGTGCCTGCATGTGATCACCGACGGCCGCGACACGGCCCCGAACAGCGCCGAGGTCTTCCTGGCCCAGATCGATGAGGCCATCGCCGCCGCCGGCGTCGGCACCATCACCACCATGTGCGGTCGCTACTGGGCGATGGACCGCGACAACCGCTGGGATCGCACCGAGAAGGCTTACCGGATGCTCACCGAAGCGTCCCCCCCCAGCCTCCTCAGCCCGGCCGAGGCCCTGCGCAGCTCCTACGAGCAGGGGGTCACCGATGAGTTTCTGGAGCCCCTGCGCTTCTCCCCCGAGCTTCTGCAGGCCGGTGACGGCCTGATCTGCTTCAACTTCCGCCCCGATCGCGCCCGCCAGCTGATCAGGGCCCTGGTCCTTGAGGAGTTCTCCGGTTTTGCACGCCAGCGCCTCTCCCCCCTGCATCTGGTCACCTTCACCCAGTACGAGCAGGGCCTGCCGGTGAGTGTGGCCTTCCCGCCAGAGTCCCTCGACGGCCTGCTCGGTCAGGTGGTGTCCGAGAGCGGGCTGCGGCAGTTCCGCACCGCCGAAACGGAGAAATATCCCCATGTCACCTACTTCATGAACGGGGGCATCGAGCAGGCCTTCCCCGGCGAAGTCCGCCACCTGGTTCCCTCCCCCCGGGTTCCCACCTATGACCAGGCCCCGGAGATGGCGGCGGCCAAGCTCACCGACAGCTGCATTGCGGCGATCCGTAAGGGCATTTACGCCCTGGTGGTGATCAATTACGCCAATCCCGACATGGTCGGCCACACCGGCCAGATGGAGGCCACCGCCGAGGCGATCGCCACGGTGGATCGCTGTGTGGGCCGGCTGCTGGAAGCCACCAACCGCATGGGCGGCACCATGCTGATCACCGCCGACCACGGCAATGCGGAGTTGATGCGGGGTGCCGACGGCCGCCCCTGGACCGCCCACACCACCAACCCGGTGCCGGTGATCCTCGTCGAAGGGGAGAAGCGCCGCCTGCCCGGCCACGGCACCGCCGTCCAGCTGCGGGAGCACGGGGGCCTGGCGGACATCGCCCCCACGCTGCTGGAGATCCTGGGGCTGCCCAAGCCCAGCCTGATGAGCGGCGAATCCCTGATCCAGCCGGCTGGCAGTCCCCTGCAGGTCTCCCGCATTCCCCAGACCCTCGGGGTCTGAGGGGGGAAGCGGCGGTCGCGCCGTGCGCCCACGCGGCCAGTCCTGGATCCGGGAAGGCAGCCTGCTGGGGGGAGGGCTGCGGCTGCGCTACCGGGTGGGGGAATTGTTGTGTCGCTCCGAGACCGCCGAGCTGCATGCCCTTGCCGACGAATTCGAGCGGCCCCTGGTGCTCAAGTGCTGCACTGGCGAGACCAGCCAGGGAGAGCCCCCCCAGGCCGGGTGGCAGCGGGAGGTCGGTCTGCTGCGGCGCATCCACCACCCCCGCGTGATCGGGCTTCGCGACTTCTTTTTGGTGCAGGGCCAGGGCTGTCTGGTGCTGGAGCGCGCCGATGGCGACCTGGAAAGCTGGTTGCGTCAGCGGGGCCCGCTGGCGGAGGGGGAGGGGCGGGAGCTGGCCCGCCAGTTGCTCGAGGGATTGCACGCCATCCACAGCGCCGGTGTGCTGCATCTGGATCTCAGCCCCGCCAATGTGCTGATGCGTCAGGGGGGCATGGGCTCCCCCTTGCCGGAGTTCCTGATCGGCGACTTCGGGATCGGCGCGCTGCGGGAGGAGGATCTGCTGCTCAGCCGCCCCCCGGATCACTGGGCCCACCTGCCACCGGAGTTGATCGGGGTTCGGCCCATCCGGCCCACCCCCCGCTGTGACCTCTACGGACTGGGGATCACCCTGCTGCATGCGCGCCTCGGTCGGCTGCCGCTGGCCAACGACCGGCCCCTAGAGGAGGTGGAGCGCCAGGTGCTGGCGGGGGTGTTCCGCCAGGAGGCCGAACGGATGGGCACGCCGCTGGGGCGTCTGCTGGCCTGCCTGCTGCAGGGGCAGCCGGAACGCCGGCCGGCCTCGGCCCTGGAGGCCTGGCGGTTGCTGCTGAGACTGAATTGAGGACAGCCGGGCCCCGGTCTGGCGAGCGTGGTGGACAGCGGAGTCTGCTCCCAGAATCACGAAGATTGAACAAAGACGATGAATCAGAAACGCGAAGAATGCCCTCCCCTGCGGCTTTCTGACTCGTCACTTGTGTCAGGAACACAGGTTGGCCTATGATCGGGGTATTGAGCTGCTTGTTGGGCACTCGTATTTCCCTGCCATGACCACCACCTTCCTCAACAGCACCTTCAAAACGGGGCAGTACAAGCGCAAACTGCAGGTTCTCAGGTCTCGTCCCAGCTCCTCCAATCCCAACCAATACATCGCCGATCCCGGCAGCTCCACCACCGCCGCACCCCTCACCGACGTGCAGGCTCAGGTGCTCGGCCACACCCCAACCGTGAGACCCGGCACCTACATCTCCAATAACACCACATCCGGAATCACCTTTCTGGTCTTCAACCGCGTCAACAATGTCAACGGCGTCACCTTGAATGTAGGCCCCAGCAACGGCTCCGGTTCAACCAGAGACTTTGGCGATAGTATTTATATTGAAACAGGCGATCACGCCACTAATCCGCGGACTAGTCCCTTAAACTTTGTCAACTCCCATATCATTACAGGCGGCGCAATTTCTCCTGTCAATGATAATGATCTCGTGGTCTTCGGATCTGACCAATCCAAGGATGGCCAAACTTACTCCTTCTCCGTCAACGGTGCCGACGACGACTCGGAGGACGACTCCGACGACGATCTTCTGCTGGATGACGACGACACCGCCGACTTCTCCAGCACAATCAACGGTCTTCTGGCCCCTGGAAGTAGACAGTCCCCCTTGACTCTGCTGGGGAGCTCCGTCACCACCGGCAACGGTAACGACACCCTGATCTTCGCCAACACCGTGGCCACCAGCCAGATCGGCGGCAGCGGCTCCGGCCAGGGCAACACCTTCTCCCTGGGGGCCCAGAACGATCTCGTTTACTTCGCCTCCTCAACCCAGATCCGCGCCCAGAACGTGATCGACCTCGGAACAGGCGATGACACCGTCGTGTTCAATGGCACCGCGGCCAACGGTAGCCAGGTGCTCTCCGGCCTCACCGGCGGCGGCAGCTCCGTCCTGAACATCAAGGGCTTCAACGACGCCGGCGACCGCATCTTCTTCAACGGCGCTACCTACACCTCCGCCCAAAAAGCTTCCCTCACAAGCGATTCCGGCAATAAGATCATCTTCACCTGAGTGGCGCCCGGTTCCTTTCTGCCTGGAGCGAGCCCTGCCTCCTCGCCCGTTCTGCTGTGGAACCGCTGGTTGAACCTCAGAGATTCCATGAGGTTCGGCACCGGCTTCGTGCGAGCCGTGGGGAGCCCAGCCTCTGGGCCGAACTCTTGCACCTGCATTGGATCGCGGATCAGCCCTGGGCCGCTGAGCAGGTCTGGCGGGAGGCGACCCACCAGTTGCCGGAACCACAGTGTCCCCACCTTACCTACGCCAATGTTCTGCGCGACCTGAACGGCTTTGAGGCGGCCCACCGGGTCTATGCCCGCGCCCGGGAACTGGCGTCGGGCGCCCAACGCCACGCCGTCGCCTGGAACCACAGCCAGCTGCTGCTGGGCCTGGAGCGCTACGAGCAGGCCTACGCGCTGGCCGAGGAGCGCCTGCTCATGGCCCACCAGGAGACCTGGCGAGCCGCCCCCTGGTGGCAGGGCTGGTCACCAGACCCCGCGAACGCCGGACCCCTCACCGTCTGGAGCGAACAGGGCCTGGGGGACACGCTTCAATACCTGCGCTGGCTTCCCCTGCTGATCGAGCGCGGGCATCGGCTGCGCCTGGAGGTGGAACCGCCGCTGCTCACCCTGCTGCGGGAGGGGTTGTCATGGCTGGGACCCGCCGTGAGCGTGGGCGTCAAGGGGATCGAGCCCCGCCCCGCAGCAGGGCTCTGCCAGGGCTCCCTGCTGAGCCTGCCCTGGCTGCTGGGCCAGGCCCCCCTGGCGGAGGTGTTCCGCGGGCCCGGCCGCAGCCTCGGCACCTCCGGCAACCGGATCGCCCCGCAGGGCTACCTGCGCTCACCCCTCTGGCCCACGCCAGCCCCACCCGATGGCCGGCCACCCCGCATCGGCCTGGTCTGGGCCGCCGGACGCAAGGGCGGGGTGTCCTTCGTGCGCCGGGAGTACCGGCGACGCAGCCTGCCGGCCGCGGCGCTTGTGGCGCTGCTGGAGGGCCTGGCGGCCTGCGACGCCGAGCTGGTGTGTCTGCAGTTCGGCCCGGATCGCGAGCGGGCCGCCGGCTGGAGCGGGAGCTTCTCAGCCAGCCTGGCCGACAGCGTCAGCCTGGCGGCGAACGCCCGCTGCATCGCCGGCCTCGATCTGGTGATCACCGTGGACACGGCCACCGCCCACCTGGTGGGCGCGATGGCGCGGCCGGGCTGGGTGCTCCTCCCCTGGGCCGCCGATCCCCGCTGGCTGCGCGACCGACAGGACAGCCCCTGGTACCCGACTCTCACCCTCCTGCGCCAGCCGTCCCACGGGGACTGGCCGGGCCTGGTGGAGCTGGTGTTGGCGCGCTTCAGGGCCTGGCGGGCGACCTGGCCGCCTTGAAGAGCAGGGTCTCGTAGGCGTCCGCGCAGTCTTCCAGGCGATAACGCCGCTCCACTGTGCGCCGGCCCTCCTGGCCCAGACGCTCACGCAGTGGAGGATCGTTCAGCAGGCGCAGCAACGCCTCGCAAAGCTCCTCGGGCCGGTTGAACTCCACCAGCAGGCCGTTCTCGCCGTCGCTGATCACCTCCTCGACGGGCAGGCCGCGCGAACCGACGAGCGGGGCGCCGCAGGCCATCGCCTCCAGCGGGCTCCAGGAGAGCGTATAGGGATAGGTGAGGTGCACATGGGCGGCGCTGACCTGAAACAGCCCGATCAGCTGGCGGTGGGCCACCCGCCCGAGCACATGAAGGCGGTCGCGGTCCAGCTGCCCCTCCAGTTCCTCCAGCAGGGCGCCCAGATGGCCCTCGGCATGGCTGCTGGCGGGTCCATAGCCCCGCCCATTCTCCCCCACCAGCACGGCCCGGGCGGTGGGATGGCGGCGGTGCAGCAGGGCGATCGCCCGCAAAAAGGTGGGCAGACCGCGCAGGGGCTCGAGATGGCGGCTGCAGAAGGTGATCACCGGATCCCCCTGGCGCAGGCTGAGCTCCGGTCCGAGCACCACGCAGCGCTGGCGATAGGGGGTCAGGGCCGCGACGTCGATCCCCTCATGGATCACCTGGAACCGGCCGCGCAGATGGGCGGGGAAGGAATCGCGCTGATGACGGGTCGGACACACCAGGGCGTCACAGTCGGCGATCGCCGCCAGGGCCAGAAGATTCAGGTGGCGCACCTGGCGCAGGTCGTCCGGCGGAGCGGGGAGGCTCCGGTCGAAGCCATGCCCCATCACCCAGGCCGAGCCGTACAACTCCGGGTAGCCCACCAGCCGCTGATCCGGCCAGACATCGCGCAGATACAGGCCCTCCCCCCAACTGCTGTGGAACAGCACCGCATCGGGATGCCATCCCTCCTCCCGCAGCCGCAGGCAGCCCAGCCGAACCTGCTGGGCCCGCCGCAGGGCCTGCTCCAGGGCGGGATCCACGCCGGGAAAATCCGCCGCCGGCTCCTCGATCCCATAGAGCCCATAGGTGATGCCCGCGGGCATCTCCCCCTCGCAGCGCCGCCCCAGGGCCACCAGCTCATGGCCCCGGTCCACCAGCTTCCGCGTGAGATGGCGGAACTGGGCGGGGAAGTTCTGATGAATCAGCAGCAGACGCATCCGCGGAGGGGGAGCGGGGCGAGAACCCCGGGGCTTCCGGGCCCATTGTCTCCGGCCACCGCCGCCGCCCTGCCTACCCTGGGAGAGGAATAGCGTTAGCCATGCTTCGTCGTCTGCTGCGGAGACTCACCCGGGAACCGGCACCGGCGACGGCGCCGATCAACCTGATCGGGGATCTCAGCGGCGACCAGGGCTCCACCCCCGCGCCGATCGGGCTGGTGAACGCCCCCCCCGCCGCCGCCTGGACCGTGGCGCGCCTGGAGCAGATCTTCCGCCGCTGCAACGAACATCCGATGGACCCCCAGGCCCAGCTCGAGGCCCGTCACGCCCGCCACCGCCTCTCCAGCTTCTGGCTGGAGGCGCCCATCGATCAGCTAGAGATCCTGTATCGCGGCGCGATCGGCCGCGCCTACCGCGAACTGCTGCTCGGCAGCCTGCCCGGCCTGCCCCTGGCGCCGGATGAGGCGAGCTGGAAAGAGGGGTTGGCGCGGCGGCTCCAGGAGCATTTCGAAACCCCCGAGCGCCCCAACCTGCTGCTGGCGGTGATGCCCTACTGCGCCCCCGGGCGCATGCGCCTGGAAAATCCGCTCACCAGCCTCCCCCCCTGGCTGCAGGCCGAGTACGGCCACTGCTTCGACCCCGAACTGCTCCGGCTCACCCCTCCCCCCCCCGGCCTGCTGCAGCCGGCCGCCGCCAGCCCCAACCTCACCACCACCGCGCTCGCCGAGCCGACTCAGGATCAGGATCAGCCGCCGCCGCCGGCGCCCACACCCACCACCTGGACGGAACCGCTGCCGGTGGTGTGTGAGCTGCGGGGCGACGAGGCCTTCAGCCGCTTCCAGGACAGCGACTTCACCGACCGGATGGTCGGTCTGATCAACCTCTTCCGCCTCGATCCCGACGACCCGGAGGTGATCGGCGAACTCGAACGCCTACGCCGGCTGCTCGCCCAGGTGTGGCTCGATGTCTCCCCCGCCAGCCTCGAAGCCCTCTACCGCAGCCCGATGGGCATGGTCTACCGCGAGCTGCTGGCCAGCGATTTCGGCACCCTTCCCACCCCAGCCCAGGATCAGGGCAACGTGCGCGCCCTGACCGAGGCGGCGGGGGCCCAGGAGCATCCCGCCATGGCCCAGGCCCTGCTGGCGGTGATGCCCTTCCATCCCCAGGGGAGGATGCGCCTCGGGTCCGGGCAGGATCGGCTGCCCGGCTGGCTGCGGGATGAATTCGCCGCCCTCTCGGGCCTGCGGCGGGCCCCCTGACTCCAGCCCAGCGGGCCGCGCTCAGCGGTGGAACTCGTGCCAGGCGAGCAGGTAGGTGAGATAGCCCAGCGGCGGCACCAGAACCAGCGGCAGCAGGGCCAGCAGGCTGAGGTGCAGCTGGCCGATCAACAGGGGAAGCAGGCTCAGGCCCGCGTAGACAAGAACCGCCAGCAGGATGCGCGTGCGTGGGCGCGCCAGGCCGCTGAGCAACCGGTGGCGCCCCAGTTGCACCGCCCGCCGCCGGCGTTCGGCCGGGGGGATGTGCCGCCACCAGGGATGGGAAGGGAGCTGCATCTCAGCGCAGGCGCTCCAGGTCGCGGCGACGATCCTCGAAATAGCCGGTCAGCAGGTGGATCACCCGCCGCTCGCGCAGCTGGATGTCGGCCGTGAGCGACATGCCGGCCTGCAGCGGGATGGCGCGGTTGGGAAGCACCAGGGCCTGGCTTTTCAGGCGCAGCACCGCCGGGAAGTAGAGACCCTCCACCGGTTTGCCCAGCGCCTGGGACAACTCGCTGGGGGTGAGGGCATCGGAACCGATCCGGCTCACCACTGCCGGGATGCGGCCGTAATCGGAGGCCGGAAAGGTGTCGAGGGAGAGGTCGGCCCGCTGGCCGAGCCGCACGAAGCCGATGGCCGCATTGGGCAGGTACACCTTGGCCTGCAGGGCGTCGTCGGGGACGATTTTGAGGATCGGCTTGCTGGTGTCCTGCGCCAGCTGCTGCACCACACTGCCTGGTGCCACCATGATGTCGAACACCTGGCCGCGGGCGGGGGCGCGCAGCACGCCGTACTGAAGCCGCAGACGGGCCTGGCGGATGTCCCGGTCGAGTTCGGCGATGCGGTTGAGGTTCGCCTCGATCGTGCGCCGCAACTCCAGCGTGGGGGTGTCCTGGCTGGCGAGCAGCACGGCCTTGAGGCGGGCGATCTCCCGCTCCTCGATGCCGCGCTGGGTGCGCAGATCCTGCGCCTTGTTGAGGGATTCGAGCACTTGCACATCGCTCACCGCGCCGCTGTTCTGCAGCTCCTGGTAGCGGCGCGCCACGTTCTCGGCCGTCGCCAGGGAGGCGCGGATCCCCTGCAACCGCTGCTCACTCTTGCTCAGGTCTTCGCGGGCCACCTCCCGGCGGCTGCCCAGATCGCTGCGCAGGCTGCGCAGCTGCTGTCGCTGGTTGGCGCTCAGCCCCCCGGCGCCGATCTCCCCCAGGGCGGCACGGTTGACGGCGATCTCGTCGCGCAGCCGCTCGCGCACCGCCTCGGCCGCCTGCAGGATGCTGCGGGGTTCGCGCAGATCGAAGCGAAGCAGGGGTTGCCCCACGCGGACCCGCTGCCCTTCGCGCACCAGCACCGCCTCCACCAGGCCGGGCACCGGCGCGTCCACCCGCAGGGTGCTGCGGGTGGGCTCGAGCTTGCCGGACACCGCAATGGTCTCCGACAGGGGAGCCAGCACAGCCCAGGCCGCCCCCGCCAGGGTGATCCCCAGCGCCGCCCAGATCAGCGCCGAGGAACTGATGCCACTGCGGCGCAGATGGACGATCTCGCTGAACTGCCACTCCTCCTCCGACGCCGGGCGGGCCATCAGTTGAGGTCCTCGCCGCTTCGGTTCTGGCTCTGGTAGAGGGCGTAGTACCAGCCGCGCCTGGCCATCAACTCCCCATGGCCTCCGGTTTCCATCACCACCCCCCGATCCATCATCACGATGCGATCGGCATGGCGCACGGTGCCCAGCCGGTGGGTGATGAAGAACACGGTGCGCCCCCGGAAGGCTTCGAACAGGTTGCGGCAGAGCTCCCGTTCCGTGCGGGCATCAAGGGCGCTGGTCGCCTCATCGAACACCAGCAGGCGGGGGTTCTGAAGCACCGCCCGGGCGATGGCCAGCCGCTGGCGCTGGCCGCCGGAGAGCCCGGCCCCCCGCTCGCCGACGCTGGAGTTGTAGCCGAGGGGCATCTCCATGATGAAATCGTGGGCACAGGCGATGCGGGCAGCCTGGATCATCTCCTCCACCGTGGCGTCGGGTTTGACCAGCAGGAGGTTGTCGCGGATGGTGCCATCAAACAGCAGGCTGTCCTGGGGCACCACCCCGATCTGGCGACGCAGGGAATAGAGCTCCACCTTGCTGACATCCAGGCCATCGATCAGCACCCGGCCCCGTTCAGGACGGTAGAAACGGGGCAGGAGTTTCAGCAGCGTGCTCTTGCCGCTGCCCGATCCGCCAACCATGCCCACGAAGGAGCCTTCCGGGATGGCCAGGCTGATGTTGTGCAGCACGAGCGGACCGTCCTCGCGGAAGCGGAAGTTCACCTCCTCCAGGCGCACCTCGCCGCGGATCGGCGGCATCGGGATGTTGCTGGCTTCCCGCTCGCTCTGCTCGGTGACCCGGTTGACCACATCGCCCACCATGCGGATCTGCTGGCTGGTGACGCGGAACTGCTGCCAGGTCTGCACCACCTGCACCAGGGGCCGGGTGATGTAGCCCGCGATGATGCGAAAGGCGATGAATCCACCCAGGGTGAGCTGGTTTTTCATCACCAGCCAGATGCCGAAGCCAATCACCAGCAGGGCATTGAGATCATTGATGAAGCTGGCGATGTTATTGACGGATTCACTCGTCAACTTCAGCTTGAAGTCTTCGCCGATGAAGCGAGCATAACGATTCTGGAATTCCCAGCGGGTTTTCAGCTCGGCGTTCTGGGATTTGATCGTCTGGATGCCGGTGATCGCTTCGTTCAGATAGGAATAGGTGCGCATCGCCTCGGTGAGGGAGCGCTTGATCTGCCCCTCGTAGATCGGGCCGCTCACCAGCGCCAGGATGATCATCAGCGGCAGCGTGCTGAGGGTGACCAGCGTCAACAGCGGACTGAAGGCCAGCAGGATGAAGCAGTAGAGGATCGCGAAGCCGAAATCGACGATCGTGGTCAGGCTCTGGCCGACGAGAAACTCGCGCAGCCGATCGAGCATCTGGAAGTAGAAGGTGATCTGCCCCACCGGCCGGGTATCGAAGAAGTCCTGCGGCAGCCGCACCAGGTGGTCGAGAATCGTCGCCTTGCCGTCCTGGTCGATGCGGTTGGTGAGCTGGGCAAACACATAGGTGCGCAGGGTGCGCACCACCGCCGTGGCGATCCCGGCCAGCAGCAACAGGGCGGAGATGCTGATCAGGGCGCCCATGTTCTGGTAGCGCGCCACCTGATCGATCAGCACCTGCAGGCCCAGGGGGGTGACCAGAGCCAGCAGGTTGACCACGAACGAGGCGGCCAGCACCTCGATCAGTTGCCGCCGGTGCGGACGCAGAAAGGGCAGGAACCAGCCCCAGCCGAAGCGATCCTCCGGACTGTTCAGGCGGCGGGAGGGGAGCAGCACCTCCAGCCGCCCCTCCTGGCAGTCCAGGTCCTCGGGGGGAACCCGCAGCGGACCCAGCTCCGGCTCCAGGATGCGCGCCCACCCCTGCCCGTCCACCCCCTCCAGCAGCACCAGCTGGCCGTGTTGCTCGAGCACCGCGGGCGTGGGCAGGCGATGCAGCCGGTCGATCGGCACGCGCGTGAGCACCAGGCGCAGGCCGAGCGAATCGAGCAGCTGCCCCATGTTCAGCAGATTCAGCCGGGGCTGGCGGCGCAGCAACGCATCGATCGCGTCGAGCAGGTTGTCGCGCTGCAGGGGCACCTGGAAGTGCCGGGCCAGCGCCTGGGCGATCGCCAGGGGCACCTGGCGCGGACCGCTGGAGCGGCGCAGGCGGAGCGGACCGCGGCCGGCCTGCTCCGGATCCAGGGGCGGCAGCGGCTCCGGCGCCGGCTCCGGCGCGGCGCCCCGCTCCGGCGGCGGGGGCGGCGCGGGGAGGGCCGACGGGGCGGCGGGTGCGGAATCGGGGGCGGGGGCGGGGGGATGGGGCAGCCCGACCAGCCGCAGCCAGGGCAGGCTGCCGGCATCGGGGCGCGGGGCGGCGGCCTCTGTGGGGGTCCACTCCCGGCCGAGCGGCCCACCGCTGCTGATCACCCACAGCCGGGCGGGATTGAGCGCCGCCGGGGCGGCCTCATCGCCGCGGCCGCTGTAGAGCTCGATGCCCAGCTCCCGCTCCATCCAGTTCTCCAGGAAGGGCGCATAGGCCGGCCGCTCCCGCACCAGTTCCGCCAGCAGCTGGTGCAGCTCGGCCAGGGGCAGCTGGCGGTGAAACCAGCGGGCCACCTCCGGCTGGCGGTCCAGCAGGGGCAGGAAGGCGGCGGACGGCAGCAGGATGGCCGTGACCGGTTCCATGGCCCGCAGGTTCTCCCGGGGGTGACCGCTCACCAGGGAGCACCAGCCGAGCACAGACCCCGGGCCGAGGCGCTCGAGGGTGCGGGTGCGCGTCCCCCCGGGAGCCGGGGTGATCACCCGCACCTGCCCCTGCAGCACCAGCAGGACCCCTTCGGCCGAGGCGGAGTCACGCATCAGGGTTTCGCCGACGGCGAAACGGCGCAGGCCAGCGGCGGCCGCCAGGGCGGCGAGGGCCGGGCTGGGCAGCTCCCGGAAGGGGGCGAACCCCTGGATCCACTCCGGCAGCACCGCCTCTTCGCCAAGGGAGCCCGGTTCGGTTTGCCGAGGTGAGGGGGAGGCGTTCATCTCCGGTCAGGCCAGGTCGGGGCTCACCAGCTCCTCGCCAGCGAGGACGGCCTGCACCCGAGCCTCCAGCCAGCGCTCGAACAACTCCTGCTCCAGCCGCTGACGCAGATCCTCGTTCAGCTCCGCCGGCAGGCGTTCCTCCAGGCGCACGAGCAGCCAGACATCAACCACGAAGAACGGATCCCACAGCTGCCCGGGGTCGCCGCTGCGCAGACGGTGCATCAGTTCAGGATGGGCCGCCGCCAGCGGAACCGGACCCACCAGGCCGCGCCGCAAGCGCTCCGATCCGAGGGAGTGAAGTCGGGCCAGGGACGCGAAATCGGCCTCGCCCTCCAGGATCTGTTGATGCAGCTCGGCCGCCAGATCGGCATCGCCGACCCGGATCAGGGAATAGATCACCTGGTCGAGTTCGAGTTTGCGCTCCAGGAAGAGGCTCTCCACATCCTCGCCGTGTTGACGATGGCGATGGATCTGCAGGCGCCGCTCTGTGGTGGCACGCCAGCCTAAATCAGCGTCATCGATGCCCTCCGCTTCGAGATAGGCCCGTCGCGGATCCGTACCGCTGAGCTGGCGATTCTGCAGAAACTTTTCGATGAGCTGCTCGCTTTCCTGGGGATCGAGGGGGATGGATCGTGCGATCGCATCAATCAATAATGTGCGAACAATTGCCTGGCCGATCGCCTGCTGGCGGATCAATCGGTTCATCTCCTCGCTGCTCAGGCAGGGGCGACCGGGCGGTAGCTCAATCACGTCGACGACCCTGGATAGGCGGATGCTAGGTCTGGGCCCAGGAGCGGGGCAATGCGCACGATTCTCTGCCTGCAGTATTTCCGCGCCGTCGACCGCGAGCGCCAGCGAGAGATCGACCACTGCCTGAGCGGCAACCTGCACCATCCGGCCCTGGCGGAAGCGGTGGTGTGGCTGGAGCCGGGGGCCCCCTCACCGCCGCGGGGCAGCGTGCCCGTGGAGTTCCGGCCGCTGGCGCGGCGGCTGCGCTTCAGCGATTGGCTGCGGCTGGCCCGGGAGCGACCCGACGCGATCGTGGTGCTCGCCAATGCCGACATTCTTCTCGAGCGCGGCTTGGAGCGGCTGGAGCGGCTGCTGCACGCCCCGGAGGTGGTGCTGGCCCTCACCCCCCAGGAGCCGGATGGCGCTTCGGGGGAAGCGCGGTTGGAGAGCCATCCCCAGTGGCGGCAGGACTGCTGGGCGATCCGCGGCGATGCGCCCATTGAGGCCGACCTGGAGGCGGCCGCCCAGCTTCCCCTGGGCCGCCCCGGCGCTGACAACCGCCTCGCCCACGCCCTGTGGTGCCATGGCTTCCAGCTGTGCAATCCGCTCCTCCACCTGCGGGCGCTGCACCACCAGCGCCAGCGCGCCGGCCCCTACGACCGCCATCCCGAACGCCTGTTCGGCGCCTGCACCCACGTCCACCCGAGCCTGGCGCCGGGGGAGGTCTCGGAGCTGGAGCAGCGGATCTGGAGCCGGCAGCCGGAGCGCAGCGGCGGGCTTCTGATTCAGGTGGAGCCGCGCAGCGGCGAGGGCGCTCTGCAGGCCCTGGGCACGCTGGGGGAACCCTCGTTCGCCCCAGGCCAACGGCAGACCCCCTTCCAGGACTGGCTGGCCCTCAGCGCCAGCTCCCCGCAGGCCAGTCCGCTGCCCGCCTGGGAAATGGCCCTGGGCCCCCCGGCGGCGGCGGCGGATTGCAGCGACCCCGCCCCGCCCCGCTGGGCGGCTGGCCTGTTCCTGCCCCTGGCGACGCTGCGGGGGGCAGGCCGCCGAATCCGCCTGCTGCGGCCGCGGCGGCTGCTGGGCCTCGCCCTGCGGTTGCCCCAGGCGCTCCCGGCGGGGCTGCGGCTGGAGCTGCGCTTCGGCCCGGGGGAGCGGAGTTGGCAGGGGCTGATCCGCCGGGGCCGGGTGGAGGGGCAGCTGTGGCTGCCGGGGCCGTGGCCCCCCGAGCCGATCGCCTGGCTTCACCTTCGCCTCCTGGCGGAGGACGGGACGGCGGAGCTGGGCGTGCTGCGGGAGGCGTTCGCGGAGCTGCGCCTGCTGGTGGAGAACCAGCCGGCCAGCCGCGAAGGGACACCCCTGCGGCGCTGGGGGGATCGCTTTGAACTGCGCAGCGATGCCGAGGGGCTGGTGGCGGTGGATCGGTTCTGGCCCACGTCGCGACGGCTGGCGGGTCTGCGGGGCGACAGCAGCGCGGACTGGTTCACCCAGGCCTTCGTGCCGCCCCTGCTGGAGTGGAAAGCCGATGGGATCCCGGAGCGCCCTGCGCACCCGGGCTCGGCGCTGCACTGGCAGGGGGCGCCGCTGGAGGCGGCGGCGCGCCATCGGCATGGCCGCTGGGTGTCCGGGGCGGGGGGAGAGGAGGGGGCCCAGACCTTCCTCAGCCTGCCCTGGAGCGGCTGCCTGGACGGGGGCGAGCGGGCGGAGCGGTTGCTGGAGGCCTATGGCTCCCGGATCCGGGCGATGGCGACGGTGCTGGCGGCAGCGGGCCGGTCGCTGCGGGTTCACACGGTCTGCCAGGCGCGGCACTGGCAGAACCTGGGCGAGCTCTGGCGCCGGCTCGGGGTCAGCGATGTGTGGCTCAGCGATCCCGGCGGCGAGCCTGGGGAGGGGGCCGGGGAGCTGGCGGGCCTGCGTCTGCATCTCTGGCCTGCCCTGGCCGGGGAGGCGGGGGCGGAGCCCGCTGGCGCCAGCCCCGCGGACTGGAGCGATCGCCCCCTGCTGGCCGGCTTCCGGGGCGGGCGGGAGACCCTGGAGGCCCTCACGGGCCTGGCGGGTCAGAGCGACGTGCGCCTGGAGGCCCTGGCGGCGGATCCCGCCCCCCCGAGCGCCGACGCGGACGCGGCCCTGTTCGCCCACTGCCGCTTTGCCCTCCTCCCCGGCGGACCGACGGCGGAGCCGGGCCGGTTCTGGTGCGCCCTGGCCGCCGGCGCGCTGCCGGTGTTTCTCGGAACCCGCCCGCCCCTGCCCGCGCGGGCGTGGCTGCTGCCGGATCAGCCCGGGCTGTGGGACGAGCTGGCCCCCAGCTGGGAAGGCGCTGACGGTGGCGGCCTGCTGGAGCATCTGCGGGCGATCGAGCCGCTCGAGGGCCGGGCGCGGCAGTGGCTCGCCGCGCGCGCCCTGCGGGCAGCGCGGCAGCGCACCTGCTTCGAAGCGAAGCAGCGATAAACAGCGAAACAGGCGGCGGCTAGCGTTCGCCAGGCCGGGCGGGGCCTCGGGCACGCCGCCATGCGGGCCGCCATGCGGATCGTTCTCCACAGCCAGTACTACCGCGCCAGCGACCCCCGGCGGCAGCGGGAGATCGACACCTGCCTGGAGAGCCATCGCCACCACCCGCAGCTGAGCGAGCTGGTGCTCTTCCTGGAGGCGGGGGCGCCGACGCCGCCCAGCGGGCCGGTGCCCTGTCGCGTGATCCCGCTCGACACCCGCCTCACCTATGCCGACTGGCTGGCCCGGGTGGAGCGGGACCCGCAGACCATCTCCCTGCTGGTGAACGCCGACATCCAGCTGACCGAGGGTCTGGAGGTGCTGGAGCGCGTGTTCGACAGCCCCGCAACCTTCCTGGCCCTGACCCGCTACAGCCAGGACCCCGAGGGCGGGGCGATCCGCCTCAACGACTTCCCCCACTGGACCCAGGACTGCTGGGGGGTGCGCGGCGACGCGCCGATCTCCGCCGCCCTGCTGCACACCTGTGGCTTCCCGCTCGGATTCCCCGGCTGCGACAACCGCATCGCCTCGGTGATGTGGAGCCACGGCTTCACACTCCACAATCCCAGCTACCACGTGCGCAGCGTCCATCACCAGGCCGCCACGGAGCGCGGCTACGACAAGAGCGACGACCGCCTCTACGGCAGCGTCACCTATGTGCATCCGGCCCTGACGGCGACGGAACCCTCCGACCTGGAGCACACCCTCTGGACCCGCGCCGCCGCTCCCAGCCACGGGCTGGTGGTGAACCGGCAGGGGGTGGGGGGGGGCCAGCAGAGCCTGCTGCCCCTTGAAGGGGCCCTGGCGGAGTCGTTCCAGCGCCAGCAGCGCTTCAACGAGCTCTGCTGGAGTCGCGGGGCCCTGGGAACGGGCCACACCCAGCCGCCGCCGGAAGGGGAAACCTGGCCGAGCGAGGACACCCTCTTCCTGCCGCTGGCCGAGCTGGCGGCGGGGGAGATGACGATCCAGCTGCTCGGTCCCACCCCCCTGAGCGCGGCCTGCGTGCGGCTGCCGCGCCGCAGCCCCGCGGGCCTGGAGCTGGAACTGGTCTCCGTCGCCACCGACGGCAGCGTCACGCCGCTGCTGGAGCCGGCCCGGGCGCCGCTGGAGGGCGGCGGCGGCCGCACCTTCCTGCCCCTGCGCGAGCCGGAGGGCGGCCCCCATCGGCACTTGCGCCTGCGGCTGAACGACGCCGGGGCGACGCACTGGCGCCAGGGCGAGGGCCTGGAGCTGGTGCTCTTCGGTCCGGAGTCCGTGGGGCGAAGCAAGAGCCTGCGGCGCATCGCCGAGCCCCAGGAGACGGCCCCTGCCCTGCGCTGGCGAGCGCGGCAGGCCGGCGAGGGGGCGGGGCAATCAGCCCTGGCCCGCTTCGGCCCCCGCTTCCGGGTACGGCTGGCGCCGGACGCCGGAGAAGGGGACCAGGTCCTCTTCGAGGACCCCTTCTGGCCCGGGCTCTGGTGGTGTCCGGCGGGGGAGCTGCCGGTGGCCCGCGACGATCGCCTCGGCCTGCTCCTCTGGGGCTTCGGCCAGCCCCGGCTGGAGCTTCGGCCGGATCGCATCGCGGCGGCCCCCCGCCATGGCGATGACAGCCTCCACTGGTGGCCGGGCTCACGTACCGAGGAGCGGGCCTGGCAGGCCCACGGGCTGTTGCGGGGCCCGCAGCGGCAGGGGCAGACGCTGCACCAGTATCTGGGGCTGCCCTGGACCAGCTTTCTCGAGACTGGCCGGGTGCCCCAGACCCTGCTGGCCGCCCATCGGGGCCGCAGCGAGGCGCTGGCCGAGGCGCTGCGGGAGTTCGGGCTGCAGCTGGAGGTGCACAGCGTCTGCCAGCATCCCCGGGCCCTGGAGCGGGTGGAGCTGTTCGAGGCGGCGGGGGTCACCAGCCTCTGGCTCGCCCACCGACGCCGGGGGGTGGAGCAGCTGGGCCGGCTGCGGCTGCGCTCCTGGCATCTCGCCCCGTTCGCCGGGGAGGATCCGGCGATGCGGCCGCTGCTGGCGGTCAAACCCGTGCAGCACCGTCCGTTCCTGGCCAGCTTCCAGGGGGAGGCCCGCGGCGTGGGGGCGGCGTTGCGGCAGCGGCTGGCGGCCCTGCATCACCAGCATCGCTGGCATGTGGAGATCGGCCCGGACTGGCCGGAGGAGACGACCCGCCAGGGCGAGGCCTGGCAGCGCCATGACCGCCTGCTCAGCGATTCGCAGTTCAGCCTCTGCCCGGCGGGGGAGGGGCCGAACAGCGAGCGGCTGTGGGATTCCCTGGCGGTGGGCGCGATTCCGGTGCTCCTGGGCGACGAGCTGGCCCTGCCGGAGGGAATCGACTGGGAGGCGATCGCCGTGGTGCATCCCCCCGCGGAGCTGGACTCCCTGCCGCAACGGTTGGCGGCGATGCCGGAGGAGGAGATCCAGCGGCGCAGCGAGCGGGCGCTGGAGGCCCATCGGCTCCGGCTTGGCGCGATCTGCTTCGGGCGGATCGAGACGCCGGCCGCCGGGGTGCGGCGGGACGCGACGCCAGGCGTTGCGGCGCTGCCCACCGTGCTGGTGCCCCTGCACGGGCCGGAGGATCGCTGGTTCTGGCGCAGCCGCAAATGCGCCTTCCACGACATCGTTCTGGAGTGGTATCAGCGCGGCCGGGTCCAGCTGCGCTTCCACGAGGGGAGTTTCTACTGGTGGGGGAAGGAGGGGGAGGTGCTGCTGTTCGAGCGGGATCAGATCATCAACCTCCAGGACGGCAAGCGGAACCCGCCGCGCTGGGTCGGGGAGGTGCCCTACCGGCATGCTTTCTTCGCCAACCAGCACCACCTCCCCAGCGCCCGCCACCACACCCTGCCCTACTGGGGCTACGCCCCCGTTCTGCTGGAGACCCTGCGCCGGGAGGGCCGCCAGGGCTGGCAGCGGCGGACCATCGGCAGCCTGTTCGCCGGCTCGGTGGAGAACGAGACGCAGGAGTACTTCCGCAACCGCTTCCGGGGCTGGGGCGAGCGGATCGATCTCTACGCCTGCGCCGACCGCCTCAACCGCGGGGAGCCCAACCCCTTCCCCCTTCCCGAGTATCTGAACCTGATCCGCCGCAGCCGCTTCGGCGTCTGCTTCCGGGGCAACGGCCCGAAGTGCTATCGGGAGATCGAATGCCTCGCCCTGGGCACGCCACTGATCATCAGCGAGGGCCTGGAGGTTGATTACCCCGAGCCGCTCCAGGAGGGGCTGCACTTCCGGCGGGCCGAGCGGGCGGAGGACGTGCCCCGTCTCGTGGCGGAGACGTCCCCGGAGCAGTGGGAGCGGATGTCCCAGGCCTGCTGGGACTGGTTCGGGCGCAACGCCACGATCGAGCGCCTGCTGGAGACCCTCACCACCACGATCGCCAGCCTGGATCTGGAGGCCGAACGGCACCGGCGGGTGCGCCTGCGGGCGCCACGGCTGACGGGGGCCGGCAGCCTGGCGGCCCGCAGCCTGGCGCTCGTCGACCCCGGCGCCCAGCTGCTCTTTGACGATGACCCCGGCGACTGCGCGCTGGAGCTGGCGCCGGACGACCTGGTGATCGGCGAGCTGCCCCTGCGGGGCCGGGAGGGGGAGTTCCCCTGGCGGGTGGGCCCCGGTGAGCGGCGGGCCTATGGCGCCGCCATCCGGACCTCGTCCCATCCCCTGCACCGGGAGCTGCTGACGCTGCTGGGGGTGCGCCTGCCCCATTTCCAGCTCCGCCTCGAGGGTCCGGAGGGGGAGATCGACCCGTTCGAGCGGCTGGTGGAGGGGGCGGTGGTGCTGCGCGGCCCCGAGGAGCGCGCCGAGCTGCGGGCGGACTACGACTGGAGCCGGCGCTGCAGCATGAAGTACCCGGAGCTGGTGCGCCACGTGCGCGGTCCCGCCCGCCTGGGGCAGACGCGGGTGCGGGCCGTGCTCACCTACCTGGCGGAGGGTCGGCGCCTGCACGCCGACCTGAGCCCCCACTTCAGCGATTGGTATGTGGTGCACGGGCGCCTGATCGAACCCCAGGAGCTGCGCCACGCCCTCAAGCTATGGGACTACGAGGGCTGCCGGCTGCTCACGATCCGGGGGCGCCTGGAGCCGGGTCCCCTGGAGCCGGAGCTGGTGGGGCGGGAGTTTGAGTACGCCCTGGAGAACCTCTGAGGGGCGGGGCGACGGCGGCTTCCCACAGCTCCGGCTCGCCGGGGCCGGAGAGCAGCACCTGCAGGGTGCCGTAGTGGGGATCCGACGGGTCGGTGCAGACCCGCAGGTCGCCGCGCCGCGGGCGGGGAGCCTGCAGGTCGCTGGTGGCCGCGGCCAGGGCCTCCGCCTGGGCAGCCAGGTCCAGCTCCCGCCGATCCATCTCGGCCTGGCGCACCATCACTTCCCCCATCAGGTCGTCGCGCTCAGCGGCCAGGGTGGCCAGCTGGGCCAGCAGGTCGTCGTACCGGGTCTGCAGATCCCCGAGCTGGGAGCTGAGCAACTCCTTCTCGGCGTTCTGAATCTCCAGCTCCGCCTGCCGCTCGCGGGCCTGGATTTCCGCCGCCTCCCGCCCGCTGGTGGCCGCGGCCAGGGCCTCCGTCAGGGCCGCCAGCTCCCGCGCGAGCCGCTCGCGGCGCCGCTGCTCCAGGCGCAGCGGATCCTGGCGCCAGACCAGGCTGATGGC
>JBEIHT010000022.1:0-33304 GCA_040381155.1 Aphanothece sp.
CCGTTCCCTGATCCTGCGGGCGATCGCCGCCGGCAAGCCCGTGGTCACCGCCAACAAGGCCGTGATCGCCCGCCATGGCGAGGAGATCGCCGCCACCGCCAGCGCCCGTGGGGTGTACGTGCTGATCGAGGCGGCGGTGGGAGGCGGCATCCCGATCATCGAGCCGCTCAAGCAATCCCTCGGCGGCAATCGCATCCAGCGGGTGAGCGGCATCATCAACGGCACCACCAATTACATCCTCAGCCGCATGGCCGATGAGGGGGCCGCCTACGCCGACGTGCTGGCCGACGCCCAGCGCCTCGGCTATGCCGAGGCCGATCCCGCCGCCGATGTGCAGGGCGCCGACGCCGCCGACAAGATCGCCATCCTGGCGGGCCTGGCCTACGGCGGTCCGGTGCCGCGCGAGCAGATCCCCACCGAGGGCATCGATCGCCTCGACAGCCGCGATGTGGCCTACGCCAGCCAGCTCGGCTTCGTCGTCAAGCTGGTGGCGGTGGCCGAGCGCCTCGACGGCGAGGGCGCGGACGACCCCCTGCCGCTCGCCGTGCGCGTGCACCCCACCCTGCTGCCCCGCCAGCATCCCCTGGCCGGCGTGCATGGCGTCAACAACGCCATCCTCGTGGAGGGGGATCCGGTGGGGCGGGTGATGTTCTACGGCCCGGGAGCCGGCGCCGGCCCCACCGCCTCGGCTGTGGTGGCCGACATCCTCAACATCGCCGGCATCCGCCAGGTGGGCGGCGATGCCCCGGGCGTGGGCCTCGATCCCCTGCTCGCCGCCACCAGCTGGCGGCGCTGCCAGCTGGTGGACGGCTCCCGCACCCGCCACCGCAACTACGTGCGCCTGCGCACCCGCGATGAACCCGGAGTGATCGGCCGCATCGGCAGCTGCTTCGGCAACGCCGGCGTCTCGATTCAGTCGATCGTGCAGTTCGAGGCCCAGGCCGGCGCCGCCGAGATCGTGGTGATCAGCCATGAGGTGCTGGAGGCCCGCTTCCGCGAGGCCCTGGCGGCGATCGAGGCGCTCGACGACGTGGAGAGCGTCGCCGCCTGCCTCCGCACCCTCTGACCCCCGTCCCGTGCCCCCCCTCCGGCCCCCGCTCCCCGCGCTCGCCCCGCCCCGACCGCTCGCCCCGCCCCGACCGCTGGCCCTGGGCCTCAGCCTGGCGCTGCTGGTTCCCCTGGCCGCCTGCCAGCCGCCCCGCGGCGCCGGCACCCTGATCATCGCCAGCCGCAGCCGCATCGACAGCCTCGATCCCGCCCAGGCCTCCCGCGTCGGCCAGCTTCAGGTGCTCAGCGCCCTGGGGGATCCCCTCTACGCCATCCGCAGCGATGGCCGCCTGGAGCCGCGGCTGGCCACCGCCCTGCCGCGCCTCAGCGCCGATGGCCTGCGGGCCCGCATCCCCCTGCGCCAGGGCGTGCTCTTCCACGACGGCACCCCCTTCGACGCCGAGGCGATGGCCTTCTCGCTGCGGCGCTTCATGGCCTTCGGCACCCTCGGCTACCAGCTCAGCGGCCGGGTGGCGGCGGTGCGGGTGCTCAGCCCCCATGAGATCGAGCTGGAGCTCAAGCGCCCCTTCAGTCCCCTGCCGCGCCTGCTCAGCTCCATCTTCCTCACCCCCGTCTCCCCCACCGCCTACGCCCGCCACCGCGACAAGCCCCTCAACGACCGCTTCGTCGGCACCGGCCCCTACCGGCTGGCCTATTTCAGCGGGCCCAAGCAGCGCCTCCTGCCCTGGCCCCGCTACTGGGGCCCGCGCCCCCGCAACAGCGGCCTCGAACTCGTCACCCTCAGCAACTCCACCGCCCTGTTCGGCGCCCTGCGCAGCGGCGAGGTGGATGTGCTGCTCTCCAGCAGCCTGGAGATCGACCACCAGCAGGCCCTGCACCGCGACGCCCTCGCCGGTCGGCTGCGGGAGGCGGTGGGTCCGGCCCTGGAAATCGGCTTCCTCTCCCTGCTCTCCGACCAGCCGCCGCTCCAGGATCCCCGCCTGCGCCAGGCCCTGGCCCGCAGCCTCGATCGCCCCACGATCAGCCGCCGGGTGAGCCTCGGCCTGCGGCCCCCCCTGCGGGAGCTGCTGCCCCCCACCCTGCCCGGCTCCTCCCCCAAGGCCTGGCCCGACTACGACCCCGCCGCCGCCCGCCGCCTCTTCCGACAGGCGGGCTATTGCGACGGCCGCCGCCTCAGCCTGCCGCTCACCTTCCGCTCCGATATCCCCAGCGATCGGCTCTTCGCCCTCACCTGGCAGGCCCAGCTGCGCCGCGACCTGGGCGACTGCGTGAGCCTGGAGGTGAGCGGCATGGAATCCACCACCGCCTACGCCCAGCTCGACAAGGGGGTGTTCCCCCTGATCCAGCTGGAGTGGGTGGGCGATTACCCCGACGCCGACAACTATCTGGTGCCCCTGCTCGGTTGCGACAAGCTGGAGGGCAACCGCTGCCGCGCCGGCGGCAGCGCCCTCAGCGGCAGCTTCTGGGGCGAACCCGGGCTGGAGGCGGAGCTGCAGCGCAGCAGCCGCATCGATGGCAGCGCCCGGCTGCGGTTGCTCGAAGAGATCCAGCGGCGTACGGCGGCCGCCAGCCCCTACCTGCCGATCTGGCTGGTGGCGCCGGTGGCCTGGAGTCGCCCCCACGTCAGCCGGCCGCGCTTCGATGGCTCCGGCCGGGTGCTGCTGGGCGAGCTGCAGGCCATGCCTCGCCCCGGAGGCGAGCGATGAGCCGCCGCAGCGACCTGCTCCGCTACGTGGCCGCCCGCCTGGCCCTGGCGCCGCTGATGCTCTGGCTGATCGCCAGCCTGGTGTTCCTGTTGCTGCGCGTCGCCCCCGGCGATCCGATCGACGCCCTGCTCGGCCCCCGCGCCCCGGCCGCCGCCCGCGCCGCCCTGCGCGCCCAGCTCGGCCTCGATCAGCCCCTGCTGTACCAGTACGGCACGTTTTTCAGCCACCTGCTGCGCGGCGATCTGGGGCTCTCCCAGAACAGTCAGCAGCCCGTGCTGGGGGTGATCCGCGAGAGCCTGCCCGCTTCCCTGGAGCTGGGGGTGGTGGCCCTGCTGCTGGCGGCGGTGGTGGGTCTGGCGGTCGGCTTCAGCGGCATCGCCCGGCCGGAGGGGAAGCTGGATCTGGCCGGGCGGCTCTACGGCATCGGCACCTATGCCCTGCCGCCCTTCTGGGCGGCGATGGTGGTGCAGCTGGTGTTCGCCGTCTGGCTGGGCTGGCTGCCGGTGGGCGGCCGCTTCCCCGCCACCCTGGTGCCGCCCAGCGGCAGCGGCTTCTACCTGCTCGACAGCCTGCGCGCCGCTGATTGGCAGCAGTTCGCCGGCACGCTCCGCCATCTCTGCCTGCCCGCCGCCACCCTCGGCCTGCTGCTCAGCGGCGTGTTCACCAACGCCCTGCGCCTCAACCTGCGCCGCGCCCTCGGCTCCGACTACGTGGAGGCGGCCCGCAGCCGCGGCCTCAGCGAGCGGCGCGTGGTGCTCCGCCATGCCCTGCCCAACGCCCTGTTGCCGGTGCTCACGATCACCGGCATCACGGTGGCCTCCCTGATCGGCGGCGCCCTGCTGATCGAGGTCACCTTCTCCTGGCCGGGCATCGCCTTCCGCCTGCAGGAGGCGATCGCCCAGCGCGACTACCCCCTGGTGCAGGGCATCGTGGTGGTGGTGGCGGCCCTGGTGGTGCTCGTGACGGTGGCGGTGGACCTACTGGTGGCCCTGCTCGATCCCCGCATCCGCTTCTGAAGCGTCAGCGGGGTTGGCGGGCGCGGCGGCGCAGGCGCCGGCTGACGCGGAAGGCGGCGCCGGCCCCGAACAGGGGCAACGGGGAGGGCACGGCCGAGGCCTTGGGCCCGAAGGTTAAGTCCAGATTGATGTTAGATGTTTTTATTGTGGCTGTGGGATCAAGGTACAATTGGGTACCCCCATACACGTAAATCGGGCTTTCCGTCACCCCTCCCACCTCCTTGTCGTGCCGCGTGCTCAGGGCTAATTGACCCAGCAGGGCGCTGTTCACCGCCATCAATCCGTTGGCATTGAGGCTGTAGGAGCTCTCGGTTGTTGGGGGAAGAATGGCGGGGAAGGTGGTGAAGCCGAACGAGGGGCCCTGGCCAAGATCGTTGAAGGTCAGGCTGCCATTGGTCAGGTTATCAATGCTTCCCTGCACCCCATGCAGATTGATCACCTGCTCCGGGGAGCAGATCGTCGTGGAGGCGCCGCATTTAATGGTGCCATTGACAGCCCGCAGGGTGGCCGCAACCACCTGCTCTCCTGCGGAAACGGCGCTTTTGATCTGTGAATTGTTCAAGTCAAAGACAAAAAAGCCCCGGTAGGTGAGATCAACCTCGCCGGAACCGGTAGTATAGTCTATATAGCCAACTCGGTACTCTGTATCCGAAGGCACATGGGGCGGACTGCAGGGATCGGGGTTCAAAACTATACTAAATTGACAGTAATTGCCGGCACCGGAGGCGCCTACTGTTACTGTGGAGGGCGGCGTCGCCGAGGCTGGGCTTGCCGCAAGCAAGCTGAGACCGGCGAGACCAAAAGCCGGCCATGCTGCGCGCCAGGCTGCTGCCAGCTTGTTTTCTTTGGGGCTCATACGAGGCAGGCTTTCGCTGTGCTTCAGGATCAGCCTATGCAGGGCGACGCAAAACGTCAGTGTTTCATCTGTGCCGAGTTTTGCCAATTCCCCACTGAGGCAGGAAGGCTGGATCGAAACCGTTAATTAATATTAAATTTAGGCGGCAATTCCCTGGGGTCTCCTATGTACTAGCCTTGTTTGGGGGCCTTCCCGTTGCGGCCCTTCCTTGGGCACCATCGCCCAGCCGGCGCTCAGGGCCGCAGCATCGCCCGCCAGCGCCTCGCCTGCTGCGGATTCAGCACGTAGGCCGTCACCCCCTCCTGCACCCGGCGCTGGGAGGGCAGCAGCAGCGGCTGCTCCAGGGTCTGCAGGAAGTCGCTGGTCAGGCGCAGCAGCAGCCGCTGCACGGTGCGGGGGTCCTGGCCCACCAGCTCACGGCCCAGGCGGAACAGGGCCTCGTCCGTGGCCGCCACCCGCACCGGTGAGAAGTGGCTGCCCCCCTCCACCAGCACCAACCGGCTGCGGGCATCCCCCGCCGGCAGGAACACCCCCAGCAGCTCCTCCACCGGCGGGGTCACCAGATCAAGGCTGCCGCCGGCCATCAGCACCGGCACCGGCAGCGGGGCCAGCCCCCGGCCGGACCACAGCAGGCTGCCGAAGCCGTTGAGCACCACCACGCCGCGCAGTTCCGCCGGCCGGGGCGGTGTCGTCGGCAGGCCGGTGCTCACCAGCTGGCATTGCAGCAGCCGGGAGGGGTTGTTGATCGGCAGCCGCTCCATGGCCTGGCGACAGCGCCCCTCCAGGCCCGGCACCGGCGCCAGGCCCGCCGCCAGCAGGGCCGTGAGGCCCCCCAGGGAATGGCCCACCAGCACCATCCCGTCGCCCTCGATCCCCAGCCGCCCCTGCCGCTGGGCGACCAGCACCGCCTGCACATCCGCCAGACGGGTGGGCAGGGTCTCCGCCCCCGGCGGCAGGATCTGCCCCGCCAGCGCCGCCTTCATCGCCGCCGCGTCGCTGCCCGGGTGCTGCACCACCACCACCGGCCAGCCCCGGTCGGCCAGGGCCGCGGCCAGCCAGCGCAGCTGCTCCGCCGTGCCCCCCAGGCCGGGCATCATCAGCAGCCAGGGCCGCCGCTTGCCGGGCTCCTGGAGGGACGGCCGCGCCGGCCAGAGTTCCAGGGGCAGGGCCTCGGCCCGGTGGGACACGCTCAGGGCCAGACGGCGCAGGGGCAGCCCATCGCCGTCGGCAAAGGCCAGCGGTCGGCTCGGTTGGCTGTCCAGCGCCAGCCGTCGCAGCCCCTCCAGGGCCTCCTGTTGCTGCCGCAGCTGCTCGCGCCAGCGCTCGGCCAGGGCCACCAGTCCGTCGAGCTGCAGGGTCAGCCGCTGCGGCGGCAGGCGACGCAGCAGGTCGATCGCCGTGACATCCCGCCCCTCCTCCAGCAGCCGCAGCAGGGTGCTCTGCAGCAGTGGCGTGGTGCTGCGGCCATCGGCGGTGGTGAGCAGGCCGCCCAGCTCCGCCAGCATCTGGCTGCCCGCCCAGCTGTCGAGCAACTGGCGGCCGAAGCTGCGGTCGCGCAGCACGGGCACCTGCAGCAGGCGCAGCAGATCCCGCTGGTTTTGCGGGCGCAGCAGGCTCATCCACACCTGCAGTTCCTCGCCGCCGGAACCCGCCGGCATGCGCTCCCCCCGGCTGAGGGCCTCCAGCTGATCCAGGGGGATCGGAATTGTCAGGGCCTCCAGCCGCAGGTCCAGCTGCTCCGCCGCCGCCACCGGCCGGGCCCCGCCGGCAGCGACGAGGGCCACAAGCAGACTGACCAGCATCGACCCCAGGCGGCCCCGGCGACGTGACGGAAGTGGAGACGGGCGGAGGGTCTGGCGCAGCACGGGACGCGGCCAGGGGGTGGTCCTGGTGGTTCCAGTTTCCCGCGCCGCTGCGGCATCTGGCCCGAATCCGGCTGATCGCCATGGCCGGGGCGGGCGGCGTGCTCTACCTCACGCCGATCGTGTTCCATCAGGAGGCCTTCAGCGCCGGCCGCGTCACCGGCGGCGTGGCCCTGGCCGCCCTGGCCGGCACCCTCGGTCGCTTCCTCAGCGGCACCCTGCTCGATCGGGGCCTGCCCTGCTCCCTGCCCGTGCTGCTCACCGTGCTGTGCGGCCTGGGCGGCGACAGCCTGCTGCTGGGCGCCCGGCACTTCGGCGCTTACCTCGCCGGTCAGCTGCTCCTGGGGGTCGCCGCCGGTCTGTTCTGGCCGGCGATCGAGCTGGCGGTGCCGCTCAGCTGCCCCCCCCTCGCCTCGGCCCGGGCCTTCGCCCTGGTGCGCACGGCCGATGCCCTCGGGGTGGCCGGCGGGGCCCTGCTCGGGGCCGTGCTGGCCGGACTCGACCGCCTGCGGGCCATCTACCTCGTGGACATGGTCTGCCTGCTGACCCTGGTGGTGTTGCTGATGCGTCGCCCCCTGCCGGCCGCCCATCCCCGGGGCGCCGCTGCCGCGGGCGAGAAGGCCCTGGGCTGGTTGCCACCCCTCCTGCCCCTGCTGGCGGTGGTGCTCGTGGCCACGGCGCTTCCGGCCCTGATGCAAAGCGCCCTGCCCCTCGATCTGGTGCGCGGCGGTCTGCGCCGGCCGCCCCTGCCCAACAGCCTGGGGGCGCTGCTGCTGGGTCTGCAGCTGGGGCTGATGGTGCTGCTGCAGTGGCCCGTGGGCCAGGCGATGGCCCGCCGGCCGGTGGCTGTGGGGCTGGGTCTGAGCCTGGGCTGCTTCGCCGGTGGCACCGTGATGCTGGCCCTCTCGGCCCTCAGCGATCACGGGTTCGTGGTGCTGCTGGCCGCCCAGCTGCCCCTGGCGCTGGGGGCGGCCGCCTTCCTGCCCACGGCCACCGAGGCGGTGGTGGAGCTCACCCCGCTGAGCCATCGGGGCCTGGCGATGGCGCTGTTCTCCCAGTGCTTCGCCCTCAGTGCCTTCGGGGCTCCGCTCGTGGCCGGTTGGCTGCTCGATGGCCAGGGCCACGGGGTGGGGCTCTGGCTGGGGATGGCCCTCGTGTGCCTGCTCACCCTGCCCGTGCTCAGGTTTCTGGGGCAGCCCGGGGCGGCATCGCCGGGGCGCTGAGGAGGCCTGCTGGCCCCTCAGGCGGCCGGCTTCTCGCCCCCCTCGGGGGCAACCCAGGCCTCATGGGGCAGGGGTTCGGTGCCGTACTCCCAATCGTCGTAGTCGGGGTCGTTGCGGATCTGCTTGTGAATCTCCTTCTGCACCTCGAAATCGTGGGGAGCCGGGGCGGGGGCGACGCTGGGTTGGGGTTTGGCGGTCATCGACGGCGATCAGGCTGCGCCCATTCTCGCTGAGCCACGCCCCCGGGGGCCGGGTTGAAGGTGGGGTGCTTCACGTCTCCGCGTGGCCGGAGGAACCGGCGGCCGGGGGCACGAACCAGATCACGCTCCCCTGGCCCCCTGGTTCCGGCTCCATGTCGATGAACGCGGCCGGGGGTTCGGGGGTGAGGGCCTGGCGTTCCGCTCCGGCGCTGAAGGCGGCCCGCAGCCGCAGCCCGGTGGACATCACCACCGTGGCGCTTCCCGCCAGCAGCAGAACCGGCGCCACCGGCGCCAGCAGGCTGCCCACCCCGAGAACCCCGAGGCCATAGGCCAGGCCGGCCCCGAGGCCACCGCCCACGGCGGCGACACCCACCTTGGCGCCGGCAGCCAGGGCGGCCTGTTCCGGCGTCTTCAAGCCCCGCCGCACCGCCAGGGATTCCTCGATCACCGCCACGGGGGCCTCCAGCAGTGCGGCGGCCGCTGCCCCCCGCCCGATCGTGCGCAAACCGCCGCTGGCCAGCCGCAGGCCGCTGCGGCTGACCCGGGCCCGGGTGGCGGCTGGGGTGGATGGGGCCTGGGCCATGGGCCGGGATGGCGGCGATTGCGGCCCCAGTCTGCTGGACAATCCCGTTCCCGTCTGACGCCTCAGGCCCTCTCGCCCTCGGGGAGGTCCTCCTGCCAGCGGCTCCAGCTCCCATGGTGGATCGGCTGGGGCGGGGAGGCGCGGCTGGCGTGCTGCTCGCAGATGAAGCCAAGGCTCCAGGTGGCGAAGGCCAGCACGGGGCTCCGGCTGGGCCCCGATCCCGGCACGACCGTGCAGGGTTCGCTCGCCATCAGCGCGTCGAGGATCCTGTTGTAGGCGCCGGGGCCGACCCGCTGGAAAAAGCTCTTGTCCTGGGGCAGGAGCGAAAAATCCACGGCCTGCACCGCGGCGGCCAGATGGGTGAAGAACGGACAGTGGGGCCGGCTGAGGAACAGGCCGTTGGCGACGATCGGCCTGGTGGTGCGGAAATAAAGCGTGGAGCCGGGGGCCCTCAGGCCATCGGCGAGCACCCTGCGGCTCTGTTCCGTCGGGGTGTTGTCGCAGTCGAGGTACAGCATTGCGCAGCGGCTGGCGAAGGCGACGCGGAACACGTCCGATTCGATGGCCACGTGATATGCGCTGTCGAAAGGGCGCAGGAAGGCCGGTGCGCAGTCCCCGATCCATTGGCGGGCGCTCGCACGGTCAAAGCGCTGCAGCTCCGGCAGGCCCAGATCCCGCAGGATCGGCCTCCACCGGGCGCTGATCTCCTCCAGCGGCTCGGGGAGTATTCCCTGGCTCCAGTACTGGACGGGCACCGGCAAGTGCTCGGGCTCCAGGGGTGCCAGGGATTCCGCCTCCGACCCCGGGGCCGGTGGTAACGCCGGATCCACCAGAGCCCGGATCCAGAGCTCGACCCGCCGGGGATTCTTGGCCAGGATGCGGCCGATCGCCCCCGGTTCCGGCGGAGCGGCGAGTTGCGACAGCAGAGGCTCTGGCAGCCTGGCACGCACCTGAGCGCCCAGCGCCTCCAGCTCCCCTCGTCGACCGAGCGCCACCAGGTCCGCGGCCACCTGCCCGTAGCCCTGCCAGTCCTCCGGGTTGCGCTCGATCTCCTGGCGTGCCAGGGCCAGGGAAGCCTCCGGATCACCCAGGGCGCGAATGGCCTCGGCCCCGGTTGCGCCAGAGTCCGGCATGGGAGTTTCCACCGGCCCGATCCGCCGCCTCAGACGTTGAACAGGAACTCCATCACGTCGCCCTCGGCCACCACATACTCCTTGCCTTCGCTGCGCAGCCAGCCCCTGTTACGGGCTTCCACCAGGGAGCCGGCCTCCAGCAGCTGCTGCCAGCCGATCGTCTGGGCGCGGATGAAGCCACGCTCGAAGTCGGTGTGGATCACGCCGGCGGCCTGGGGGGCGGTCATGCCCGCCCGGATCGTCCAGGCCCGGGTTTCCTTCTCGCCGGTAGTGAAGTAGGTGCGCAGGCCCAGCAGGGCATAGGTGGCCCGGATCAGGCTGCGCAGCCCCCCCTCCTCGACGCCGAGCCCCTCCAGGAATTCCTGCCGCTCCGCTTCGGGCAATTCGATCAGCTCGGCCTCCACCTGGGCCGAGATGGTCACCGTGGCGGCCCCCTCCCGTTCCGCCAGGGCCTGCACCTGCTCCACGAAGGAGTTCCCCCCGGCCAGATCGTTCTCCGACACGTTGGCGGCGTAGATCATCGGCTTGGCGGTGAGCAGGCCGAGGGGCCTGATCAGCGGCGCTTCCTCCTCGCTGAGGGCCACGCTGCGGGCCGGCGCGCCCTGCTCCAGCGCCTTCTGGATGCGCTCCAGGGCGCCATCCTCCAGCTGGGCTTCCTTGCCGGTGCGCAGCTGCTTCTTGAGGCGCTCCCGCCGCTTCTCCACCTGGGCGAGGTCGGAGAGGGCCAGTTCGAGCTCGATCACCTCGATGTCGCGCAGCGGATCCACCGAGCCGGAGACATGGATCACCTCGTCGTCTTCGAAGCAGCGGACGACATGGACGATCGCGTCCACCTCGCGGATGTTGGCGAGGAACTTGTTGCCCAGGCCCTCACCCTGGCTGGCCCCCTTCACCAGTCCGGCGATGTCCACGAACTCCACCCTTGTGGGGATGATCTCCCGGGAGGAGGAGAGGGCCGCCAGCCGCTGCAGGCGTTCGTCGGGCACCGCCACCACCCCGCTGTTCGGCTCGATGGTGCAGAAGGGGAAATTGGCCGCCTGGGCCTGGGCGTTGGCCACCAGGGC
Source organism: Aphanothece sp. (assembly GCA_040381155.1). Classification (GTDB taxonomy): domain Bacteria; phylum Cyanobacteriota; class Cyanobacteriia; order PCC-6307; family Cyanobiaceae; genus Cyanobium. The sequence goes on from JBEIHT010000022.1 coordinate 10,652, forward strand.
GTTGAACAGGGTCGACTTGCCCACGTTGGGCAGGCCGACGATTCCGGCTTTGAGCATGGGCTGGAATCTACGAGCCCGATCCGCCGGCAACGCCCCCGAGGCGCGAGACTTGCCGCAGCGATGTAACAGACCATTTCAGCTCCCCGCCCCCTCCTGCCGGTCGCCCCGGCTCCCGCGCCGGCGCCCGGCGCCCCCGTTCCCCTGGCCCCGCTCCGGGCCCCCGGGGAGCCCCGACCAGGGCCGGCGGGCCCCCCGCCCCGCCGCTCCCCCTGGCGCCGCAAGCGCCTGTGGCTTGGCCTGCTGGTCGTCGTCGGACCCCTCGCCGGCCTGGGGATCTGGAAGCAGCAGCAGTTGGCCGCCGCCCGCTCCGACCTCACCCCCTACACCGTGCTGGCCCGACGGGAGAGCCTGCCGGGGGTGGTCACCGCCAGCGGCGAGCTCGATGCTGTCGAGCGGGTGAACGTCAGCCCGCAGCGCCAGGGGCAGGTGGAGGAGATCTTCGTGGAGGAGGGGGATCTGGTGCGGCGCGGCCAGCCCCTGGCTCGCATGGATGCCGGCGATCTGGCCGACCGGCTCGGGGAGCTCCGGGCCGAGATCTTCGCCGCCGAGGCGCGGCTCACCCGCAGTCGCAACGAGTGGCAGCGCCGGCGCCAGCTCTATGCCAATGGCGCCATCAGCGCCGACGAATACAGCGCCGCCCTCGCCACCTACCAGGTGGATCAGGCGGCCCTGGTGGCGGCCCGCGAGCGGCTGCAGCAGCGGGGGGTGGAGCTGGGCGACCTGATGGTGCGGGCCCCGTTCGATGGGGTGATCAGCCAGCGCTTTGCCGACGCCGGTGCTTTTGTCACCCCCACCACCACCGCCTCCGCCACGGCGGGGGCCACCAGCTCCTCGCTGGTGGAGCTGGCCCGCGGTCTGGAGGTGGTGGCCAAGGTGCCCGAGAGCGACCTGGGCCGCCTGCGGGTGGGCATGCCCGCCAAGGTGCGCGTCGACGCCTTCCCCGACCGGCGCTTCGCCGCCATCCTCCGCCAGATCGCCCCCCGGGCCGTGAAGGTGAACAACGTCACCTCCTTCGAGGTGAAGCTGGCCCTGGTGGAGCCGCCGCCGGAGCTGCGCATCGGCATGACCGCCGACGTGGACTTCCAGACCGCCCGCATGGCCCCCGAGACCGTGGTGCCCACGGTGGCGATCGTCACCGAGGGGGGCAAGCCCGGTGTGCTGCTGGTGGGCAAAGACCGTGAACCCCGCTTCCAGGCGGTGGAGCTCGGCTCCAGCAGCGGTCGCGACACCCAGGTGCTCTCCGGCCTGGAGAACGGCACCCGCGTGTTCATCGACCTGCCGCCCTGGGCGAAGAAGCGCCGCTGATCGGCCGGCGGCTCAGGCGCCCTGGCGGGTGGCCAGGAAGCGCCGCGAAGCCGCCACGATCCTCTCGCTGGCGTGGCCGTCGCCGAAGGGATTGTGGGCGCGGGCCATGGCCTCGTAGGCCCCCTGATGCTCCAGCAGGTTGCTGGTTTCCGAGAGGATCGTGGCGCTGTCGGTGCCGATCAGCCGGGCGGTGCCCGCCTCCACCGCCTCGGGCCGCTCGGTGGTGCGGCGCAGCACCAGCACCGGCTTGCCCAGGGCTGGCGCCTCCTCCTGCAGGCCACCGGAATCGGTGAGCAGCAGGGTGCAGCCGCGCATTGCCGCCACCAGCCGGTCGTAGTCGAGGGGCTCGGTGAGAAAGGCGCGGGGATGGTCGCCCAGCAGCGCCTGCAGCGGCTCGCGCACCGTGGGGTTGCGGTGCAGCGGCAGCAGCAGGGCGGTGTCGGGAAAGCGCTCCAGCACCGCCAGAAAACCCTGGCCGATGTCCTGGAGGCGCTGCCCCCAGTTCTCGCGGCGGTGCACCGTGGCCAGCAGCACCCGCTGTTGCTGCCAGTCGAGCCCCTCGATCTCCAGCGCCGGCGCCGTTTCCGCCATCAGCAGCAGGGCGTCGATCACCGTGTTGCCGGTGGTGACGGTTTCCCCGACCACCCCGGAGGCCCGCAGGTTGGCGGCGGAGCGCTCGGTGGGGGCGAAATGCAGCAGGGCGAGCTGGGAGATCAGGCGGCGGTTGGCCTCCTCCGGGAACGGGTCGAACAGATTGTCGGTGCGCAGCCCGGCCTCCACATGCCCCACCGGGATCTGCTCGTAGAAGGCGGCCAGGGCGCTGGCGAAGGCGGTGGTGGTATCGCCCTGCACCAGCACCAGATCGGGCCGCTGCCGGCCGAACTCCTCGCGCAGGCCCTGCAGGGTGGCGCAGGTGACGTGGGTGAGGGTCTGGTTCGGGGCCATCAGGGCCAGGTCGAGGTCGGCCTCCAGGCCGAACAGCCGCATCACCTGGCTGACCATCTCCCGGTGCTGGCCGGTGAGCACCACCCGGGTGTGGAACTCCGGATGCCGCTGGAAGGCGCGGATCACCGGCGCCAGCTTGATCGCCTCAGGCCGGGTGCCGAGCACCAGGGTGACCTGCGGCTTGCGCGCCTCGGAGGCCGAAACCGTGACGGGCGCCCCGCTCGCGTCGTGGCGATCCCCGGTGGAGTTGCCGGGCGGGGAGTGGACGGGATCCGTCAAGGAGCGGGGGCGGACCTTTGAATCCTAGGGATCCCTGGTTCCACCTCCCCCCATACGGACGGGAGAGATCACTTTAGAGTGACGCTACTGTAAAGATGTTGGTCTGTGGCGCTTGCGTGGTGGTATGGCCGAATTGCCCGTCGCGATGACCCCCTCCCCGTTCCAGCCGGCTCCCCCGCCGCCGCCACCCGCCGAGCGCTCCCCAGGCGACTCCGCGCGATTTCAACCATCCCCGTCGGGTGATCTGGCGGGGATGCCCGCCAATCTTGAAGGCATTGTTCGGCTGGCGTTTGAACGCAACTTCTCCGATGTGCACCTTGGCGTCGGCGAGCAGCCCCGCTTCCGAAACCGGGGTGACATCGTGCGCACCGGCTGGCCCGTGACCGACGGCACCACCTTCCTCGACTGGGTGCGGGAGCTACTCGGCCCCGCCGAGATCGACCTGTTCATGCGCGACAAGGAATATGACGGCAGCCATGCCTTCGGCTTCGTGCGCGTGCGCATCAACCTGATGGAATCCCTGCGGGGTCCGGCGATGGTGTTGCGTCTCATCCCTCAGAAGATCGCCACCATCGAGGATCTCAGCCTGCCCACGGTGCTCAAGGATCTGGCGGAGCGTCCGAAGGGCATGCTGCTGGTGACCGGGCCGACCGGCTCGGGCAAGACCACCACCCTGGCGGCCATCATTGACTACATCAACACTGCCATGAAGCGCCATATCCTCACCATTGAGGATCCGATTGAATTCGTGCATGAGAGCCGGGAGTCCCTGATTCGTCAGCGGGAGGTGCGACTGCACACCAAAGTGTTCAAGACCGCCCTGCGCGCCGCCTTGCGCGAAGATCCTGATGTGATCCTGATTGGTGAAATTCGTGATCAGGAAACCCTCGCCATCGCCCTGGAGGCCTCCCAGACCGGCCACCTGGTGCTGGGCACACTGCACACAAACTCCGCCGTGCGAACGGTTGAGCGGGTGATCGGCATGTTTCCGCCGGAGCAGAAAGAGGAAATTCGCAAGGAGGTTTCTGAATCATTGCTGGCGGTGATCTCGCAAGGGCTGGTCAAGACCCTCGACGGTAAACGCTGTGCCTTTCACGAACTGTTCATCAATACCGACGCCTGCCGAGACTATATCCAACGTGGTGAACTTGACGAGATTGAGGCGCTCATGGCCCGCAGTGGCTTCGATGGCATGCAGACCGCGAACCAGTCGCTGGTGCATCTGGTGCAATCGGGCCAGATCAGCGATGAGGAGGCGTTATCCCACAGCCTCAAGCCTTCAGAGCTCTCCCAGGCCCTCCGCGGACGAACCTGAAGGCCGTGGCGCTCAGGAGTGGGTGGAGGCCAGCCGGGCGATCAGCAGCACCGTGAGGCCCACGGAAAGCCCCACCATCGCCAGGCGGCCATTCCAGATCTCCGCCTGGGGGGTGAAGCCCCGCCGCCAGGCGTTGAGCTCCTGCTTGGACACCGGGATCGGCCCCTCGCCAGCGGCGCCGAGATCTGCCACCGCTCCCTCCTCCGGAAGGTTGGCATCTGCGTCGTGGTGGGCAGCCGGTGCCATGGACGGTGGACCGAGGGCGCGATCGTGCCGGAGCACACCCCACCCTAACGGCATCAGAAGCAGGGATCGGGTTCGTAGAGGCGGTGTGCCTCCTCCAGGGGAAACCGGGCGGATACCCCCAGGGTGATCGGGCTGACGCGGCCCTCCTCCAGCCGCTGCACAGCCACCCGGCCGATCATGGCGGCGTTGTCGGTGCACCAGGCCAGGGGGGCCAGTCGCCAGGCGAGCCCCTGGGCCGCGGCCCGCTCCCCCAGCAGCGCCCGCAGTCGGGCGTTGGCCGCCACGCCGCCGACGAGCACCAGGGTGTCGAGCCCTTCCGCGAGGGCGCAGCGACAGCTGCGTTCCACCAGCACCTCCGCTACCACCCGCTCGAAGCTGGCCGCCAGATCGGCCAGGGGCAGGGGGGCCTCCGTGGCCTCCAGCGCCCGCACCTGGCGCAGCACAGCGGTCTTCAGGCCGCTGAAGCTGAAGTCGTAGGGATAGAAGCCCCCTTCCGGCCGCGACACCCGCCCGCGGGGGAGGGGAAAGCGGTGGGCATCCCCGCCGGCCGCGGCCGCCTGGATCGCCGGCCCGCCCGGATACCCCAGCCCCAGCAGACGGGCCACCTTGTCGAAACACTCCCCGGCGGCGTCGTCGTGGCTGCGGCCCAGCCGGCGGTAGCACCCCGGCCCCTCCACCCGCACCAGCTCGGTGTGGCCGCCGCTCACCAGCAGCACCAGATAGGGACCCTCGGGCAGGGGGTCGCCCAGCTGCACCGAGCCGAGGTGCCCCTCCAGGTGATGGACCCCCAGGAACGGCAGGCCGTGGAGCCGGGCCAGGGTGCGGGCCGTCACCGAACCCACCAGCAGCGCCCCCACCAGCCCGGGGGTGACGGTGGCGGCCACGGCATCCAGCTGGCGCGACTGCAGACCGCTCTCCGCCAGCACCCGCTCGATCAGACCCGGCAGGGCCTCCAGGTGGCGCCGGGAGGCGATCTCCGGCACCACGCCGCCCCAGCGGGCGTGCTCCTCCACCTGGGAGGCGATGGCGCTGGCCAGCACCGTTCGCCCCGAGACGATCGCCGCGGCGGACTCGTCACAACTTGTTTCGACGGCCAGAACGGTGGGCATGGGCCTCAGGCGGCTCCCCTACTGTCCGCTGGTGACATCCTGCCCCCTCGGCAGGTCCCATTCCGGCTCCTTCTCCATGCGCCGTTCCATGCGCCGACTCCTCACCGGCCGTCTGATGGCGGTCCTCCTCTCCGCCTTCCTGCTCTTCGGCCTGGCCCCCGTGGCCCGGGCGGACATCGGCGGGCTCACCCCCTGCTCGGAGAGTGCCCGATTCCAGTCCCGCGCCGCCGCCGCCAAAACCGACCAGGCCAAGGCCCGCTTCGAGCGTTACAGCCAGGCCCTCTGCGGAGCCGACGGCCTGCCCCATCTGGTCGTGGACGGCCGCTGGAGCCACGCCGGCGACTTCACGATCCCCGGCATCGCCTTCCTCTACGTGGCCGGCACCATCGGCTGGGCCGGCCGCACGTACCTGATGGCCGTGCGCCAGCGCAAGGACGCCCAGACCCACGAAATCCAGATCGATCTGCCCCTGGCCTTCAAGAGCACCCTGGCCGCCGCCCGCTGGCCCCTGGCCGCCCTGGGCGAACTCACCTCCGGCAAGCTCACCGAGGCCGACAGCAAGATCACCGTGTCGCCCCGCTGATCGCTTCCCCGCCGCCCTTCCCCACCCCGACCGATGAAGAAATTCCTCACCACTGCGCCCGTCTTCGCTGCGATCTGGTTCACGATCACCGCGGGAATCATGATTGAGTTCAATCGTTTCTTCCCCGATCTCCTCTTCCATCCCCTCTGAGCTCCGCGCCCGGTTCATCGTGATCCTCGGGGCTCCTCAAGGGGCCCTTTTTCATGGCTGCATTGTCATGGCTGCATTGTCATGGCTGGATGGTCATGGCGCCAGGCCGCAGAGCCGCTCCAGCTCGCCCAGGGCCCGCTCCAGGTCGTCGTTGACGACGACGGCGTCGAACTCCGCCTCCGCCTGGAGCTCCTCCCGCGCCCGCTCCAGCCGCCGGCGGATCGCCTCCTCGCTGTCGCTGCCGCGGCCGCGGATGCGGCGCTCCAGCTCGGCGAACGAGGGGGGCCGCAGGAACACCTGGAAGCCGGCGGGAAAGCTGCGGCGCACCTGGCGAGCCCCTTCCAGCTCGATTTCCAGCAGCACCGTCCGGCCGGCGTCCAGGCGCTGCTGCACCGCCGCCCGGGGGGTGCCGTAGAGATTGCCGGCGAATTCCGCCCACTCAAGGAAGCCGCCGGCGCTCACCTGCTGCTCAAACGCCCGCCGCTCCAGGAAAAAATAATGCTCCCCCTCCACCTCCCCGGGGCGGGGCCGGCGGGTGGTGGCGGAGACCGAGAGCCAGATCCCCGGATGGCGCTCCCGCAGCCGGGCCACCAGGGTGCCCTTGCCCACGCCGCTGGGGCCGGTGATCAACAGCAGCCGTCCGGCGGGCACGGAACTGGGCATTGCGGCGAGGGGCGGGCGGGGCGTCCCACGAGAGTATGGGGGCATAGGCGCGGGGAAACGGCCACTGGCCGCAGCCATGGCAGGGGAGAGGGGTCAGAACGGGATCGGGGCGCCATTGCAGCCCCTGGATGCCACCGCGCTGCGGGCGGTGCTGGCGGAGCTGCGGCCCGCCCTGCTGCCCAGCCGTTTCGAGAAGGCCCAGCAGAGCAATGCCCGCTCCGTCCAGCTGGGGCTGCGCAGCCTGGCGGGAAGCTTCTGGCTGGAGCTGAGCTGGCGGCCGGAGGCGCCGCTGCTGCTGGCGATCCCCCCACCGCCGCGGGAGGGGGACGGCAGCACCCTGGCCCGACAGTTGCAGCACGGCCTGCGGGGCCTCAGCCTGGTGAGCCTGGAGCAGCAGGGCTGGGAGCGGGTGGTGGAGCTGGGCTTCTCCAGCCGCCCGGGCGAGGCGCCGCGGCGCAGCCTGGTGCTGGAGCTGATGGGCCGCCGCAGCAATCTCTTTCTGCTCGACGAGCAACGGCGGGTGATCGCCCTGGCCCACCAGGTGCGCGAGAGCCAGTCACGGCAGCGGCCGATCGGCACGGGCGATCCCTACCGGCCGCCGCCGCCGCTGCAGGGGGAGGTGCCCCGGCTCGGCGAGGAGCCGGCCAGCTGGCGCCGGCGGCTGCTCCTGCAGCCCCTGCCCCTGGCGAAGGCCCTGCCCGCCGCTTACCAGGGCCTCGGGCCGGCCCTGGTGCTCCAGCTCTGCGAGGGCCTCTCGCCCCAGGCTGAGCCGCAGGGCCCCCCTCTGGCCCGGCGCCAGGTGGCTGACCTCAGCGAGGGCGACTGGCAGGCCCTGCACCGGCGCTGGACCCGCTGGCTCGAGGCGGTGGAGGGCGAGCGCTTCCAGCTGCGCTGGAGCCCCGCGGGCGCCTGGCGTTGCTGGGATGGGGGGGAGGAGGGCGCCGCCCCCGGGGCCGCCGGCCCGTTGCCGATCAATGCCGCCCTGGCGGCCTATTACCAGGCCAAGCTGACGGCCCGCGAGCGGCTGCAGCGGCGCGACACCCTCGCCCGGCGACTCCAGCAGGCCCTGGCCCGGGAGCGACAGGAGGCGGAGCGCCAGCAGGCCCTGCTCGAGGCCATCCCCGCCGGGGACGAGATGCGCCAGCGGGCCGACAGCCTGCTCAGCCTGCCCTCCCCCAGCCGCCCCCAGATCGACGAGGCCCAGAAGCTCTACCGCCGCGCCCGCAAGCTGCGGCGCTCCGCCGAGCAGATCAGCCCCCGCCTGGAGGCTCACCGGCAGCGGCTCGAAGCCCTGGAGGCGAGCCTCACCTACCTGGAGCAGGCCGAGGGGGACGCCGCCCTGGTCGCCCTGGAGGAGGAGTGGCTGGTGCTGGGGAGCCGGCCCGGCGGGGTCGAAGCGGAGGGCCTGCGGCGGCGGGCGGTGCGGCGGTCTCGGGGCCTGGCGGAACCGCAGCCCTTGGAGCTGCGCAGCCCTGGAGGGGTGCGGCTGCAGGTGGGCCGCAACCACCGCCAGAACGAGTGGATCAGCTTTCGCCAGGCCCGCCGCGGCGATCTCTGGTTCCACGCCCAGGAGCTGCCGGGCAGCCACGTGGTGCTGAAGGGATCGGAGCAACTGGCGGCGGAGGCGGATCGCCAGGCCGCCGCCGACCTGGCCGCCCACTTCAGCCGGGGGCGCGGCAACCGGCGGGTGCCGGTGGTGATGGTGGCGGTGGAGGAGCTGCAGCGGATCCCGGGGGCGGCTCCGGGGACGGTGCGGCACCGGGGTGGCACGGTGCTCTGGGCCGAACCGGAGCGGGCCACAGCCCTGCTGGGCGCCCCTAACGTCCCGGAGGAAGGCAGCCCATGAACGACACCGAAACCCCTCCCCACGACGAAAGCCCGGACGACAGCTTCCCTGCGGAAGTGGAGATGAGCCTCGTCGAGCACCTCGAGGAGCTGCGTCGTCGCGTGCTGCGGAGCCTGCTGGCGGTGCTGATCGGCGCCGCCCTCTGCCTGGCCTTTGTGCGGCCCCTGGTGCGGCTGCTGGAGGAGCCCGCCCATGGCATCCGCTTCCTGCAGCTGGCCCCCGGCGAGTTTCTGTTCGTCTCCCTCAAGGTGGCGGGCTACGCCGGCCTGGTGCTCGCCCTGCCCTGGGTGTTGTTCGAAGCGCTGGCCTTCGTGCTGCCGGGCCTCACCCGCCGGGAGCGGCGCCTGGTGGCTCCGGCTGTGGCGGGATCCACCGTGCTCTTCGCCGCCGGCCTGCTCTTCGCCTGGTGGGCGCTCGTGCCCGCCGCCCTCCGCTTCCTGGTGAGCTACGGCGCCGAGGTGGTCGAGCCGATCTGGTCGATCGAGCGCTATCTCGATTTCGTGCTCCTGCTGATGGTCGCCACCGCCCTGGCCTTCCAGCTGCCGGTGTTGCAGCTGCTGCTCGGGGCCCTGGGCCTGCTGGACGCCACCACGATGTTGCGCGCCTGGCGCTGGGTGGTGCTGGTCAGCGCCCTGGCCGGGGCCGTGCTCACCCCCTCCACCGACCCGGTGACGATGCTGCTGCTCAGCGGCGCGATCACTGCCCTCTACCTGATCGGCGTGGGCCTGGTGGCCCTGGTGCAGGGGGTGCGGCCGGGTGGGGCTGCGGCGGGCCGGGCGCTGGCGGGCCGGGCTCCCTAGAGCAGGAATTCGCTGCTGCGGCCCGGCGGGATCTCCAGGGGCAGGGAGAGGGCGCGCCCCAGCCGGGGCCGGTCACGGGTGGTGCGCAGCCACTGCCGCACCTGCTCCGCCACCCCGAGGCCGTTGAGCGTCGCCACCAACTCCTCCACATGGGCACCGTAGGCCTCGCTCGTCATCGGGAAGGACTGCTGCTCCAGATAGCCCCACATCACCTGCAGATACAGCCGCCCCCGGCGCACGATCAGCTGCAGGTCGTAGCTGGCCTGCCAGCGGCCGCGCAGCACCGCCAGCAGCTCCGCGGCGCTCAGGGGTGCGCCGGCGTCGGCGGCAGCGGGCGGGGGATCGAGGGGGGGGCCGGAGGGGGGCACGGGCAGGGGCGATCGCGACAGCATGTTGCAGCCCGGGGGACCAGGCCGTGGGGCCGCCGCGGGGCGGCAACCGCACGGTTCATAATGGGCGCCACGTTGGCCCGGACTCCCGGAACGTTGCCCATGACCCAGATTCCTGCAGGCTCCGCGAGCGGTGATGTGCCCGGAATGGGTCGCCGGCAATTCATGAACCTGCTCACTTTCGGCTCCGTCACCGGCGTGGCCCTGGGTGCGCTCTATCCCGTCGTCAACTACTTCATCCCCCCCAAGGCCGCCGGCAGCGGTGGTGGCACCAGCGCCAAGGACGAACTCGGCAACGCCGTGACCGCCAGCGGCTGGCTGAGCCAGCACAAGGAGGGTGACTACTCCCTGGTGCAGGGCCTCAAGGGCGATCCCACCTATCTGCTGGTGGATGGCCCCGAGTCGATCGGCTCCTACGGCATCAATGCCATCTGCACCCACCTGGGCTGTGTGGTGCCCTGGAACGCCGCCGCCAACAAGTTCATGTGCCCCTGCCACGGCAGCCAGTACGACGCCGCCGGCAAGGTGGTGCGCGGTCCCGCCCCGCTCTCCCTGGCCCTGGCCCACGTGTCCGTCGAGAACGACAACGTGTTCCTGAGCCCCTGGACCGAAACCGATTTCCGCACGGGTGAGAAGGCCTGGTGGGCCTGATCCCGCTCCCCATCGCTCCCCCTCCCGCCGCCCGCTCCCCCGTCGCCTGCCCTCCGCCCATGCGCCGCCTCCTCTCCGCCCTGACCGGCCTCGCCCTCAGCGCCGTTCTCTCCCTCGGCGTGCTGCTCGTGGGAGCCGCCCCCAGCTGGGCCTATCCCTTCTGGGCCCAGCAGAATTACGCCAGCCCCCGCGAGGCCACCGGCAAGATCGTCTGCGCGAACTGCCACCTGGCCAAGAAGCCCACCCGGGTCGAAGTTCCCCAGGCCGTCTTCCCGGACACGGTCTTCAAGGCGGTGGTCGAGCTCCCCTATGACACCAGCGCCAAGCAGCCTTCCGGCGATGGCAGCCCCACCGGGTTGAACGTGGGCGCCGTGGTGATGCTCCCCGACGGTTTCCGGCTTGCTCCCCCTGAGCGCCTCAGCGATGAGCTCAAGGAGGAAACCCAGGGAATCTACTACACCCAGTACAGCGACGATCAACCCAACATCCTGCTGGTCGGCCCCCTGCCGGGTGACCAGCACCAGGAGATCGTTTTCCCGATCCTCTCCCCCGATCCGGCCCAGGACAGCTCCATTCACTTCGGCAAATACCAGCTGCACATCGGTGGCAACCGGGGCCGCGGCCAGGTGACCCCGGAGGGCGTCAAAACCAACAACAACGTCTTCACAGCTCCAGCCGCCGGTCGCGTCAGCGCGATCAGCAGTGCTGAGAACGGCGCTTCGGTGGTGGAGATCAAGGCCGCCGATGGCACCACCAGCAGTGAAACCATCCCCGCAGGCCCCACCGTCACAGTGTCGGTGGGCGAAGAGGTGGCCCAGGGTGCTCCCCTCACCAACGACCCCAACGTCGGTGGTTTCGGCCAGCTCGATGCTGAAGTGGTGCTCCAGGATCCGGTGCGCATCTACGGGTTGCTCGCCTTCTTCGCGGCCGTCGCCCTGGCCCAGATCATGCTGGTGCTCAAGAAGCGGCAGGTGGAGAAGGTGCAGGCCGCGGAGGGCATCTGACCCTTCCCTTCACCGGTCCCGCCCCGATGGCCTCCCTGGCGGTGTTCACCTCGCCGGGGCCCCTGGTTTTCCAGCTGGGCCCCTTTGGCTTGCGCTGGTATGGCCTGCTGATCGCCCTGGCGGTGCTGCTCGGTCTGGCTCTGGCCACCCGGCTGGGCCGCCAGCGCGGCATCGAAGCCGGCCTGATCGCCGACCTGCTGCCGCTGCTGGTGCTCGGTGCGGTGATCGGCGCCCGGCTCTACTACGTGCTGCTCGAATGGCGTCAATACCGGGGCCAGTGGCTGGAGATCTTCGCCATCTGGCGGGGCGGTATCGCCATCCATGGGGCCCTTCTGGGGGGCACGCTCACCCTGATTCTGTTCTGCCGCTGGCGGCGCCAGGCCTTCTGGCCGTTGCTCGATGTGCTGGTGCCGGCGGTGGCCCTCGGGCAGGCGATCGGGCGCTGGGGCAACTTCTTCAATTCCGAAGCCTTCGGCCTGCCCACCCAGCTGCCCTGGAAGCTCACGATCCCCCTCGACCATCGCCCCGCCGCCTTCCTCGACCAGAGCAGCTTCCATCCCACCTTTCTGTACGAATCGCTCTGGAACCTGGGCGTCTGCGGCCTGCTGCTCAGCCTCTTCCAGCAGGCAAGCCGGGGGAAGCTGTCGCTGCCGGCCGGTGCCCTCAGCTGCGTGTATCTCATGGCCTACAGCAGCGGCCGGGTCTGGATTGAGGGCCTGCGGCTCGATCCCCTCTGCCTGTTCGCCGAGCCCCCCTTCTGCCAGGGGGGCTTGCGCATGGCCCAGCTGATGAGCCTGCTGCTGATCAGCCTGGGCGGCTTGGGCCTCTGGTGGCTGTACGGCCGCCGCCGTCCGCTGCCCGATCCCGCGGGGGTGGCGGCATGAGCGCCCGGATTCAGATCGTGGGGGCCGGCCCCGGAGCCCCCGACCTGCTCACCCTGCGGGCCGCCCGGGCGATCGAGCAGGCCGAGGTGCTCGTCTGGACCGACTCCCTGATCAACCCCCACATCGCCGCCATGGCGCCCGCGGGCTGCGAGAGCCTGCGCACCAGCACCCTCACCCTGGAGGAGGTGCTGGCGGTGCTGATCGAGCGGGGCCGGGCCGGCCGTCGGGTGGTGCGGCTCCACGATGGCGATCCCTGCCTCTACGGGGCGCTGCATGAGCAGATCTGCCGCCTGGCCGAGGCCGATCTGGAGGTGGAGGTGATCCCCGGCCTGAGCGCTTATCAGTCCACGGCCGCAGCCCTGGGGGCCGAGCTCACGATCCCCGGGTTGGTGCAGACGATCGTTCTCAGCCGGGCCGGCGGCCGCACCGGCACGCCGGAGCGCGAATCGCTGGCCCGGCTGGCTGCCCTGCGCGCTTCCCTCTGCCTGTACCTGAGCGCCCGCCATGTGGAGGAGGTTCAGGAGGAGCTGCTGCGCCACTACCCCGCGGACACCCCCGTGGCGATCGGCTACCGGGTGAGCTGGCCCGACCAGTGGCTGGCCGTGGTGCCCCTCCGCGACATGGCCCGCGTGAGCCGGGAGAAGGAGCTGATCCGCACCACCCTCTATGTGGTCAGCCCGGCGCTGGCGCCCCCCAGCGCTGCCCGCTCCCGTCTGTACTCCGCCAGCCATCACCACCTGTTCCGCGGCGGTGCCGAGCCCTAGGCCGACAAGCGGGCCTGGGCAGTGGTCGGCTCATGCAGGTCCCGCTCCAGCCGTTCCCTGTCGAAGCGGCAGCCGAGGCGGGCGCTGATGGCGGCCGCGTCCGCTTCAGCCAGGCCCAGACAGCAGGTGCCGCCAGGGGATGGGGTGACGTGAAAGGTGAGGCCGTCGACGGCCGGGATGCTCACCTCACCGAGCATCAGGCGACGGTTGCGCTTGTCGATCAGCTGGGGGCGCACCCCGCCGAAACCCTCGGCGAAGCGCAGGTCCGCCAGCTGCAGCCCGGGGACGATCTTGCGCACGTCGGCCAGGAACAGGCGCCGCCGCAACCAGGGCACCTCGTAGAGCAGGTTGCGCAGGATGTAGTTGCGGATGTCGGCCACCCCGAACAGCGACCAGAGCACCGCCAGCACCGCCCCATCCAGCCGCAGCACCTGCAGGAACTCCCAGAAGGAGGCCGGCACGTAACGCTCCAGCCGCGGCAGCAGCAGGGCGGTGGGTCCGAAGCGGGTCTGGCCCGGCACCCGCACATCCGGATCGCCATGCAGGGCGGCGAAGGGCAGCCGGTCGTTCTGGACGGTATACACCTTGCCGCGCAGACAGGCGGGCGTGAAGTAGAAGCTGCCGGCCACCGGCAGGCAGGAATACTCCAGCCCGAAGCCCAGCCGCTGCGCCATCAGCAGGCTGTGGGCGCCGGCGTTCACCACCACCTGGCGGGCGCGCAGCCTGCGCGTGCCCGCCGCCCCCTGGAGCTCCACGAGGAAGCTTTGTGGCGCTGCCGGGTCGGGGCCCTCCGGCACGATCGCGGTGACCTTGGTGCCGAGCGCAACGTCGAGCTGGCGCTCGCTGCCGGCCAGGGCGGCGCGGGCCTGGTCCACGAAGGAGGCGGAGAGTTCCTCGTAATCCACCGCCGTGGCGGTGTCGCGGATGCCGATCGCCACGATCTCCTCCGGCCGCGGCGTGCCGTCGCTGCCGGCCACCGCCGGTTCCCACTCGGCGATCTGGGGGGCCTCCAGCAGCTCCATGGCCGGAAAGTGGGGGGAGAAGCGCTCGAAGCGCTGGCGCAGAAAGGCGCACTCCCGCTCCCCCACGCCGAGCACCATCTTGGGGGTGTGGAAGACGCAGCGCCGGGCCAGCTCAGGTTCGAGCAGGGCGGCGTAGCGCCCGATCATCTCGGCGGTTCGCTTCACCGCCAGCGCCTTCTCCAGGGTGTAGTTGGTCTCGATATCGCCGCAGTGGATGGTCTGGCTGTTGCTCGAGGCCTTGGAGTTCACCTGGGCCAGGCGCTCGTAGCGCTCCACCAGCGTCACCCGGCCGAGATCGCTGTAGCGCGCCAGGACGAACAGCAGGGCGGTGCCGCAGACCCCGCCGCCGACGATCAGCACATCGGTCTCCTCGACCTGTTCCCCTGGATGCGGCACCGGCGGCGCGAACGTCTCGCCCCATGCTGACTGATCGGTGCTCCAGCGGTTGCCCGGCCGGCCCCGGGCCCCCTGCCTGGCCGGAAAGCCGTGTCCTATGCTGTGACGATCGCAGCCACGAACCACGGCACAAACCAAGGTGGCTGGCACGCGGGCGATTAGCACAGCGGTAGCGCACTTCCTTCACACGGAAGGGGTCACTGGTTCGAATCCAGTATCGCCCATCGATCATGTCTTAATCGTCCAGGTTGGAAACCTGGACCATGGGTTGCTTGACGATATCTTTGTCTGGCGGCTTTGCCTGCGCCGCAATCGGTTGTTCCCGCAGTGTGGCCGTGAGCGAGTCTCCCCCCCCTCCCACCGCTTTCCCGAGTCCGGAACCGATCTCCGAGCTGGTGGAGCTGGGGCAGCGCCTGCGCCGGGCCCGGGAGGGTCGGGGCATCGGCGTCGCTGAGCTGGCCGATCGCCTGCACCTGGCCCCGGAGCAGCTCATCGCCCTGGAGAGCGGCGATCAGGCCCATCTGCAGGAACCGGTGTTCGTGATCGCCCAGGCCAAGCGGGTGGCCCAGGCCCTGGGGGTTGATGTCAGCCCCCAGGTGGAAAGTCTGCGCCACAGCCCGTTGATGCGCTCCGCCGCCCCCGCCGGGCGTGCGCCCACGCCAGGGCCGTCGGGCCAGGGCACCCCAGGCGCCAGCCCTGCATCCGGCCCATCCCCGTTGCGCTGGTCCCGGGCGGCTGCCCTCGCGGGTCTCGCCCTGCTGCTGGGGCTGGTGGGGATCCAATCCTTCCGGCTCTGGGGCCAGCGCCGTCCGGCGCCAGCGGCGGTGCCCACCGCTGCCCCCTCGGCAGCGGCCACGGCGGCTCCCGGAGTGTTGCTCCTGCGCAGCGAGCAGCCCAGTTGGGTGGAGGTGCGCAATGGCGCCGGTCAGGTGCTCTTCAGCGGCCTGCTGGAGCGGGAGGCGCGCTTCCGCCTCGCCGGTGGCCTGCGGGTGCTCGCCGGTCGTCCCGATCTGGTCACCGCCACCGTTGCCGGCGAGGCACCGCGCCGGCTCGGCACCATCAGCCAGGTGGACTGGCAGGACTTCCCGCCAGCGCCCTCCCCTCCAGAGCCGTCGCCGGCGCCAGACCCGGCACCCTGAGGGTCAGCCCGGTCAGCTCCAGCACCACCGGGGCGCAGGACCCGAGGCTCCAGCGCTCCAGGGTGAGATCCACGGGCGGCTCTCCCGGCGCCGCTGGCGCGGCCTGCAGATCGATCAGCAGGCCCGTGGGCCGAGCCCGGGGACCTTCGGCGCTCACGTTCAGGGCGGCGATCAGCGCGGCCGGCCGGCGATCCAGGGCGGCGGCGAGCCGCAGCAGCAACGCCATCGCCTGCACGGTGCGCCGCTGCTCGCGGCCCTCGATCAGCTGCCACGACTCATGGCGCTTCTTCGGCAGGCTGCGGCGGTGGTAGCGGGCAATCGCCGCCACCATCAGGTGCTCGTTCTGGGAATGGCCGAGCAGCTCGCCGTGGCGGATCAGGTACCAGGTGTGCTTGTGGTAGGCGGCGATGTTGATGTGCTTGCCGCAGGCGTGCAGCCGGGCGGCGGCCCAGAGCAGATGCCGCCCCGCGCCGCCATCCGTGTGGAGCAGACCGCGGCTCTGGTCGTAGAGGCTGAGGGCATGGTTCGCCACCCGTTCGGCGCGGTCGGGATCGACGCCGTAGTTCTGGGCGAGGTGCAGCACGGCCCGCTCCCGGATCGTGCTCTGGAAGGCGAAACGATCCCCCAGCAGATCGTTGCGCAGCATCCAGTCGACGATCAGGCCCTCCCGCAGGGCCCGGTCGCAGACCACCAGCTCGTCGGCCTTGAGCATGGCCATCGCCGTCTGCAGGATCAGGGCCCCGGGCACGATGATCTCGGCCCGGCGGTCGTTGAGCGTCGGCAGGGAGCGGCGCTGCTCCAGGTTCATGCTCTGCAGCCGTTCCACCAGCGCGTCGAGCCGCTCGCGGCGGATCCGGTAGCCCTGCAGCTTGACGGGCGGCCGGGGGTCCTCGGCCGCCGCCAGGGCCGCCAGGGCCATGGCCGTGCCGCTGGTGGCCACCAGCATCGGCCGCTCCCCCCGTTTCAACGCCCGCCGCACCTCCGCCACCGCCGGATCGAGGGCGCCGCGGATGTAGGCCTCCAGGAAGCTGCGGGTGGCTGGCGAGAGCGGATCCTCGCGGCAGAACTCCCGCTGCAGGCGCACCGCCCCGATGCGGGTGCTGGTGAAGGCGCGGCCGTCGCCCCCGTCGGCCAGGATCAGCTCGGTGGAGCCGCCGCCGATGTCGAGGATGGTGTGGGCCGTCTCGCCCAGGGGCATGGCGGAGAGCACCCCCAGGTAGATCAGACGCGCCTCCTCCGGCCCGCTGATCAGATCCACCTCCAGCCCCAGGCGCTCCTGCAGGGTCAGCAGAAATTCCCGGCCGTTGGGGGCTTCGCGGGCGGCGCTCGTGGCCCCGGTCACGATCTGCT
Source organism: Aphanothece sp. (assembly GCA_040381155.1). Classification (GTDB taxonomy): domain Bacteria; phylum Cyanobacteriota; class Cyanobacteriia; order PCC-6307; family Cyanobiaceae; genus Cyanobium. The sequence goes on from JBEIHT010000022.1 coordinate 27,552, forward strand.
CCACCCCGTGGCTGTCGGCCAGATCGCGGAAATGGCGCAGGGCGAGGAAGCCCCGCTCCAGGGCCTCCGGCGTGATCGCCCCGGTGTCCGGATCGCGATCGCCGAGCCTGGTGGTCGACTTTTCGGCCAGCAGCACCCGGAAGCTGCGCAGGGCCGGATCGATCGCCGCGATCAGCAGGTGGGTGGAGTTGGTGCCGATGTCGATCGCCGCGACCCGCCGTTCCGACGCGGCGCCGGCCTGGCGGTCGCGATCTGGGCTCTGGGCCATCGGAACCGCTGCTGCAGGCGGAACTCACTCTGCCATCGCCGCTGGCGGGGCAGACCTAGGGTGCGCTGGCGCTGGCGGGGACCCTGGCTGTGAGCACGCTCGCCGATCTGCTGCGCCTGGTGCGTTGGCACAAGCCCAGCGGCCGCCTGATCCTGCTGATTCCGGCGGGCTGGGCCCTGTGGCTCAACCCCGGGGCCCCGCCGCCGCTGCCCCTGCTGACCCTGATGCTGGTGGGCGGCCTGGCGGTGAGCGCCGCGGGCTGCGTCGCCAACGACCTCTGGGACCGCCGCATCGATCCGCTGGTGGAGCGCACCCGCGATCGCCCCCTGGCGGCCGGCCGGGTGGGGGTGCCGGCGGCGCTGGCGCTGCTGGTGGTCTGCCTGCTGGTGGCTCTGGCCACCGTGCTGCTCCTGCCGGGCTCCCGTCGGGATCCGGTGCTGGTGCTGGCGGTGGCCGCCCTGCCCCCGGTGCTGCTCTACCCCTCGGCCAAGCGCTGGTTCCCCTTCCCCCAGCTGGTGCTCGCCCTCTGCTGGGGTTTCGCCGTGCTCATCCCCTGGGCCGCCGCCAGCGGCTCCCTGGCCGGCAGCTGGCCGCTGCTGCTCACCTGGCTGGCGACGGTGGCCTGGACCTTCGGGTTCGACACGGTGTACGCCATGAGCGACCGGGAGGACGACCGGGCCCTCGGCGTGCGCAGCAGCGCCCTCAGCCTGGGGGAGGCCGCCCCCGTGGTGGTGGCGGCCTGCTATGCCCTGACCAGCCTGGGCCTGGCGGGCGCCGCCCAGCTCCAGGGCCTCGCCGTCCCCCTCTTCTGGCTCCCCTGGCTGCTGGCCAGCGGCGGCATGCTGCGGGAGGCGATCCTGCTGCGCCGCCCCGACCTGCCCCGCTCCGCCTTCGGGCGGCACTTCGCCCGCCAGGTGTGGCTGGGCGGGTTGCTGCTGCTGGCGGTGATCCTGCCGCAGCGCAGCTAAGCGCCATGGCCGCCAAGGTGCTGCCCCTGCCGCCACCCCTGCGCCCGGGCGACCGGGTGCGGCTGGTGGCCGCCAGCTCGGCCCTGGAGGAAAGCGGCAGGCTCGCCGCGGGGCTGGCGGTGCTGGCGGGGTGGGGCCTGGCGGTGGAGGAGCCGCCGCTGGCGCTGCTGGAGCGACGCTGGGGGTATCTGGCCGGCCGCGATCACGAGCGCGCCGCCGATCTGCGCCCCGGCCCCCGCGCCGGTTCGGCGACCGTCGACCCACCGGCCCTGTGGGCCTGTGTGCGGGGCGGCTGGGGCTCGGCACGGCTGCTGGAGGCGCCGCTGGCCCAGCCACCGGGCTGGCTGCTGGGCTTCTCGGATGTCACTTCCCTGCTGTTCGAGCGGGTGCGCCAGGGGCTGGGGGGTGGCATCCACGGGCCGATGCTCACCACCCTGGCCGCCGAGCCGGACTGGAGTCGCGAGCGCCTGCGGGCCCTGCTGTTCGGGGCGGCGCTTGAGGATCTCCGCGGAACGGGATGGGGAACAGGGGTGGCGGAGGGGAGGCTGCTGGTGGCCAATCTCACCGTGGCCACCCACCTGCTCGGCACTCCCCACCTGCCGGACCTGCGGGGGGCGATCCTGATCCTTGAGGACGTGGGGGAGGCTCCCTACCGGCTGGAGCGAATGCTGACCCAGTGGCGGTTGAGCGGTGCCATGCGGCAGCTGGCGGGCATCGGCTTCGGCAGCTTTACGGGCTGTGACGAGGCCGACAGCCGCGCCGCGCAACCTCCGGAGATGCGCTTCCGCGTGGAGGAGGTGCTGCGGGAGCGCACCCACGACCTGGGCCTGCCCGTGGTGGCTGATCTGCCGGTGGGGCACGCCCCCGGCAACGCCGCCCTGCCGCTGGGTCGGCCGGCGCGCCTGGACGCTGACCGCGGCAGGCTGAGCCTGCTCTGAATGGCGGCGAAGAGAACAGCGAACGCCGCTCGCGGCCCTGGGGGCGGATGTACCCCATGCACGGATGCTGCGGGGCGGTGCTAGACCGAAGCCAAGGGAAGAAAACCCAACGCAGCGGGAGGAACCTCAAGCCTCAGGGCAGGCCCATGGAAGTCTGAAAACACCCGGAGATAAGCCCACCTTTTCCTGCCTCTCCTCCCCATCCCCAGCTCTGCGGGCCCACCGAGCCGCAGGCCCCACCCCCCATTTCGGCGGCAAGGCGCCGCCCGCCGACCATGACCCCATCCAGATTGTTGGTGTTGCTGCTTCGCTCCCGGAAGCGCAACCAGCGCGGCTTCGGTCTGTTGCTCGCGCTGCTGGCTGCCCTGGTCACGATGCTCAGCGCGGTCAGCCTGCTGATCCGCGGCCAGAACAGCCTGCTTGGGGATGCCCAGCAGAGCCAGGCACGGATGGCCCGCGAAGCGGCCGAGGCCGGGCTGAGCACGCTGATCGGGGAGCTGAACCGCCCAGGCAACCGCCGGCTGCTGGTGGCCACGGTTCCATTCACCGCCTGGAAAGCCAGTGCCGAATCAAGCGATACCGTAACCAAAGATAATGTCACCAACCCCTGTCTCTATTCAGATAAAACAACAGATCCTGAATCCCAGAAGCGCCTAGATCCCAGCGCCAGCCTCCTGGAGATGGCCAACGCCAACGGCGGCACAGTTACCCTCCTGTCGAACAACTCGCGCTTCCGGCGCCGCTTCATCCTGCAGCGCGTTCGTCTTAGCAATAATGATCGCACACGCTGGTATGAGAGCACGCGCAATGCGGAACCAACCCAGTCAACATCACCATTCAATGATTCACAAATCAATTTCAACGATGCCAGCAATACCGGCCATATTGAACTGGCGGTGGAGGGGCAGTTATTACCGGCAGATGCCAACAACAACCAAGTGATTGCCACCGCAACAGTGACGCGTGAGTATCCGGTGATCCCGAAGTGTTGCCAGCAATCTCCAGGGGGTCCAGGGCAGATGTTCGGCAATGACTTTCGTTGGTGCACCACCAGTCCACCCTTCGTCGTCGGCCTGGGCAATGACGAAATCAATGCAAACGGAGGCGTGCACGTGCTCCAGGGTGCGAAGCCGGAACTGCGCCTGCGCACGGACCCGAACGAACCCTCCCCTGAAATTCTCTGCTACATGCCCAGCAGCAGGAAGCAAGCCTGCGTTGGGGACAGCAGCATCACCGATGCCGGCAAAAACAAAACCATACCCGTCCGAACCGATAGCCTGCAGTTCCCGCCGCTTCCGGGGCTTGACGAGGACGGGAAACCCTGCGTGAGTGGCACCAGCGGCTGCGACCACAACTTCGAGGGCAAAGACGCCTACTCGATCGAGGTGTTCGACCAAAACAATGGCGCCTCAACAAACGATAAAGACAATAAATATGCCAAGGATTATCTACGGGTGCACCCCAACGGCGAGCACGTTGAAATCTGCAACAAGAAGTATACGGCCGACCCCGCAAGCCCCTACTACGCCAAGCCGGCATCACCAGGCGCCGAGGCAACCCTGGACACCACACCAGATATTGTTGATGAAAGTTGCGTCAATCTGAGCCAGTATTGCGCCAGGCTTGTGCGCAACGGCTTGGCCACATATCATTGCCGGATTCGCAATATATTTGTCAACGACTTTGGAGCTACCAATGACGCGAATGTACGCCAGAATAACACCCTATTCATCGACACATCCTTTGGGCCGATCTATCTGTACATCTATGATCAATGGGCAAAAAAACGCCCTGACCTTATGGGCAAACCAGATGATGCCGTCCTACTCCGAATGAAGCAGTTTGGCTACCAGTTCGACAAACCCGTCTCCGAGTATGCCCCCATCTACACAGTGGGCGGCTACAACGATGGCCAGATCCAGCACGTGCACTGCAACAAGTCCGAGTTTGCAACCGTCAACTTCGCCTGCACCAGAACGGATTTAGCCGCCGCTGAAATGGCCCGCGCCGAAATTATTTCAAACATCAGCAACACAGGGATAACGAGTCCTGATGACAGCAGTCAGGATTATGCGGCCCTGATCGGCGACGATGGCTTTGTTCGAGATTTATTTTTCTGGATGCCCAAAGCCAGCTTCCACCTGGCCGGGGATCCCACCACCATGGATGCCGGGGGTGACCTGGCCCAAGGCAAACCGCAACTCTCGGCGGGAATGTGGGTGAACACATTCCGCTTTGTCCGCCAAAGCAGCGAACTGTATCTGCCTTCGCGCAAGGATAAATTCTTCCCCTTTCTCCTGTCCACCAATGATCGTCTGGCCGCCCCGATCCATGACTGGATAGCCCGCAGCGCCTCGGTGACCTCCCTGTTTCGATGATGGCCGTGCTTCGTGAGGTGCCCCTCTCCCCCTCCCGCTGGGCCGGTCCCACCAGGGTTGGCCGGGAGCGGCTGCGGCGCTCGCCTCAGGCCGGCTTCACCCTGGTGGAACTGGTGGTGGCGGTTGTGGTCCTCACCACCGGTTTTGCGATGGCGGCCCTGACCAACTCGACCACGCTGCGCACGATGATTCGCGATCTGATCCTGTCTGACCAGGAAAGCCTCATCGATGAAGACCTCGCCCAGATTCGTCAGATGGCCGAGGCCTACACCTGGTGCAGCGGCGAGGGAAGCCTCACCGCCAGCGGGCCCACCTGCGCCTCCAGCACCCCCCTGGCGAAAAACTATTATTTCCCCCACAATCCCCCGGGGCCAGATGATGACTATATTCCGCCGCCAGTTACGACTGCCATGGAAAATTTCGCGGCCGCATGCAATAACAAAACCCTCACGCAGAATCTCATCAGCGCGATCAACAGCATCGGTGTCACCCCCACCCAGCCTGCGACCCCCGATCTGACGTTGCCCCCCTCCAGTACGGGTTCCCAGGAGGAGGTTGCCATTCGCCGCACCGCGGCCCTCGCCAATCCAGATGCTGCCAGCCAGTTAGGCGTCGGCCTTCAACCGCATGTGATCAGGATCAGCTACCGCAAAGTGAGGGGCAGCACGATGGAGCCGGTCGAGAGGGATGTGGACATTCTTCCCCCCGTCGCCGCCTGGTGTCCATGAGCCATTCGCCCTTGCCCCCGCGGCGGCGCAGCGCTTCCTTCCCGCCGCTTCCCGGGCCTGGGGGCTTCATCCTGCTCGACTGGCTGCTGGCGGCCAGTCTCCTGGTGCTGATCACCATCGGCGTGCTGCGCATCACGGCAAGGGAACTGGAGAGGGAAGAGGTCAATGCCGTCGCGCTTCGGCTCAGCGCCTGGCTGCAGCTGAGCCAGACCGCCGCGACGCAGTTGCCCATGGCCGGCTCGGCGAACAGTGCCGGCTGCCAGGTCACGCTGACGGCCGCTCCGAATGGTGCCGCCCCCGGGGATAGGATCGCCAGCGTGCTGCCGATGCAGGCTCCGCAACGGGCGGCATTGTGTAATCCCGAGCCCCAATTCCTTCTGCCTGCCAGCCGCGATGCCGCTCCGGGAACCATGGAAAAGCCGCAGGTGAGCATCACCTTTCTGGGTAACGCGAACGGAACCCTCACCTTCACC
>JBEIHT010000023.1:0-31387 GCA_040381155.1 Aphanothece sp.
AGGCCGTCGGCGGCTTCCATGAGCTCATGGAGGGGTACGGCTTCGACGACAAGGACCTCCACGCCCGCCTGGAGCTCCACTCCGGCCAGGAGCCCAGGTCCATCCCCTCCCACTGGCTGGAGGTGATCCGCCATGGCGATGAAGAGCGGGCTGGGCTGGATCGGGCGAGGCAACGCGGCGGGTTGGAGGGCTCCCTGGGCCTGGCGACGCTGCGGGCGGCACGGCTCGGCAACCGTCTGCTGGCGGCCCACAGACCCTGGGGGCGGACCCGGCCGGCGAGTCGGTACGAGGAGATCGCCCCAGGATGCTGGCGGGTGGTCCCCGCCAGCCCGCCGCGTCTCCCTGCCGAGACAGACCGCAAGATCGCCCACGCACAGCGGCTTGCGTTCTGGAGCTGTTTTCTGGCCATCCCCGAGATCTTCCTGGCTGAACTTCCGGTCAAGCTCGTGCCCCATCCGCGGCAGGGCCGTTGGCCCGTGCGCTGGTGGCATCGACTGTGGTGGCGCAGTGGCCGACGGCTGCTCCAGGCACCCGTGATGCTCCTCAGCCTGGGACGCGGACAGCTGGCGGCGATGCGACCGGGTGACAAAGCAAACGGGCCCTGAGATGTAATCTCAGCTACACGCAGCACCCCGATGGCGCCCAGGGCCCTGGTGAGCCGGATCGACGCGCTGGTGATCTGCGCCTCGCCGAAGGCCTCCTGCCGCAGTGTGGCCGATTTTGCCTGGGAGGTTGCCCAGGCCAAGACCGTGCGCGTGACGCTACCGGCACGGCTTCTCGTCTTCCGCAACCCGCTGCGACGCCTGATCAGCGCCTATCTAAACAAGTACGTCGAACACAGCCGCTACCGGGAGGAGTCCCTGCGGCTCTGCAACGGAGCCCGGCTGGAGTGTTTTGCCGATTTCGTCGACGAACTCGCTGAGCACGGTTTCCGTTGCATCGACAAGGTGCACTTCAAACCCCAGCGCAACCGCTATCGATGGTGGACCTATGACCGTATCTTCGACGCCGAAGACCTTGAACCGCTGCGCCGATTCGTCAACGGGGTCTGTGGCACGGATCTGCCGATGCCCTTTCGCGTTCGTGGCAACCGTGCCGCTGGTGTCCGCGCCGCCGCGACGATGGCGACAGCCGATGCAGCATGGCTGCCTCGTGTCGCGTTGGAGGAGCTGATTCGGGACGATCTCACCCCGCCTTACGGTTCTTTTTACACGCCCGAACTGGAGGCCAAGGCACGGCGGATCTACCGGAGCGACTACAGGTTCCTTGATCAGTGCCTGCAGCGCGGACTGCTGGATCCGCCCTTGCACAACCGGCTGACCCGTCTCTGAGAGGCTGAGTGCTAGCAACCCGCTCTGCCAGGCAGCGATACGGTTTTCAAGGATGCCTACCCTCTTCTGAAGCCACCCGCGTGCTGCTCCGTGTCGTCCTCGCCTCCAATGCCATTCAGCTGGAGGCTGCCCGCCGTCTGCACGACCGTCTGGGGCCCGCCTCCTGGGGGCTGACCATTCTTCTGTGGGAACCGGAGCGGATCCAGCTCAACACAGCCGACTGTCGTCGCTGGCCCGTGCGGTTGCACGCCCGGCCGCTGAGCTATGGGGTTCTGCTGCCGTGGGCGGCGATCGGTCTGGTGCGCGAGCTGTGGCTCAGCCATCTCTCCCATGCGGGGCGGGGCCTGCGGCTGCTGGCCCGCCGGGCCCGCGGTCTGTCCCTGCTCGACGACGGTCTGGATCAGTACCGGAGCACACCGAAGGCCATCGATCCCCAGGCGTTCGCCGCGGGCACCCCCTGCTGGCTGTTCTCCGACGCACCTTCGTTCCGGGCCGACTGGTGCCGGCGCTTCAGCTGCCGGGATCTCGGCCCGCTGTACTCCGCCGAGGACCGGACTACCCGCCAGCACCCCGCTGATCCCGTCGATCCGTCGCTGGCCGGCGGCACCCTCATCATCGACTCTCCCGGCGTTGAACGTCTGCAGGACAGAGCGTCGGAGCTGCCGCACCCCTGGGTCCTGGTTCCCCATCCGGTGGCGGCCAAGCGCTCCTGGAGCCTGCCCTTGCAGGCGGGCGACAGGGAGCTGCGGGTCCCCCCCGAAACGCTGCTGCCGCATTGGAGCGGCACGGTGCTGGTGGGGGAGAGTCTGATGCTGCTGGCGGCGCTGCGCCTGTGTGGCGGGGAGAGCAGGGTGAGGCTCTCCCTGCCGGAGGATGTCGACCCCCAGCTGCTCAGGCTGAGCCAGGCTGCCGCCGAGGAGCGGCCGCAGCACATGACGATGCGCTGAATACGTCAGCCACCCATCTCCTTCGGGTAGCCGACAACACAGTTCAGCCCGTGGTCACCGCCAGCCAACGCTGTAGGAGGGTGGTCAAGATCAGAGGCTGGCCATTGGCACACTCTCCAGACCCCTGCCCGACGGAGGGAGCCACACCAGCGCGATCCACTCAGGTGGGGGAACTTCCGGCCGCACTGCGATCGCGGAACACGCTGAAGTGGGGCGGATTCTTCCTGCTGATCTTCCTGGCCATCCACTGGCAGGAGGTGAGTTCACCGACCCTCAACGTCGACGACTGGGCACTGCTGGGCAGCCCCATTCCCCAGGCGTTTCAGAGCCGCCCCAGCTGGGATGTTATGTACAGCCTGCTGTTTCAGGATTCGTTCTCCCCCTTTCTCGGCTGGTTGCTCGCAGGCGCCTCCCTGTTTGCGCTGGCCGCCTGTCTGCCCCTGTTTCAGCCCCTGCTCTCCCCTGCCTGGATCCTGCTGGCAGCGCTGCTGATCTCTCTGCATGCCTATCTGCTGGATCTGTTCAACTTCAGTTTTGCGATCGGGCTCTATCTTCTACCGGCCACCCTTTCCGTCTGGGGAGGAGTGCTGATCGCCTACAACCCGGCGCCGCCTCTCCTGGGCCGGCGCTGGAGGGATGGGGTGCTCGGGGTCGCGATGGTGGTGTTTGCCATGGGCCTTTACCAACCCACCGGTGCGGCGGGACTCACCCTCCTGGGATGGGACGCCCTGGCCCGTGCCCTGAACAGCGCGCGGCCCGCACCCCGCAGCGCCCTGCGGCTGCTGGCGGGTCTGCTGGGCGGCTGTCTCCTCTATGGGGGCGTGGCCAGCGTGGCGATGCGGGGCCACATCCCGAATGAACGCACGGGCTTCGCCTCACTGCCGCGTCTGCTCGAGAAGCTGTTCGATGCCGACGTCTACCGCGAGATCTATGCCACGCACGTCAGCCTGCTCTGGCGACCGGCCCCCATCATCCTTTCCGCCAGTTTTCTGCTGTTGCTTTTGCTGCTCTCGATCCGGCTGATCCGCCGCACCGCGCCGGGTGTGCAGCGTCTGCGACGCCTGGGGCTGCTGTGGTTCGCCGCGGGCTGGCTCACCCTCTCACCGCTGTTTCTCTTCTACGTTCTCCAGGCTGGATTCCCGAGGCGCTCCTTCGCCCTGGGGAATTTCGGCATTGCCGGCTTCATTGTGATCGCGCTGGTCACACTGCAAAGCGAGAGCGGGCTCCGCAACAGCGGCCGCCGATTCGTGCAGGGCATGGTGACCCTTCTGATCCTGGTTTACGTGATCCCTCAGGCCGTCTACGCCGGCAAGATCTGGGAGCGCACCCAGCTGCTGCAGATGCGAGACATCGCCATGGCCCAGGCAATCGCAGCCGATGTGCGCTCCCATTCCGTGCAGCGACCTGAACTCCCTGCCGATCGTTTTCAGCTCTTCGGCACCACCGAACGCAACCAGTCGTTCCACCACTGGAGCAGTGTCGGCGAGAGCGCCTTCCGTCAGAGCTGGAGCATCGCTGCGATTTTCCGGCAATTGCTCGGACTGGAGGTCACGCCCATCGCCTACCGAAGCGAAGGCAACGAAAACGAGGTGAGGAGCTCTCTGCCGGCCTGTCGCGCCTGGCCTTCGGCCGGTTCCATCGTTTCTTACAAGTCACGCTGGCTGGTCTGCCTGGAGAACAATCCGGCACCACCGCGGCAGAGCGGCCGCCGCTGAAATCGCCAGCGAGTCAGCAGGAACGACGTTCCTGACCAAAGCAGCAAAGTCGCCACGCCCACGACCAGGCTTGGGCTCCTCAGCCTTTCGAGAATCCAGCCCAGACCGAGCGCCAGCGAGAAGCAGACCAGTTGGATCAGCAGATAGTCCAGCAGCAGCGGCCAACGGAAGCTGACCCGAAAGCTGATGCGGGCATGCAGCACGGCGTTGAGAACTAGGCAGATCCCGCCGGCGATCGTGATCGCCGGCAGGGAGCCGAGGCCGGCGCGGGAGGCCAGCGCAAACAGCAGAAGATAGAGGGCCTCACCCAGAGCCCCCACCACCACGAAACGCAGCAGGCTGGGATCGAGACGACGCAGCCGATCGCGAAGGCGCCGCGTCTGCATCAGGAATCCGCCGGAGCGCCAATCATTTCAACGCTTCGCACAAACGACTGCGGCTTCTGGCTCACGGTGAGAAAGATGCGGCCGAGATATTCTCCGACCACACCGATCAGCAGGCACTGCAGACCACCGAACAGAAGGATGGCGGAAATGATAGACAGCCAACCGGCCACCTCGGGGCCATGCAGCAGCACTTCCACCGCCAGAATCACGATGGAAACCATACCGATCACGGCAAGCAGAAATCCCAGCAGGGAAGCAAGCCGCAGCGGCATGATCGAAAAGCTGGTGAAGATCGTCAGCCAGAGCCTGACGAGTCGACGCAGATTGTAATTGCTGAGGCCCTCATAGCGACTGTCATGCCTCACCACCAGGCTGCCGATGCGCTGTGTGTACTGAGACAACAGCCCGTCGATGTAGGGATAGGGGCCCTGATACTCGGCCACCTGGCGCGCCATCGGACCCGATACGCAGCGGAAACTGGAGAGATAGAAGCGCTCCGGCAGATCGAGCAGCCAGTTCGCGGTGCGATTGGCAAAACGGCTGCCCAGATTGCGCCAGCCGGCGTGCTGCTTCTGGCGGTAGTCGCCGTAGACCACATCCAGATCCTCGTTGCGGGCCGTCTGCCAGAGCCGCAGCGCCTCCTCCGGGGGGTTCTGCAGGTCGTCGTCGAGGTTGACGATCCAGGCGCCGCGACTGTGGCGATAGCCGGTCAGCACGGCCGCATGCTCGCCATAGTTGCGGGCATGGCGGATGACCAGCCCCCGCAGGGGGCTGGTCCGCAGGCGCTGGCGCGCCACCGCCACCGTGTCGTCGGGACTGCCGTCATCCACCAGCAGCAGCTCCCAGTCGCAGGGCAGCGCAAGCGACTCCAGCCGGGTGATCAGCTCCTCGACGCAGCCGGCGCTGCGGTACAGCGGGATCAGCAGCGTGAGCTCCGGAGCGACGGACGGAGAGGCGGCAATCATCGCTTCAGGGCCGATCCAGGGCGAAGGGTTTGCGGGCGACCAGCAGCAACGAACTGCCCCAGGGCTGCGGCAGCACAGGCGTGAGGCGCCGTTCCAGCTCCAGCAGGGCGCCGAGCCCGCGGTTGAGCCATGGCGGCGGCAGCGTCAGATCGGAGGCGGCCGGATCCTGCACAGCAGCGGTGGGCCGGAGCAGGGTCTCCAGCCGGATCCGCAACCAGAGCAGCGGGGTCAGCCAGACGTTCCAGTAGCGGAGCTCCTCGACGGCCAGACCGCTGGCGTTGACCTGCTGGCGCAGGCCGGCCGGCAGAAAGCGACGGGCCCCCATCACCTGCACGTCATGGCGCCGCGCCAGACAGGGCATGGCCGCCACAGTGAGCAGGAGAACCCCACCGGGGGCAAGCAGAGACGCCATCCCAGCCAGGGCAAGGCTGGGGACGACCTGCTGGTGATACAGCACATCCACCGAACAGACCAGATCCCAGCCAGCCGGGAGCCCCTGCAGCTCGTTCACCGAGCACTGCCGCACCTTCGCCCCCCGGGAGCCGGCGTAGGCGAGGGCGAGGGGATGGAGGTCACAGCCCTCGGCCTCGGCGACATCGGTGCGGCTCGCCAGGAGCCTCAGCAGCCCCCCGGTGCCACAGCCGGCATCGAACACCCGCAGGGCCCGCCCCCGCTGGCGTGCTTCCCGCGCCAGACGCGCCAGCAGACGCCGGTGAAGGGCCTGGTACCACCAGTGCCGCTCCTCCAGGAGCGCGAGGGTGTGGTATTCCTGCGGCTGCATCAGTCCTCCCCCATCCCACGGGCGCCCGGCTCGAGTCGGGGCAGAAGCAGGGAGCACACCCGATCGACGTGCTCCTCCTCCAGGTAGGGATGGAGGGGCAGCGAGAGGATCCCTGCCAGGAAGGTTTCCGTCTGCGGCAAAGGAGGCAGAGGGCCCAGACGGGAACGCACGTAGGGATGCTCGTGACAGGCGAGCGGATAGTGGATTGCCAGAGGCAGGCCCTCCTCCCGCCCCGCCTGCAGCAGGGCGGCACGCCGCTGCGGCGGCACCGTCACCCCGTGCAGGTGATAACTGTGCTGCCAGTCAGCGCCATCCCCCGGCAGGGTCAGGCAACCCTCCAGGCGGCCGCGGTACCAGCCGGCCACACGCCGGCGCTGGGCGATGCGTGCATCGAGATGGGCGAGTTTGCCGAGCAGCACCCAGGCCTGGAGCTCGTCGAGCCGGCTGTTGACGCCGAACTGCACCGCCTGACGAGAGTCGTCCCAGCCGTACATCCGACAGCGGCGGGCAACCTGCTGATCCTCGGGGCGGTTCACCACCAGGGCGCCGCCATCACCGAAGGCCGCCAGGTTTTTCGTGGGATAGAAGCTGAAGGCAGCGAAGCGCCCGCGGGTCCCGACCGGGCGGCCGCGATACCGGGTACCGCAGGCCTGGGCGCAGTCCTCGATCAGGCTGAGGCCATGGCGGTCGCAGAGGACCGTGAGGGCGTCGAGATCGCAGGCGGCGCCGTAAAGATGCACGGCGATCAGGGCGCGTGCGGGCCTGCGCAGCAGGTCGTCGCTCTCCAGCAGAGCCTCCAGGTGGGCGAGGGAGAGGAGCGGCGAATCGGGCGCCAGATCGACGAACACCGGCTCGGCCTCCAGGCGCAGCACGGCCGCCAGGGTGGCGTAGGCGGTATGGGAAGGCAGCAGGATGCGATCGCCGCTCCCGAGGCCGCTGCAGCGGAGAGCCAGTTCGAGGGCATCGGTGCCGTTGGCGACCCCGACCACATCCGGTGGCGCTCCGCCGGCCGCCAGCCAGGCGCCGAAGCCCTGCTCAAAGCGCCGGACCCCCTCACCGAGAATGACTTGCCCAGAGGCCTGCATCCGCTCCAGAGCCTCAGTCAGCAGATAGCCATCCCGGAGCAATTCCTGCTGGGGAAAATTGTAAGGATCACTGGCACCGCGCTGGAGACGCATGGCGCCTGGGGAGGGCATATTCGAGAGTGGCTCTGGCATCAACCGGCAGCAGCGGCAAGGTAATGGGCAGAATGGCGGCGATAAAAGCTGAGAGTTCTCTCTACTGTTTGATAAAGGGTATGTTGAGGCTTCCAGCCTGTGGCCTGCTGAAAGCGACTGTAGGAAGAGTAGTAGTCACCAATATCGATCTTGCGACGCTCCTCGGGGAAAGGCCGGATCACCAGTTCACCGCCGCCGTTAAGATCGATCATCAACTCGGCAAGTTCACGGAGGCTGATCGTTTCGGAAGAGCCAAGATTGTAGGGATCGGGAGGCAGGGATGCATCGGCACCGGCCAACAAGAGGGCATCGACGACATCTTCGACATCATTGAAATCGCGCAGCTGATCGCCACCCCAGACCTCGATCGGCTGCCGATCGAGAAGTCGTCGGATCCAGACCCCTAGAAAGGTCTGCCTGGCATCAAGGATGCGCATCCGAGGACCGATGGTGTTGGTCAGCCGCAGCACACAGGTGCTGAGACCATACACCTGATGGTAGAGCCGATGATAAAGTTCGGCGGAGAGCTTATTGATACCGTTGATATCAACCGGATTGATCGGATGATCTTCATCCACCGGCAGATATCTGGGACGCCCATAGAGCTGGCGCGTGCTGGCAAACACGATTCGTGCATCGGGGTTCACCCGCTGACAAAGCTGCAGCAGGCTCAGCTGGGCCATGCCATTGATCTCCAGGTCTGTCTGGGGATCATGCATGGAATCAAGATGACTGGTTTGCCCGGCGAGATTGAAGATCACCTCCTGGTTGGCGAGCAGAGCCTGGAGAGAAAAGCGATCGCGAATATCGGAAAGGTTTATGTTTACATGCCGTTCATAGCCCGCCAGATTATGCATATTCCCGCCATATTCAGGAATCAGGCTGTCGATGACTGTCACCTGTGCGCCCAGATCGCTCAAGCGGATCGCCAGCGTGGAACCAATGAATCCCAGGCCGCCAGTGATCAGGATCCGTCGATTTCTCCAGCCGGAACCTGACGCACTAGCAGTCGATGTTTCCAGATGATCACCGAAGACTTTTCCTATAGAAACCCATCAGAAGCCACTTCGGCAACCCCATTCCTACCCGGCAGTACATGCCCAAGTAGCGCAGAACACATCAAAAGGGCTGCGGATGGGCGAATCAGGCCAGACCCAGAAGCAGTTCCTCCACCTGGGCGGCCGTATCGCTCCAGCGGAACCGGGAGGCACGCAGAGGACCATCGAGCGTGAGCCGCTCTGCCAGGCCCCTCTCGCTGCTGAGCGCCACCAGGGCCGCGGTGATCTGCGCCGGCTCCCTTGGATTCACGAGCAGACCCGCATCCCCCACCACCTCCGGCAGGGCGCCGGCCCGGGCGGCGATCACCGGCGCGCCGCAGGCCATGGCCTCCAGAGCCGGCAGTCCAAACCCCTCCCACAGGCTGACCATCACCAGAGCGCGGCAGCGGTTGAGCAGCTGCAGTCGCTCCTCGTCGCTCACCCAGGGAATCCAGTCGCAGCGAGAGCTGATCCCCAGCTCGGCGGCCAGTCGCTGCAGAGACGGTGTGGTGCGACGGTCGTGGGGACCCACCAGTTTCAGGCGCAGCTGTCGCTCCGGATCGGGCACGGCGGCGAAGGCCCGCAACACCCGTGCCAGGTTCTTGTGCGGGTCGTGGCGGCCCAGCACCAGGAAGAAGGGTTCGCGCACCAGGCCCAGCGGCCGCAACAGCCCCGGATCGAAGCCCAGCCGGATCGGGATCAGCCGACGGGCCGGCACGCCGAGACGACCGTGCACCTCCCGCGCCGTCGCTTCGGAGTTGCACAGCACGCGCACAGCCCGATGCAGCACCAGCGGCACATAGGCCAGGTGGTAGGCCAGCAGAGGCGTGGGCTGGGGGTAACGCAGGGGCAGCAGGTCGTGGGCCAGCACCACCGAGCGAACGCCACGCAGCACCGGTGCCTCCGGCAGAGGTGAGAGCAGCAGCGGCGCACCGCTGTGGCGCAGCAGCCGCGGCAGTTCCTGCTGGGTCCAGAGGATGCGGTCGAAATGGCCGCGGCGGCCGTGCTCCGGCGAGAGGGTGTCAGGGATCGACAGGCTGCCGGGACGGCCCAGGCCGAGAGGGTCCAGCAAAGGCACCTGCCGGGGATCGAGGGCCATGACCAGATCCCGGGCAACCACACCGATGCCGGTGGGGCGGCGGCTGAGGTAGCTGCCGTTGAACAGGGCCAGGGGGGGGGAAGGGGTCATCGAACTCAGGCGGGATCACCCCAGAGGCCCTCGATCAGCACGGTCGCCAGGGCCCCCAGGGCGGCGACGCTGCGACGGGGCCGCAACGGCAGCCGCAGCAGGCTGAGGGACAGAAGCCTCGCCGCTCGCAGCGCGAACACCCAGTCCGGGCAATGGCGCCTCAGGAAGCGCAGATACCCCAGGGTGGAGAGGCGCACGCGCCGCGGGCCTGGCGCCGCACTGCCGGTGCCACGGCGATGCACCACCTGCGGCACGGGCTGCCAGAGCACCGGTGCGCCGCGACGCCCCAGCCGCAGACAGAGGTCCAGATCCTCGTAGTACAGGGGGAAGCGGGGGTCAAAACGGGCGCTGGGGCAATGGGCCTCGGGCCGCAGCGCCAGGCTGCAGCCGCTCAGCCAGTCCACCGGCACGGGTTGGCCCCGTTGGAGCGATTCAGGACCCAGCCGGCGACGGCGGAAGGCGAGGCCGGGATCGATCCAGCCGCCGCTGGCCTCGACACCGGCGTCGCCATCCGAGACGGCCGTACCCACCAGGGCCCCCGGAGGCAGCTCCCCCAGACGCTGGAGCAGCGCGGCCAGCTCGTCTCCCCGGGGCAGAGCGATGTCCGGATTCAGCAGCCAGACCCAACCACGCCAGCCCCGCGCCGCCAGCCAGTCGAAGGCGCGGTTGCAGCCATCGGCGAAGCCCTCCCCCTCGCCGCCGGTGAGGGGCTGAAGGGGCACGCCGCTGGCCCTCAGGACCGCCTGGGGCAGAGGCGCGCTGCGCGGGCTGTTGTCCACCACCAGCCAGGTGCGCGGAGGCAGGGTCTGGCGGGCCAGATCGGCCGCGAGGCCGGGCAGCACGGCGCCACTGTTGTAGGCCACCGTGACGATCACCAGACCCTGCTCCGCGGCTGCCGATGGCGCGGCGGAAGCATCAGGGCTCGGGGCTTCGCTGCCGGGGGCTTGACGGCCGCGGGCGTCGGCGGGGGGGGCGATGGGCGCAGCCGGGACTGATGCAAGCTTGGCCCATGGCTCCGTCCTCCCCCTGCGGCATCTGCCGCATCCACGCCGGCGCCCCCGGCGCCGAGCTGGGGATCCACCGCGAGGGTCCCTGGCTGCTGCGTCACCATCCCCTGCCCGCGCCCCTGGCAGGCTGGCTGATGCTTGACAGCCTCCGCCACGTCGGCGGACCGGCGGACTTCGACGCGGCGGAATGCGCCGCCTTCGGACCGATGCTGCAGCGCTGCAGCGACCTGGTGCGCGAGCTGACCGGCTGCGAGCGGGTGTACGCGATCGCCTTCGGGGAGGGGGCACGCCACTTCCACCTGCACCTGATCCCCCGCCACGGCGCCGATCCCGACAGCGAGAGCTGGCGGGTGGCCGACCTCTATCGCGAGGTGGCCGCCGGCGAGCGACCGCCCGCCGAGCCGGCGGCGGTGGCTGCGCTGCTGGAGCGGGCGCGGGCGCGGACCGTCGCCTGGTGACCGCAGGAGCGCCGTAGGCTCCGGCGCAGTCGGCCGGGGGAAGGATGCGGTTCGTCGTGGCGGTGCCGGCCCGGCTCGAGTCTTCGCGCCTGCCGGGCAAGGTGATGGCCGACATCGGCGGGCGGCCGATGCTTCGCCGCGTGCTGGAGCGCTGCCGTCAGGCGAGCCGCCCGCAGGCGGTGGTGCTCTGCACCGACAGCGACGCCCTGATCGCCGCGGCCGCGGACTGGGGCTTCACGGGCCTGGCCACGAGCCCCGGCTGTGGCTCGGGCAGCGAGCGCATCGCCTCGGTGGTGGAGCGCATGGTGGAGCTGGCCGGAGCACCTGCCGAGGAAACGGTGATCCTCAACGTACAGGGCGACCAGCCGTTCATCGACCCCGCCGCGATCGACGCGATGGCCGAGGAATTTGATCGGCGGGGACCGGCAGCGGAGGTGCTGACACCCGTGTACCGGATGGGTGCCGACAAGGTGCACAACCCCAACGTCGTCAAGACGCTGGTGTCGGCGGATGGACGCGCTCTGTACTTCTCCCGCTCGGCGATCCCGCACGTCCGCGGCGTCGATCCGGCCGAGTGGCATGCCCATGTGCCCTACTGGGGCCACGTGGGGATCTACGGCTACCGGGCCGACGTGCTGGCCCGCTGGAACGAGCTGCCCCACTCGCCCCTGGAGGAGATTGAGAAGCTGGAGCAGCTGCGGCTCCTGGAGGCGGGCATCGGCATCGGCACCTTCGCCGTGGAGGGGGAATCCCTATCGGTGGATACGCCGGAGCAGCTGGAGCAGGCCCGCGCCCTCGCCGCCGACCTGGGGGACTGAGCGGGCGGGAGACGACGCTTCAGCGGGTCAGCCCCGCTTGCACCAGATCGTGGAGGCGCAGCAGGCCGAGCATGCGCAGATCGGCATCAATGACCGGCAGCACGCCGATCGCCTTGCGGCGATTCCGCTCCATCCGCTCGATGGCGTGGATCGCCAGGGTGGTGTCCGGCACGGTGATCGGATCGGTCGTCATCAGATCGCCGGCCGTCAGCCGACTCCACTTCTCCGGCCCATGCTGCTGCAGGGCGCGGCGCAGATCGCCGTCGGTGATCAGGCCGTGAATGCGCTGGTGATGCTCCGTGTGGGCCACCCAGCAGGCCCCCACGCCGGCGGTGGTGAGGTGAGCGATCACCTCCGCCAGGGGCGTCGTGGCCGCCA
The DNA here is from genome assembly GCA_040381155.1 of Aphanothece sp. Lineage (GTDB taxonomy): Bacteria > Cyanobacteriota > Cyanobacteriia > PCC-6307 > Cyanobiaceae > Cyanobium. Next base: position 12,230 of record JBEIHT010000023.1, read on the forward strand.
GGGGCGCCAGCCGCTCCACCGGCACCATCAGGTCGGCGGCGGTGAGGGTGAGCTGCTTGCCGAGGGCGCCGGCGGGGTGGTTGAGGGCAAAATCCTGGGGGGAGATGCCGCGCCGCTCCATCCCCACCGCCGCCAGGGCATCGCCGATCGCCATCGCCACCGCGGTGCTGGCGGTGGGGGCCAGGTTGAGCGGGCACACCTCCCGGTCCACCGAAGCATCGAGCACCACGTCGCAGCCGCGGGCCAGGCTGGAGTGCAGGCGCCCCACCAGGGCGATGCGGGCCGTGCCGCGGCGGCGCAGGTGGGGCAGGATCTCCAGCAGCTCTTCCGTCTCACCGCTGTTGGAGAGCAGCAGGGTGACGTCCTCCGCCGCCACCACCCCCAGGTCGCCATGCAGGGCATCGAGGGGATTGAGATAGATCGCCATCAGGCCGATCGAGGAGAAGGTGGCGGCGATCTTGCGGGCGACGATGCCGCTCTTGCCGACCCCGGTGATCACCAGCTTGGCCCGGCTGTCGGCACAGCCATCGAGCAGTGCCAGCGCACCCTCTACCTGGGCGGCGTCGAGACGGCTCGCGGTGGCGGCGATCGCGGCGGCTTCCTCGACGAGGCAGCGGGTGAGGGCGGACAAGGAGCGCCTGCGGGACGGTGCGCCCATTCTCCCCACGGCCCGGGGGAGCCTCTGTGCGGATCTGCAGGCGCCGCGGGGCGCCCAGGAGGGCGGTTCCGGGATGATGCGACCGCGGCCACGCCAGGCCTTCCCCCCATGCCTCCCCCTGCCCCGATCCCTTCCCCGCCCGGCATTCCCCCGGAACTGACCGCCCATCTTCTCCGCGCCGCCGGCAACGACCGCCTGGCCCTGGTGGGCGGAGCCGTGCGCGACTGGCTGCTGCATCGCGTCCACAACGATCCCTGGCGGGGCGTGCCGGATCTGGATCTGGTGGTGGAGCCCGCCGACGGGGCCAGTGCGCTGCCGGCGGCGCATCGCCTGGCCCGGGCGCTGCGGGCGGATCTCGGGGCGGAGGGGCTGCCTTACTACCAGGAGCACGCCGCCTACGGCACGGTGGAACTGGAGGTGCTGCTGGCCGAGGGGCCGCTGCTGCTGGACGTGGCCAGCGCCCGGCGGGAGACCTACCCGCAGCCTGGCGAGAACCCGGTGGTGAGCTTCGGCCGGCTCGAGGACGACCTGGCCCGGCGGGACTTCACGATCAACGCCATGGCCCTGCGGCTGGAGGCCCAGGACAACGGCGACCTGCACGATCCCCATGGCGGTCGGGCCGATCTGGAGCGCCGCCAGCTGCGTTTCCTGCACCCCGAGAGCGTGCGCGACGACCCCACCCGGGTGCTGCGGGGAGCCCGCTACGCCGCCCGCCTGGGCTTCCGGCTGGCCCCCGAAGCCCAGGCTCAGCTGGACCGCACCCTGGCCGAGTGGCCCTGGGCCTGGCGGCCAGGGGATGCCCCCGGCGCCGCGCCGCCGGCGCTGGGCACCCGTCTGCGCATGGAGCTGGAGCTGCTGCTCGAGCGGGAGGCCTGGCCCCGGGCCCTGGCGGCCCTGCAGGCCTGGGGCGGCCTGCGGCTGCTGGATGAAGCGCTGCAGGCTGACGGCCACTGGCGGCGGCGACTGCGCTGGGCGGCGCGGCTGCAGCTGCCGCTGCTCCCCGCCCTGCTGGCGGGGGCGGCGGAGCCCCTGGCCCTGGCGGAACGGTTGCAGGTGCCCCATCGCCACCACCAGCTGCTGGTGCAGTTCCTGCGGCTGAGATCGCGACTGAGCACGGCGGCCGAGCAGGGGCTGCCCCGGGAGCCAGCCCCATGGTGCGATCTGCTGGAGGCCCCTGGCACGGGGCCGGAGGCGATCGCCCTGGCGCTGGCCTGCGCCGTCGGCCCGCGCCGCCCCCTGCTGCGCTGGTGGCTGCGCTGGCGCCATCTGCGCGGCGAGCGCAGCGCCGCCGAGCTGATGGCCGCGGAGGGCATCCCACCCGGTCCCGCCGTGGGAGCGAGGCTTCGCCAGCTGCGCCGCGAACGGCTGGCGCAGGAAAGGCCCTGAGAGCCTCGGGCGACGGCCACGCTGTCTACCATCCGCCGCGGCACCCTTCCCCCCGCGCCGCCATGACCAGCATCACCGTCCTGAAGTTCAGCTCCGAGGACTGCGGCACCTGCCACCGCATGAGCAACTACGACGCCAAGGTGGCGGAGGAGCTGGGGCTCACCTTTGTGAGCGTGATGCTCCAGGACACCGACACCTACCGCCGCTACCGGCAGGTGCTGCTCCGCCAGTACCCGAACAAGGACGGCATGGGCTGGCCCACCTATCTGGTGGTGAGCCAGCTGGAAGAGGAGTACGGCGGCGAGTTCCTGATCCACGGCGAGGTGAAGGGAGGCATGCCCAAGGGGGATTTCCGCGAGCGCCTGCGTGGGGCACTGCCGGAGGGCTGAGCGGCGCCATCCGCGTCAGCCGCCGTAGCCCTCGGGGTTGGCGCTCTGCCAGGCCCAGCCATCCTGGCAGATGTCGTCCAGCCCCCGGCGGGCCCGCCAGCCCATCTGCCGCTCCGCCTCGGCGGGATCGGCGATGCTGATCGCCGAGTCGCCGGGCCGCCGCTCCACCAGGTCACAGGCAATCGAGCGGCCGCTGGCCCGCTCAAAGGCCTGCACCATCTCCAGCACCGAGTGGCCCTGGCCGCTGCCCAGGTTGAGGGTCAGCAGCTGGGGGGGCTCGCCCAGGAGCAGGTCCAGGGCGGCACGGTGTCCTTCGGCCAGATCCATCACGTGGATGTAGTCGCGGATGCCGGTTCCATCGGGGGTGGGCCAGTCGGAGCCGTAGACCAGCAGGCGGGGCCGCAGACCCACCGCCACCTGGCTGATCAGGGGGAAGAGGTTGTTGGGAGGGCCATTGGGGTCTTCGCCCATGCGGCCGCTGGGGTGGGCGCCGACCGGGTTGAAGTAGCGCAGACGGGCGATCCTCCATCCGGGTCCGCTCGCCGCGACATCGGCGAGCAGCTGCTCGACGGCGGCCTTGGTCTGGCCGTAGGGGTTGATCGGCCGCAGCGGGGCCGTCTCGGGGATCGGCACCCGATCCGGATGGCCGTAGAGGGTGGCGCTGCTGCTGAACACCAGGGTGCGGCAGCCGGCAGCCTCCATGGCCTCCAGCAGGCAGCGGCTGCCGGAGACATTCACATCCCAGTAGGCCAGGGGCTGGTGCACCGACTCGCCCACGGCCTTCAAGCCGGCGAAATGGAGCACCGCGTCAATCGGTCCTGGGGGGCGCTCTCCGGCCTCCCCCGGCAGGGCGGCCTCGGCGGGGCGGAACACCCGGCGCAGATCGGCGGCCGAGCGCACGTCGCCGGCGATCAGGGTGAAGCGCGAGGGGGTGGGCTGGGTGCTCCAGCGTCCCGGACCGCGCCGCTGCCATCCGGAGAGACCGGCCAGTTCGGCCACGCGGCGCAGGGATTCCGGACCGCTGTTGGCGAAGTTGTCGAGCACCACCAGATCGTGGCCGGCCTGCAGCAACTCGAGGCAGACATGGCTGCCGAGGAAGCCGGCGCCGCCGGTGATCAGCACGTTCGCCAAGAGTCCGGCCCACGCCCGTCGGCCTTCACCTTAAGAAGGGGAGCCGGGGCGCACCCGGGGGCAACCGCCGGGGCGGCCTGCCCAGGATCTGCGGATCGCGCATCAGGGGTAGTCTCTTGCAATTTCTGCCGAATCCATGGGAATGGCTCCAGCCAGCGGCTCCCAGAACGAAAGCTCCGCGGCCATCCACTCCATCTGCTGCATCGGTGCTGGCTACGTGGGGGGACCCACAATGGCGGTGATCGCCGACCGCTGCCCCCATATCCAGGTGACGGTGGTGGACCTCAACCAGGAGCGGATCGCGGCCTGGAACGACGAAGACCTGAGCCGTCTTCCCGTTTATGAACCGGGTCTCGATGCCGTGGTGGCCCGCGCCAGGGGTCGCAACCTCCACTTCACCACCGGCGTGGACGAGGCGATCGCCAACGCCGACATGGTGTTTCTTTCGGTGAACACCCCCACCAAGACCCGGGGTGTCGGCGCCGGCCAGGCGAGCGACCTGCGCTGGATCGAGGCGTCCGCCCGCCAGGTGGCCGCCTCCTCCCGGGGCCACACGATCGTGGTGGAGAAGAGCACCCTGCCGGTGCGCACCGCCGAGGCGGTCAAGTCGATCCTGGGCGCCGCCCAGGGCGACGCCGGCGGCAGCAAGACCTTTTCGGTGCTCTCCAATCCCGAATTCCTGGCGGAGGGAACGGCCATCCCCGACCTCGAATCCCCCGACCGGGTGTTGATCGGCGGCGAGGACGACCGGGCGATCGACGCCCTGGCCGGCATCTACGGCCAGTGGGTGCCGGCGGAGCGGATTCTGCGCACCAACCTGTGGAGCAGTGAGCTCTCCAAGCTCACCGCCAACGCCTTCCTGGCGCAGCGCATCTCCTCGATCAACAGCGTTGCCGCCCTCTGCGAGGCCACCGGCGCCGATGTGCGGGAGGTGGCCCGGGCGATCGGCACCGACAGCCGCATCGGTCCGAAATTCCTCCAGGCCGGGCCGGGCTACGGAGGCAGCTGCTTCCAGAAGGACATCCTCAATCTGGTTTACCTCTGCCGCCACTACGGGCTGGAGGAGGTGGCCCAGTACTGGCAGTCGGTGGTGGAGCTGAACACCTGGCAGCAGCACCGCATCTCCCGGCTGGTGGTCAACAGCCTGTTCGGCACGGTCAGCGGCAAACGGCTGGCGGTGCTCGGTTTCGCCTTCAAGGCCGACACCAACGACACCCGCGAGGCGCCGGCGATCCGCATCTGCCGCGACCTGATCGAGGAGGGCGCCGAACTGGCGATCGTGGATCCGAAGGTGGAGGCGGCCCAGATCAGCCGCGACCTGGAGAAGCCACCGCGCAGCGGCGAATCCTCCGGGCAGCCCCTCTCCGGCGATGGCGGCTGGCGGCCCGTCGCCAGCCCGGAAGAGGCGGCCGAGGGGGCCGACGCCGTGCTGATCCTCACCGAATGGCAGCAGTACCGAAGCCTCGACTGGAGCCGCATCGCCGCGGGGATGCGCAGGCCGGCCTGGCTATTTGATGCCCGTGCTGTCGCCGATGCGGCGGCGGCTCGGGCTGCCGGGCTTAAGGTCTGGCGCGTGGGAGAAGGTTGATGACACGGCGTAATCTCGTCACCGGTGGAGCCGGCTTCGTTGGCTCGCACCTGGTTGATCGCCTGATGGAGGCGGGGGAGGAGGTGATCTGTCTCGACAACTACTTCACCGGCCGCAAGCAGAACGTCCTCAAGTGGTTGGGCCATCCCCTCTTCGAGTTGATCCGCCACGACGTCACCGATCCGATCCGGCTGGAGGTGGACCGGATCTGGCACCTGGCCTGCCCGGCCTCGCCGGTGCACTACCAGCACAACCCGATCAAGACCGCCAAGACCAGCTTCCTGGGCACTTACAACATGCTCGGCCTGGCCCGGCGGGTGGGGGCAAGGCTGCTGCTGGCGAGCACCAGCGAGGTGTACGGCGACCCGGAGGTGCACCCCCAGCCGGAGAGTTACCGGGGTTGCGTCAACACGATCGGCATCCGCTCCTGCTACGACGAGGGCAAACGCATCGCCGAAACCCTCTGTTTCGATTACAACCGCATGCACGGCACGGAGGTGCGGGTGATGCGCATCTTCAACACCTACGGACCGCGCATGTTGCCGGATGACGGGCGGGTGGTGAGCAATTTCATCGTGCAGGCCCTGCGCGGTCAGCCGCTCACCCTCTACGGCGATGGCAGCCAGACCCGCTCCTTCTGCTTCGTGGATGATCTGGTGGAGGGGATGATCCGGCTGATGAACAGCAACCACACCGGGCCGATGAACATCGGCAATCCAGGCGAGTTCACGATCCGCCAGCTGGCCGAGCTGGTGCGTGAGCGGATCGCCCCCAACCTGGAGCTGATCTGCCTGCCCCTGCCCCAGGATGATCCTCTGCAGCGCCAGCCGGTGATCGACCTGGCCCGGCGCGAGCTGGGCTGGGAGCCCATGGTGCCCCTGGAACAGGGACTGGAGCCCACGATCGCCTGGTTCCGGGAGCGGCTGGCGACCGACAACGCCTGAGCCGGGTCGGCTGAGGCGTTGTCGGTCGCCAGCGTACCGAAGAGGGGTGACAGAATCGCAGGCCGTTTTTGCATCCTCGCCGCGTGGGTCGCCCCCCCAAGCCCCAGCTCAACCCCACCCTCTGTCTCAGTCGCTGGCGCGGGCAGGTGTGACCAGCCCCATCCTCGTCACCGGGGTTGCCGGCTTCATCGGCGCCGCCGTGGCCGCCGCTCTGCTGGAGCGGGGCGAGCGGGTGGTGGGCCTCGACAATCTCAACCCCTACTACGACCCTGCCCTGAAGCGGGCGCGGCTGGATCTCCTGCAGGCCGGAGTGGGGGCCTCCGCCTTTCAGTTCGAGCCCCTCGACCTGACGGAGGGGGAGGCCATCGCCGGGCTGTGCGCCTCGGAGGGGGTCGACCGGGTGATCCACCTGGCCGCCCAGGCGGGCGTGCGCCATTCGATCAGCCATCCCGGGCCCTATGTGCAGAGCAATCTGGTGGGCTTCGCCCATGTGCTGGAAGCCTGCCGCCAGCAGGGCGTGCGCCATCTGGTCTATGCCTCCAGCAGCTCCGTCTACGGCGGCAACCGGCGGCTGCCCTTCTCGGAGCGTCACCCGGTGAATCATCCGGTGAGTCTGTACGCGGCCACCAAACGGGCCAATGAGCTGATGGCCCACAGCTACAGCCATCTCTACGGCCTGCCGGCCACGGGGCTGCGCTTCTTCACCGTCTACGGCCCCTGGGGCCGGCCGGACATGGCGCCGATGCTGTTCGCCCGCGCCATCCTGGCGGGAGAGCCGATCCGGGTGTTCAACCATGGGGCGATGGAGCGCGACTTCACCTACATCGACGACATCGTCACCGGGGTGATCCGCTGCCTCGACAAGCCGGCCACCGTGGACGCGGACTTCGATCCCCTGAACCCCGATCCGGCCACCGCCGCGGCGCCGCATCGGCTGTTCAACATCGGCAACAGCCAACCGGTGCCACTGCTGCTCTTCATCGAGGTGCTGGAGCAGGAGCTCGGGCAAACAGCGATCCGCGACCTGCAGCCCCTGCAGCCCGGTGATGTGCCCTCCACGGCCGCCGACACCAGCGCCCTGGAAGCCTGGATCGGCTTTCGGCCCACCACGACGATCGAGGAGGGCGTCGCCCGCTTCGCCGCCTGGTATCGAGAGCACTACGGCACCTGAACGGGCGGGCCCCGGTGGTGGGCCGCGGCGGCGGGCAGACTGGGTGCCTGTGCGCCCGTCCCCGGTGGAACCGCTCCAGAGCCTGCGTGGCATGGTGGATCTGCTGCCGGAGCAGACCCGGCTGTGGCGGGCGATCGAGGCCACGGCCCGCCGACACTTCGAGCGTGCCGGGGTGGAGGAGATCCGCACGCCGCTGCTGGAGCCCACCGATCTCTTCGCCCGCGGCATCGGCGAAGCCACCGATGTGGTGGGTAAGGAGATGTACAGCTTTGTGGACCGGGGTGAGCGCCGCTGCACGTTGAGGCCGGAGGGCACGGCGTCGGTGGTGCGGGCGGCGATCCAGCACGGGCTGCTGGGGCAGGGGGCGCAGCGGCTCTGGTACGGCGGCGCGATGTTCCGCTACGAGCGGCCCCAGGCGGGCCGCCAGCGGCAGTTCCACCAGATCGGCCTGGAATTCCTGGGGCTGGCCGATCCCCGCAGCGATGCGGAGGGGATCGTGCTGGCCTGGGACCTGCTGGCCGCTCTCGGCGTGGGCGGCCTCTGCCTGGAGATCAACTCCCTGGGCGACCACGACGATCGGGTGCGCTACCGCGCCGCCCTGGTGGCCTACCTGGAGCAGCGCCGCGAGCAGCTTGATCCGGATTCCCAGCAGCGGCTGATCAGCAATCCCCTGCGCATCCTCGACGCCAAGGACGCCGGCACCCAGGCGGTGCTGGAGGGGGCACCCAGCCTGCTCGACACCCTGAGCAGCACCAGCCGCGCCCGCTTCGATCAGGTGCTCACCCTGCTGGAGACCCTGGCGATTCCGTTCCGGCTCAATCCACGCCTGGTGCGCGGCCTCGATTATTACGGCCACACCGCCTTCGAGATCACCAGCAGCCAGCTGGGGGCCCAGGCCACGGTGTGCGGCGGCGGCCGTTATGACGGCCTGGTGGGCCAGCTGGGCGGCCCGGCCACGCCGGCCTTCGGCTGGGCCCTGGGCATGGAGCGGCTGGCGCTGCTGGTGGCGGCCGCCGGCTCCAAGCTGGGGGCCGCCAGGGCGCCGGATCTGTATGTGATCAGCCGCGGCGAGGCGGCCGAAGCCCTGGCCCTGGGCTGGGCGCGCCAATGGCGCCAGGAGAAGCTGACGGTGGAGCTGGATCTGAGCGGCGCCGCCTTCGGCAAACAGTTCAAGCGGGCCGACAACAGCGGCGCCCGCTGGGCGGCGGTGATCGGCGACAGCGAGGCGGCCGAGGGGGTGGTGCTGCTGAAGGATCTGCGAGCGGCGACGGGGGCTTCAGCGGATCGGCGGGTGGCCCCTGAAGACGTGGCGAGCCGGATTCACGCCCAGATTGATCGCCCCTGACGATCGCAACGTCACTTCGACGGCAAGCAGCCGGATGCAGTGGCTCACGCAGAGGAGCAGAAGATCTCAGCTGCCTACAGCGACGGGTAGCCATCACAAAGCCACTGCACAGAAGTCAATTAGAATTAGAGCCATCCCAGACGAACGGGAATCAGCCATGAGAGAGCCCCTCATCCTCCAGGTCGTTCCGTATGTTTTCGCCCTCACTGGCGTTGGGATGCTGGTCGGCAGCGGCACCCTTTACAAGAGCACGAGCTCCTTCCTTGCGGAGGCGGTCAAAACGCCAGGCACGGTTGTCGAGGTGGTGGAGTCTCAAACCAACAATGGCCGCACCTACAGGCCGATCGTGCAATTCAGCAACCAGAGTGGCCAGAGAGTGACCTTTGAGTCTTCCAGCGGCAGCAATCCGCCAAGCTATTCCAAAGGCCAAAGCGTGGAAGTCTTGTACCGGCCAGCGGCCCCGCAGGATGCCGAGCTCAACGATTTCTTTTCGCTCTGGGGCCCGCCAGCCCTCAGTGGCACGATGGGAGCTGTTTTTTTTACCATTGGCGGTGGCTTCATCCTCACCAGAACCCTCAGGAAACGCAAGAATGCCTTTTTAGAGCAACATGGTCGGCGGATAGAAGCCACGTTCCAGAGCGTGGAGCTCAACACGTCGCTGACTGTCAACGGCAGGCATCCATTCCGAATCGTCACGCAGTGGCAAAATCCCTCCACGGCCGAGCTGCACATCTTTCACAGCGACGACATCTGGTTTGACCCCACAGATCATATTCACAGCAAATCAATCGCCGTCTTCATCGACGACAATAACCCCAAAAGATATTGTGTTGATCTTTCGTTTCTTCCCAGGCTCGCCGCTTGATCCAGTTCGCCCCCTGACCCAGCCAATTGTTCTGGAGGCCTGCCATCACGACAACCCTCCAGACGCATCATCTCAACAAAAAAGCGGACCCCACAGGGTCCGCCAGGCGACAGATTGAGGCGACCTGAATCAGGCCGACCCCACGCCCACGTAGGAGCCGTAGAAGAACAGGCCCACCACGAAGATCACGGCCATGCCGCCAGCGGTGGCCACGAGCCAGAGGGGAAGCACGCCTTCGGTCCAGCGGCTCTTCCAGGCAACGGCCGGGCGGCCGTCGGGAAGGCGGTCGGGGATCCGGCCGTCGGGAAGGGAGGATTTCTTGCCGCTCATCGCGAATGCTCCAGGATCAGTTGAAGAAGTAGCTGGTGAACAGCACGCCGGTGACGAAGATCAGCAGCAGGCCCAGGTAAAGGCTGGTGCGGTTGAGCTCGACCGGCAGGTTGTTGGGGTTGGGGTTGCGTTGCAGGCCCATGGGGGGTGAGGTCAGCGGCGGACGAACTGCATGGCGGCAAGGGCCCCGAGGAAGAACACCGTGGGGATGCCGAGGGCGTGAACCGACAGCCAACGCACCGTGAAGATCGGGTAGTTGCGCGGCGTGGTGGGGGCGGAGGACTGGGTCATGGACTATTGCAAGCGCTGGTCGAGCTGGGTTTTGGCGTCGTAGCGCTGGCTCACCACCGGCGCCTTGGACTCCGTGGCCTGGAAGTAGGCATCCGGCCGGGGCGTCCCGAAGGCGTCGTAGGCCAGGCCCGTGGACACGAACAGGAAGCCGGCCAGGAAGATGGCGGGCAGGGTGACCGCGTGGATCACCCAGTAACGGATGCTCGTGATGATCTCGAAGAACGGGCGTTCTCCAGTTGAGCCGGCAGCCATGGCAACAAGCGTTCAGCTCGGCGATCCTAGGGGTGCGGGCGGCGCAGACGGGAGCGGTTCGGCGGGTTGGTTACAGAGGGACGCAGATCGCCCGCCCCCCAGGACTCTCCCCAGCCCCCGAGCCTCAGCCCACCCAGCGCAGCAGGGCGCCCCGCTCCCCCAGCACGAAGCCCTTGCCGTCCGGGGTGAAGACGAAGCGGGTGAAATTCGTGGGTTGGGCGGCCCCCACCGGATCCTTGCTCCAGCTCTTGCCGCCGTCGGCGCTGCTCAGCAGGGTGCCGCTGCCACCGCCGGTCCAGAGGCTGCCCTGGGGATCCCAGGCCATGTCGAGGTAGCCGTAGCCGTTGGTGATCGGGATGATCGCCCGGCCCCAGGCCTCCACATCGCCCGGTTCGCTGTTGAGGCGGATCTGGGCGCCGCGGGCCACCATCCACAGCTCCCCATCGGGCTGGAAGCCCATCGACTGCAGCCGCTGGCTGCTCACCCGCTGGTGCACCTGCCAGCTCGTCTGGCCCGGATCCCAGGTGGCGAAGAAGTTGCCGAGGCTGCTCACGCTCACGTAGCGGCCGTCGTCGGCGCGGCGCAGATCGCGCACCGAGCCGGCCGCGTCGCCCACCAGGGCCTGCCAGCTGCCGCCGGCATCCTCGGTGCGGTAGATGGCGCCCACGTTGGTGGCCAGCTCCGCCTGCCTGGCGCCCAGGGCGGTGATCAGGTAGGGCTCGCCGGGCAGCTTGGTGTCGAGGAACAGGCGGGTCCACTGGCGGCCACCATCGCTGGTGTGCAGCAGCAGGCCGGGCTGGCCGACGATCCAGCCCTCATCGCCGCGGAAATCGATGCTGATCAGCCGGAAGTTCTCCTCCTCCGGCAGGTCGAGGGCGCGCTCCTGCCAGCTGGCGCCGCCATCGTCGGTTTCCAGGATCAGCCGGTTGCTGCCCACCAGGAAGCCGTGGCGCTCATCGCGGAAGGCCACATCCAGGGGGTTGGAGGTGGTGGCCAGGGGCACCGGCTGCCAGGGGCTGGCGCTGGCGGCCGGCAGGCCGGTGGTGACGCAGCCGCCGAGGCCGAACCCGAGGGCGACCGTGAGCACCAGGCTCAGCAGGGTGGAGAGGAGGCGGTTCGGGGCGGTCATCAGCGCAGGGAGTAGAGCGAGAGGAAAAAGGCGATCGCCAGGGCGAAACCGCCGAAGATCAGCACATTCTTCTGCCCGGGGGTGAGGCGGTTGACGCCCAGGCCGAAGTTGAGGTTCTCCTCGAAGCCGCTGGGCTTGTCCCGCGGGCCGATGTCCTTGAACGCGCCGACCCGGCTGCGGCAGACCGGGCAGCGGAAGCTGAGCGGATCGAGGGCGCTGAAGGGGGTGCCGGAGGGGATGGCGAGCTTGCGCACCCCCTCGGCGGGGTCATACACGAACCCGCAGCTGCGGCATTCGAAGCGGTGGGTGTCCGGATCGCTGCCGGTGGGCTCCGGGGCGGGGACCTCGATCGCTGGATCCCCGGGGAGATCGGCGGGCAGGTCGGTCGGGGCGTCCGTGCTCATCCCTGGGCCGTGCGGGGGCCAGCGAACTCTATCGATCGCGCCCCCCGCCGATCCGTCAACTTCCGGGCGCGGGTGCCAGACTGCCCGCCGACTTGGATCCGGCCGCATGTTCGTGCTCTCGGGTTACGACGCCTTCCTCGGCTTCCTGCTGATTTCCGCGGCGGTGCCGGTGCTGGCGCTCGTGGCCAACAAGCTGCTCTCCCCGAAGAGCCGCGACGGCGAGCGGGAGCTCACCTACGAATCGGGCATGGAGCCGATCGGCGGCGCCTGGATCCAGTTCAACATCCGCTATTACATGTTCGCGCTGGTCTTCGTCATCTTCGATGTCGAGACCGTGTTCCTCTATCCCTGGGCCGTGGCCTTCCATCGCCTCGGCCTGCTCGCCTTCATCGAGGCCCTGGTGTTCATCGCCATCCTCGTGCTCGCCCTGGCCTACGCCTGGCGCAAGGGCGCCCTCGAATGGAGCTGACCCCATGACCCCGCCCGAATCCCTCTCCGCCAACGCCATCCGCGACTTGCGCGCCGCCAGCTGCGGCCCCGTCGGCGCCCCCACGGTCACCAGCGAGCTGTCGGAGAACATCATTCTCACCAGCCTCGACGACCTTCACAACTGGGCGCGTCTGAGCAGCCTCTGGCCGCTGCTCTACGGCACCGCCTGCTGTTTCATCGAGTTCGCGGCCCTGATCGGTTCCCGCTTCGACTTCGACCGCTTCGGCCTGGTGCCCCGCTCCAGTCCGCGCCAGGCCGACCTGCTGATCGTCGCCGGCACCGTGACGATGAAGATGGGTCCCGCCCTGGTGCGGCTCTACGAGCAGATGCCCGAGCCCAAGTACGTGATCGCCATGGGGGCCTGCACGATCACCGGCGGCATGTTCTCCGCCGACTCCACCACCGCCGTGCGCGGCGTGGACAAGCTGATCCCGGTGGATCTCTACCTGCCCGGCTGCCCGCCGCGGCCGGAGGCGATCTTCGACGCGGTGATCAAGCTGCGCAAGAAGGTGGGCAACGAGGCCCTGGCGGAGCGGGGCCGGCTGCGGCCCAGCCACCGCTATGTCACCGTGTCCCACCAGCTGAAGCAGGTGGAGCCCCTGATCACCGGCGCCTACCTGCGGGCCGAAACCCAGCAGGCCGCCCTCGCCGCCTCCGCCGCCCTGCCGATGGGCGCCGCCGCCACCAGCGCCCCCGAAACGGTGCCAGCGAGCCCCTCCACCGCCTCCGCCGATGCCTGAAGCCACCCCCCCCGTCGACCCCACCGCCGCCGTCGCACCTACGGCGGCCCTCGAGCCCAGCGCTGCGGCACCCGGCGTGGTGAGCGCCTGGCTCAGCGCCCAGGGCTTCGTTCACCAATCGCTCGGACCCGACCACCTGGGGGTTGAGGTGCTCGGCATCGACGCCGAGGCGCTGCCGCTGGTGGCCACCGCCCTGAAGGCCTGGGGATTCGATTACCTGCAATGCCAGGGCGGCATCGATGAGGGCCCCGGTGGCCAGCTGGTGAGCTTCTACCACCTGATCCGGCTGGCGAGCCTGGCCGAGAAGGTGGGCGCCCTGGCGCCCGGCGCTCCCCTCGCCGCCGACCTGCGCCCTGAGGAGGTGCGCCTGAAGGTGTCGGTGGCGCGGGACGGCATCCCCACCATTCCCAGCCTCTACGGCCTCTTCCACGGCGCCGACTGGCAGGAGCGGGAAACCTTCGACATGTTCGGCATCAGCTACGCCGGCCATCCCCATCCCAAGCGCCTGCTGATGCCGGAGGACTGGAAGGGCTGGCCGCTGCGCAAGGACTACGTGCAGCCCGACTTCTACGAAATGCAGGACGCCTACTGAGCCGGGGTTTCCCGCTGCAGGGGATGGCGATCACGGCGGTGGCGCCGGTAAAAGCGCATCACCGCCTGGGCCACAGCGCGGGGATCATGGCGCAAGTTGGCGCTGGGGCGGGCCCCCTGCAGCGGCGCGAGCATCACCTCGTAGCCCTGGACTGTGAGGGCGCGCACGTCGCAGAGCACCGGTTCGGCGCCCCGCTGGCGGTAGCTGTGCACGAGGGGGGAATTCTCCAGCTCCTCCTGGGCGAGCACGGCGCCGAAGAGGCGCTCATTGACGCCGAGGCTGGCGAGCTGGGCTTCGATCGCCCGCAGGTGGCCGGTCACATCCAGGCCGTCGGTCTCGCCCGGCTGGGTCATCAGGTTGCACACGTAGAGGCGCGGCGCCTTGCTGCGGCGAATCGCCGATACCAGCTCCGGCACCAGCAGGTTGGGGAGCAGGGAGGTGTAGAGGCTGCCCGGGCCCAGCACGATCAGGTCGGCATGGGCGATCGCCTCCAGGGCCCGCGGCAGGGCCGGCGGCCGCTCCGGGGTGCAGCCGAGGCGCACGATCGGGCTGGGCGCGTGCCCGATGCGAGATTCGCCTTCGATCCGCTCGCCGTTCTCCAGCTCGGCCCAAAGGCGCACATCGGCGTTGGTGGCGGGCACCACCTGGCCCTGCACCGCCAGCACGCGGCTGGAGGCGGTGATCGCCGACTCGAGGCTGCCGGTGATCGCCGTCAGGGCGGTGAGGAAGAGGTTGCCGAAGCTGTGGCCCTCCAGGCCGCTGCCGGTCTTGAAGCGGTACTGGAACAGGCGGGTGAGCAGGGGCTCCTCGCGGGCGAGGGCGGCCAGGCAGTTGCGGATGTCGCCCGGGGGGGCGATGCCGAATTCCCGCCGCAACACGCCGCTGCTGCCGCCGTCATCGGCGACGGTGACGATGGCGGTGATGTTGCTGCTGTAGCGCTTCAGGCCGCTGAGCAGGGTGGAGAGGCCGGTGCCGCCGCCGATCGCCACGATGCTCGGCCCCCGGTTCAGGCGCCGCTGGGCCAGCAGGGCATCCACCAGCAGGGTGTCCTTTTCCGGGGCGAGGGCCTGCTGGATCGAGCCGAAGCTGCGGCTCTGGCCCAGCCAGATCAGGCCGGCCCCCACCAGCAGCACCACCGGGCCGGTGATGCCCCGTGGCAGCACCTGGGTGACGCGGGAGAGGCCCCACTTGAGCGCCTCCAGGCTCCAGTAGATCGGCTGCAGGTCGGCCCAGATCGCGGCGCCGATCAGCAGGATCAGCAGACCGAGGCCCGAGCTGACCATCCAGCGCTTCACCTCCAGGCCGGGCTGCAGCCAGCGGGCCGCCCGGCGGGAGCGACTCACCAGATCCTGCTGGCGGAGATCGCCGCGGCCCACCCAACCCGGGCGATCCGGGGAACGCCGCGGTGGGGTGGGAGGGGCGCCGGGGCCGCGGAGGGGCAAGGGGGGCGCGTGCGCAGGCAGCGGACAGTGCTGGAATCGTACGGATGACAGGAAGGGGGCGGCACGTCTGGGTGAACCTGGATTGCTGGCTCCTGCCCCTCCACCCCCCGAGACCCGCCATTTCCACCGCGCCGGCGCCCTCCCCAGACCACCCCGTGGCGGAGATGCGGGGGGTGAGCATGCGCTGGAACGGCAAGAAGCCGGTGCTCGACGGCGTGGACCTTGACCTCTGGGCCGGTGAGCGGCTGGTGGTGGTGGGGCCCTCCGGCGCCGGCAAGTCGACGATTCTGCGGCTGCTGGCGGGGCTGCTGCTGCCCAGCGCCGGGGTGCTGCGCATCCACGGCGAGGAGCAGACCTACCTGCGGCTGGATCAGCGCCAGCCGCCGGACGTGCGCCTGGTGTTCCAGAACCCGGCCCTGCTCGCCTCCCTGACGGTGCGGGAGAACGTCGGCTTCCTGCTGTACCGCACCCGCGCCCTGCCGGAGCAGGAGATCCGGGCGCGGGTGACGCGGGTGCTGGAGGCGGTGGGCCTCTACGGGATCGAGGAGCGGCTGCCCGGCGAGCTGAGCGGCGGCATGCAGAAACGGGTGAGCTTCGCCCGGGCCCTGATCGACGACCCCACCAGCGCCGGCGGCCGGGTGCCCCTGTTGCTGTTCGACGAACCCACCGCCGGCCTCGATCCGGTGGCCTGCACCCGGGTGGAGGACCTGATCGTGCGCAGCACCGAGATCGCCCAGGCCTCTTCGGTGGTGGTGAGCCACGTGATCAGCACGATCGAGCGCTGCGCCGAGCGGGTGATCCTCCTGTACGACGGCCAGTTTCGCTGGCAGGGATCCCTGCAGGAGTTCCGCAGCAGCGACAACCCGTACGTGGTTCAATTCCGGAGCGGTAGTCTGCTCGGACCGATGCAGCCGGCCGAGCTCTGAGCCCATGCGCCGCAGTGTCCGTGAGGCTCTCGTGGGGTTCTCCCTGCTGGCGGGACTGGCCGGGGGTCTGGGCTTCTGGTTGTGGCTGCGCGGCGTCACCGTGAGCCGCGGCAACTGGTGGATCGAGGCCAGCTTCGCCGATGCCGCCGGCCTGGCGGAGCGCTCACCGGTGACCTTCCGCGGCGTGCTGGTGGGCAATGTGCGCAAGGTGCAGGTGCGGGACGAGGCGGTGGTGGCGGAGCTGGAGATCAGCGATCCGGATCTGCGCATCGCCCGGCCGGTGGTGGCCCGCATCGCCGCCAGCTCCCTGCTGGGAGGGGATGCCACCGTGTCGCTGCTGAGCGCCGGCCAGCCCCTGCCGGAGAATGCGCCGAGCCCGCGGGACCGGCGCTGCCCGGCGCAGCGGATGCTCTGCAACGGCGGCCGGGTGCAGGGGGTGGCCGCCCCCTCGATCGACTCGGTGACCGAGACCGTGCAGAGCCTGCTGCGGCAGGCGGAGCAGGGCAAGCTGGTGGAGAAGCTGGTGACCGCCACCACCAGCTTCGATCGCACCGCCCGGGAAACGGAGAAGCTGAGCCGCGACGGCCAGCGCTTCCTCAACGATGGACGCCGCCTGCTGAACGGCCTGAACGCGGCGGTGGCTCAGACCGATCCCATCCTGAAGACCATGCAATCAGCCAGCCGCAACATCGACGCCGCCAGTGCCGACGCGGCCAAGGCGAGCCGCAGCGCCCGCAACATCACCGCGGCGATCGACAACCCCCGCAGCCTGGCGGATCTGCAGGCCACCCTGGCCAACGCCCGCCGCCTCACCGACCAATGGGACGCGGTGGGGGGCGACGTGCGCAAACTCACCGGCGACCCGAAGTTCATCGACGGCATGCGCTCCCTGTCGGTGGGGTTGGGCCAATTCTTCGCAGAGCTCTACCCGGCCCAGACCGAGGCCGCCAAAGCGCGCCAGGAGCGCCAGCAGGACCTGCAGGATCGGCTGGCGCCCCGCAGCAAGGCGCCGGCGCTCACACCCCGCTGATCGCCTCCAGGGCGATCGCGGCGATCGCCTGATCGCTGGCCCGGGGCAGCTGCACATAGCGGCCCGCGGCGGCCTCGGCCAGATCCTTGCCCATGCCGCTGCCGATGAACTTGCGCTCGGTGTCGATCACCAGCAGCTTCAGACCCAGGGCGCGGTAGCGGCCGGCCACCTGCTTCACCTCCTCGCGCAGATCCACCGGCGCCTCCCCCTCCAGCTCCGGCTGGCCGAGGGAGCGCGCGAGGGGCACATTGCCGCGGCCGTCGGTGATCGCCACCACCACCACCTGGCTGAGGTCGCCGGTGGCCAGGGCGTTGGCGCCCACCCGGGCCGCCAGGCTGAGGCCGTGGGCCAGGGGCGAGCCGCCGCCGCAGGGCATCGACTCCAGGCGGCGGCGGGCGGCGGTGATCGAGCGGGTGGGGGGCAGGAGCACGTCGGCGGCCTCGCCGCGGAAGGGGATCAGGGCCACCTCATCGCGCTTCTCGTAGGCCTCGGTGAGCAGGCGCAGCACCGCCCCCTTGGCGCTCTGCATGCGGTTGAGGGCCATCGAACCGCTGGCGTCCACCAGGAAGATCACCAGGGCGCCGGCCTTGCGCTCCAGCTGCTTGGCCCGCAGGTCGGCCTCCTCCACAATCACGCGCCGCTCCGGCTGGCGGGCGCGGCGGGCCTGCTGGTAGGGGGCGGCGGCCCGCAGGGTGGCATCCACGGCGATGCGGCGCACCGGGCCGCGGGGCAGCATGGGCCGCACGTAACGGCCGCGGCTGTCGCTGCGCACCGTCGAGCGGCTGCCGCTGGCGCCGGCGCGGGCCTTGGCGGCGGAGAAGAGCAGCAGGTCGGGATCGAGCACGGTGGCCTCCGGATCGAGCAGAAACTCCTCCGGAATCGAGGGGGGCGCCTGCTCCTCGGGGTTGTCGTCCTCGTCCTGGTCCTCCGGTTCGTCGTCGGGGGGCTCCTCCTCCGGGGGGGTGTCGGGCTCGGGGGGCTCCTCGGGCGGCTGCTCCCCCTGGGGCGGCGGCGGGGGCGGCGGCTGCAGGGGCTGGTCGGGATCGGGCGGCGGCAGCTGGCGGGCCCGGGGGGCGATCACCAGCCGCACCGCCACCTGCAGGTCGTCGGCCTCCACCTGATCGCGACCGCTGAGGGCGGCGTGGGCGCGGGCGACCCGCAGGGCATAAAGCTCGGCCCGGTGCCCCTCCACGCCGCCGCGGATCGCCTCGTTCACCAGGTAGGCGATCTGCGGCCGTTCGATGCGCACATCGGGCAGCCACTGGCGGGCGAGCAGCAGCTGGGTGGCCAGGGCGTCGGTCTCCTCGCGGAAGCGCTCGCCGAAGGCTTCGCTGCCGGCGCCATGCTCCAGGGCGGAGCGGCTGATCGTCACGCGCTGCTCCAGCTCCAGCAGCTGGTTGGCGGAGAGGGCGATGGCGAAGCGATCGAGCAGGTGGTCGCGCACCGCCCCCTCCTCGGGGTTGTAGGTGGCGATCAGCAGGCAGCGGCAGGGGTGGCTGAGGCTGAGGCCCTCCCGCTCGATGCGGTTCTCGCCGCTGCCCACCGCCGCCAGCAGCAGGTTGGTGATGCCCCCATCGAGGAGGTTGAGCTCATCGACGTAGAGCACGCCGCGGTGCGCCTCGGCCGGCAGGCCGGGCTGGAACACCGGCGCGCCGGCCGCCAAGGAGGCGGCCACATCCACCGACCCCAACAGGCGGTCTTCGGTGACCCCGAGGGGCACCTGAACGAAGGGGGCCGGCACCACCCTGGTGGGCAGCAGGGCGGAGCGGTCGCGGCCCTCGGGATCGCCGCCGAGCTCCTGCACCCGCCGGCGGATCGGCGCGTCCCATTCGTCGGGCCGGGCCGGGTCGCTGTTGAGCGCGAAGGGACCGGGGCCGAGGTCGAGCACATCGATCGGCGGCAGCAGGGCGTGCAGGCCGCGGGCGAGCACCGACTTACCGGTGCCGCGGCCGCCGGCGATCACCACCCCGCCCAGGCCCGGATCCACCGCCGCCAGCAGCAGCGCCAGCTTGAGGGTGCCGTGGCCGGTGATCGCCGCCAGGGGGAAGGCGCGGGC
>JBEIHT010000024.1:0-30263 GCA_040381155.1 Aphanothece sp.
CTTCTGCTCAGCTGCGAGGAGCACCATGGTGCGGCTGATCGTGCGCCCCAGATCGCATTTCGGTAGGAAGCGCTTGGCGAAGTCGTCGAGATGGGTGATCTTCTTGTTGTCCTCGTCTGCAAATTCGTAAATCGGCAGGAAACGCTCTTCAGCATTGAAGGCAAAATGACGGGCATTGTTATTGGCGAAATAATTGGTGCGGTCGCGATTGCTGACGGCAAACAGCTGCATGAAGCAAAGCAGCGTGCGGCTGTAGCCGTTGCCGGGATCATTCTTGTACTCCACGATCTGCTCCATGGCCCGGCGTGGATTGATGCCGAGGCTTTTGAGCTCGATCTGCATCACGGGCACGCCATTGATCAGCAGGATCACGTCGTAGCGGTGGTGGCTGTACTCTGAATTGATGCGTAGCTGATTGATGACCTCAAAGTCGTTTTTGCACCAATCCTTCAGATTCACCAGCGAATAGTTCAGCGGCGTGCCGTCATCGCGCGTGAAGGCATTGAGATTGCGAAGGATCTTGGCGGCGGCGAAGACGTCAGGCGTGATAATTTCGTCAAGTAGACGGGCAAACTCGCCGTCCGTCAGTCTGACCCGATTAAGGGCTTCGAACTTCTCTCGAAAATTATGCTCAAGTGTCGCCCGGCTTTTGATATCGGCACGATAGGCATACTTCGGCTCAGTTAGGCTCGCGATTAAGTTGGCTTCGATTTCCTGCTCAGTCATGCACTGTGGCCAGGCTCGTTCTTGTTGGAATTATAGGGCAACTCATCCAAGCCGCACTGGCCTAGCTGCATGGGTGAGATTCTGATCGTAGCTTTCCGGTTGTTGGTTGCCTTTGGGTTGTCCGTGCAATGCCGTACGGGTGGATTCCTTAGCTAGGTCGTGGATGTCGTGATCCAATCATTGCCGTCTGCCCCTCTCACCCCCCACGATCCACCTCCCAAGGCAGACGCGGCAGCCGGTGCAGGGCCTCCCGCTGGGCTGCGCTCCAGGTGTCGCTCATCTGCTCCAGCACCGGGTCGTCGGCTTCGATGCGGATCTGGTGGCTGATGCGTTTTTTGCCCGCTTCGATCACCGCCAGCTCGAAGGGTGGGCCCACCGACAGGTTCGAGCGTTGCGTCAGCACCTCCGAGATCAGGCACAGGCGCGCCGCGTCCTCCAGCGAGAGGTTGGCGCCGGCGATGTTATCGAGGGGTGGTTTGCCGTATTTGCTTTCGCCGATCTGCAGGTACGGCATCTCCGGCGTGGCCTGGATGGCGTTGCCCTGCGCATACACCAGAAACAAGCCGTGCGGTTCGCTGCCGATCTGGCCAGCCAGCAGGAAGGTGGCCGCGCCGTTGGCGCCGCTTTCCTTCAAGGCTGCGGCGTTTTCCTTCTGCACATCCACACTCACCCGGCCCACATAGGCCGCCGCTTCGAATAAATAATCGCAATGGCGCAGGTCGCGGCCGGCGTTGGCGGCCTGCTCCGCGGGGCGCTCCAGGTCGCGGCGGATCCAGTTCACCACCGCCTGGGTGGTGGCCAAACTGCCGGCCGCCAGCAGCACAAACAAGCGATCCGGCGCCGGCTGGAACGCATACATCTTGCTGTAGGTGGAGATATAATCAACGCCGGCATTGGTGCGCGAATCCGAGACCAGCACCAGGCCCTTCTCCAGCCAATAGCCGATGCAGTAGGTCATCGCCGCGTTCCCGTCTCGATTGCTTCGACCCTAGCCGGCCCCTGGCTTCACAGCTCCTTCGGGCCGTCCGGCTCGCCCAGCTGGGTGAGCGCCAGCTGGCGCATCGTTTCGCCCCAGGCGCCGCACAGCGCCGCGCCCGTCACCACCACCACGATCCCCAGCGGCCGCCACGGCCGGATCGGTTCCCCCGGCGCCCGCGCCGCCCGGTGCACCAGCAGCAGCAACACACCCGCCACCAGCGCCGCCAGGCCGCTGCTCACCACGATCCGCCGCCGGTCCACCCGCAGCTGGCGGCGCGGCCGGTAGCCGGCGGGATGGGGCAGGGGCATGGCCGCCGCTTGCGATCAGGGGGTGGGGGTTTCGCTCGGGCTATCGCCGGGCAGAACCACAGTCTGCCCACTCGCAGGGAACCAGGCCGCCTCCAGCTGTTTCATCAGCACATAAAACGCCGGTACCACAAACAGGCTCAGCACCGTGGCCACCAGCAGCCCGCCGAAGATCACCGCCCCCAGCGACCGCTGGCTCAAGGCCCCCGCACCGCTCGCCACCAGCAGCGGGAAGAAGCCCGCCAGCGCCGCCATCGCCGTCATCAGAATCGGCCGCAGCCTTGAACTGGCCGCCCCCAGCGCCGCCTCGCTCGCCGTCAGCCCCTTTTCCATCCGCTGGTTCGCCAGATCCACGATCAAGATGCCGTTCTTCGCCGCCAGGCCGATCAACGTCACCAGGCCCACCTGCGCGTACACGTTGTTCACCTGGCCCCGCATCACCAGAAACGCCAGCGCGCCCAGCATCGCCAGCGGCACCGTCATCAGGATGATCAGCGGGTCGATGTAGCTGCCGTACTGGGCCGACAGAACCAAATACACCACCACGATCCCCAGGGCAAACACCAGGGCCGCCAGCGAGCCCGCCTGCACTTCCGATCGCGTCAGCGCCGACCAATCCGAGCCGATGTTGCTGAAATTCAGGCGCCGGAACGTGTCCATCAACGCATCGATCGCCTGGCCGCTGCTGCGGCCCATCGCCTCCATCCCCTGGATCAGCACCGTGCGGTACAGATTGAAGTGGCTGATGATCGGCGGGGCACTATCCAATCGGGCGCTCACCACATTCGAAAGCGGGATCTGCTTGCCGCTGCGGTCCTGCACATACAGGCTGCCCAGTGATTGCACCAGATCGCGGCGGTCGCCCTCCGCCTGCACATACACCTGCCGGTATTGCTGATCCTCATAGGTCTGATTCACAAAACTGCCGCCCGTGAGCGTGCCCAGGGCCTTCATCGCATCGCCATAATCTATATTTAGCGACGCCATCCGATCCCGGTTCACATCGAGCCGCCACACGGGCGCATCGCTGATGAACTGGCTATACAGATTCCCGAAATTGCCGGTGGCCTTCGCCGTGCCCATCAGCCTCTCGCCCATCTGGGCCAGATCCGTGGGGCTATACCCTCCGTTACTCAGGTCATTGAACTGGAACGACAGGCCGCCCTGGGCGCTGAAGCCCGGCACCGCCGCCGGCGACTGGGCCATCACCAACGCCCCATGGATGCCGCGGAATTCCTTGTTCAGCCTCGCAATAATCTCCTGGGCCGATTGGCCAGCCTCACCCCGCTCATCGATCGGCTTCAGGCCGAAGAAGAACAGCCCCTGGTTCAGCGAACCGCCGTTGAAGCCTGCCCCGCCCACGATCTCGCCGGAGACGATCTCCTTTTCCTTCGCCAGGATCGCCTGGGTTTTGCGGGCCACCTCCATCGTGGCCTCGATCGACGCCTGCGGCGCCAGCTGGATGATCCCCAGCCCATAGCCCTGGTCTTCCGTGGGCACAAACCCGCTCGGTACCGCGCTGAAGGCGATGCCCGTGAGCACCACACCGCCCAGCAGCACCAACGCCACCAGCCGCCGCAGCCGGATCACCTGCGTCAGCAAGCGCTGGTAACCCGCCGCCAGCCGCACGAAGCCCGCATTGAAGGCTGTGAAGATCGGCATCAGGAACGTGCCCACCACCGCGCCCACCAGCCCCAGCAGCAGCGACGCCAGCCAGCCGCCCGCCATCGCCCCATAGATCCCCCCGAAGGCGCCGCCGATCAAGGTCCAGCGGATCCCCCGCGGTTCCGTTTTGCCGCCCCCCAGCAGCAGCGCCGATTGCAACGGCTTGCCCGTGATCGCATTGAACGTGGACACCAGAATCGAGAACACGATCGTGAGCGCGAACTGGCGATAGATCACCCCCGTGGCCCCCGGGAAGAAGGTGACGGGGATGAACACCGCCAGCAGCACCAGGGCCGTGGCCAGAATCGCCCCCGTGAGCTCCTTCATCGCGTTGGAGGCCGCCTGGAACGGTCGATCGCCCGCCTCAATCCGGGCCGACACCGCCTCCACCACCACAATCGCGTCGTCCACCACCAGGCCGGTGGCCAGGATGATGCCGAGCAGGGTGAGTTCGTTGATCGAAAACCCGAACACGTTCACGAACACCAGCGCCCCCAGCAGCGCGATCGGCAGCGCCAACGCCGGCACCGCCGTGGCTTTCCAGTCCTGCAGAAACAGGAAAATGATCAGCAGCACCAGCACCACCGCATCCCGCAGCGCCTCCAGGGCGCCGTTGATCGAGGCGTTGATGAAGTCCGTCTGGTCGAACACCTTCTCCAGCACCACTCCCGGCGGCAGGGTTCGGCGGAAGTTGTCGAGCACCGTATCCACCGCCTTGGCGGTGCTTATTGCATTGCTGCCCGGCAGTTGGATCACGCCAAATCCCACGCACGGATAGCCTGTGCGGGCATTGATCGCCGCTTGGTTGAAATTCTGGAACGCATATTCGGCCCGGCCGATATCGCCGATCCGGATCAGGCCGCCATCGGGGCCCTTGGCCAGAATCACATCCTGGAATTCGCCCACCTTTTTTAAATTGCCGTTCACCAGAATCGGGAAGGTGGTGCGATTCGCCACCGTGGAGGGCGGCCCGCCGATCGAGCCGCCGATCACGATCTGGTTCTGGGATTTCAGCGCGTTCACCACCGTGTCCACGCTCAGGTTGAAGCGGGCCAGCTTGAGGGGATCCACCCAGATCCGGAAGGCCGGATCGCTGGCGCCGAAGATGTTCACCTGGCCCACGCCCTGGGCGCGGGTGAGCGGATAATAGAGGTTGAGCTGCAGCAGGCCGTTCAGATAGTTGCGGTCAAACTGGCCCTGGCTGGAGGTGAGGTTGTACACCAGCAGATAGCTGCTGGCGGTCTGCTGCACCGTCACCCCCTGGGCATTCACCTGCGGCGGCAGCTGGGCACTGGCCGTCTGCACCCGGTTCAGCACATTCACCTGGTCGATGTCCGCATCCGTGCCGGACTTGAACACCACTTTCACCTGGCTCGTGCCCTGGCTGGTGCTGAAGGAGCTCAGATAATCCATCCCCGGCGCACCGTTGATCTGCTCCTCCAGCGGGCCGGTCACCGCGCTCTCCACCGTGAGCGCATCGGCGCCCGGCAGGCTGGCGTTCACCTGCACCGTGGGTGGTGCGATGTTCGGCAGGTTTTCGATCGGCAGCAACGGCAGGCTGATCAACCCCGCCATCAGGATCAAGATGCTGCACACCGTGCTCAGCACGGGGCGGCGGATAAAGGTATCCGAAAGGCTCATCGAGCCGCTCCGCCTGGTGTTGCCATTGAGCCGCCCGGGCTGGCCAGGCCCATCGCCGGTTGCACCGACAGCCCGCTGCGCAGCTGGGCCAGGTTGCCCACCACCACCGTGTCCGCCGCGCTGATCCCCGCCAGCACCGGATAGGCACCGTTCTGCAGCGTGCCCAGGCTCACCGGCACCTGCACCGCCACCGGCAGATTCGGCAGTGGTTTGGGATCAATCGCCCGCCCCAGTCTGCGCTCCGCTTCCTCCACATTCACCGCCAGGAACACAAAGGTTTTGCCAGCCTGCAGCAGCACCGCCTGCTGCGGCACCGCCAGCACCGCCCGCCGATCAAACACCAGCGTGGCATTCACGCGTTCGTTGTTGCGCAGCGTGCCATTGGGGTTGTTGAAGCCCGCCTTCACCAGCAGCGTCTGCCGTTCCTTGTCGAGCGCCGGCGCCACGAAGACCACCTGGCCCATCGCCCGCGGCTGGCGTGGATCCGGACCCTTCAGGATCACCGGCAGGCCGATCCGCACCCGATCACTCAGCTCACCGGGCACATCGATGCGCACCCAGAGCTGGGAGTTGTCGATCACGCTGGTGACCACCTCTCCGGCCTTGACCACATCGCCGATCTTCACATTGATATTGCCCACATAGCCTGGGATCGGTGCGGCCACATTCTTGTAACCGAGCGTGGCCGCCGAGGCGTTGAGCTTGTCGAAGCTCTGGATCGCTTCGGTCACGTAATAATCGCGCTCCTTGGTGGACACCGCCCCCTGTTCATTGAGGAAGATGTAGCGCTCCGCATTCACCCGGTTCTTGCGCGCCTCCGCCGCATCGGCGTTCATATTCGCCCGCTGTTGCACCTGATCGAGGGTGAACAGCAGCTGGCCCGGCTTCACCGGCTGTCCCTCCATGATCGGCATCGCCGTGATCCGCCCGCCGATCTCGGAGGCCAGCCGCACCTCCCGCACCGCCTCCAGGGTGCTCTGGTAATCGGCCGAATCCAGGCTCAGCATCGGCCGTGGATTCACCAGTTGCACCTGGGGCGGCAGCGGTGCCGGCGGTTTGCTCTGGGTGCAGCCGCACAGCCAGCCCGCCGCCAGCACGGCCAGGGTGGCGGGGATCGGGAAACGGGGAAGCACGCCACGGCTCAGGGTGAGCGGCACCTTACGTGAGGCGGCCGTCATCTCCGCTCGCGCCCGTGCCGCCGGCGCCGGCGGTGGTATTCGGGATCCGGATTCGCCGCCCCCAGCTGCCGCACCGCCTCCAGCCCCATCCCCGCCACCAGGCCGAACGCCCCCAGCAGCACCGGGCTCCAGAACACGGTGTGGGGGCTCAGCCGCACCGTGGTGGTGGCCACCATCGCCAGCAGGAAGTGGCACACCGCCAGCAGCACCAGCCCGGCGATCAGGCCGGCCACCAGGACCCGGCCGCCGCTCATGCCTTCGCCGTGGTGAGCCGCTTCATCACCACGTAGAACACCGGAACCACAAACAGCGACAGCACGGTGGCCACCGCCAGGCCGCCGAACACCACCGTGCCCAGCGACGCCTGGCCCCGGGCCCCCGCCCCGCTGGCCAGCACCAGCGGCAGGAAGCCGAACAGCGACGAAATCGCCGTCATCAGGATCGGCCGGAAACGCGCGCGGGCCGAATCGGCCGCCGCCTCCAGCGCCGTGGCCCCCTCCTCCATCCGCTGGTTGGCCATGTCCACGATCAAAATGCCGTTCTTGGCCGCCAGGCCGATCAGCATCACCAGCCCCACCTGGGCGTAGATGTTCAACACCTCGCCCCGGGCCGCCAGGAACAGCAGCGCCCCCAGCATCGCCGTCGGTACCGTCATCAGAATGATCAGCGGATCGCTGTAGCTCTCGTACTGGGCCGCCAGCACCAGGTAGGCCGTGAGGATGCCCAGGGCGAACACCACGATCGCCAGGGCGCCGGCCCGCAGCTCCTCGCGGGAGATGCCCGTCCAGTCGATCCCCACCCCCTGGATCGAGAGCTCCTCAAACTGGCGGCGGATGTCGCTGATCGCCTGGCCCGAACTGCGGCCGCTCGCCGGCGTGCCCTCCACCAGAATCGAGCGGAACAGGTTGAAGCGCGGGATCACCGCCGGGCCCGTCTCCGGCTCGATCCGGATGAATTCCGCCAGCGACACCGGCTCGCCCGCTCCGTTCTTGGCGTAAAGCGTGCGCAGTTTGTCCGGGCTGGCGCGGAAGGTGTCATCCGCCTGCACCAACACCCGCCGCACCCGGCCCGCCTCAAAGGTGTCGTTCACATAGAAGGAGCCGATGTTGAAGCTGAAGGCCTGCATCGCGCTCTGGAAATCCACCCCCAGCGAAGCCATGCGATCCCGATCCACCAGGATCTGCAGCTGCGGTGCCTCCGGCGCGAACTGGGTGAACACCCGATCGAACAGGCCGCTGCCGTTGGCGTTGCCGATCAGCCGCTGGGCGCTCTCGAAGAACTGCGAATCGGCCAGCGCCCCGCCGCTGCGATTGAGCAGCTGCAGCTCGAAGCCGCCGCCGGTGCCGTAGCCGGGAATCGCCGGGGGCTCGATCACGATGATGCGCGCCTCCTCGATCGCCGCCAACTTGCGGTTCAGCCGCCCCACCATCGCCCCCACCGACTGCTCGGCGCCCGGCCGCTCACTCCAGTTGCGGGTGCCGAAGAAGAACAGGCCCCGGTTCGGCGCGTTGCCGGCCAGGCTGGCGCCTCCGAACACCGCCGCGCTTTCGATGTCCTTCTCCTCCCGCAGAATCGCCGCCACCCGTTGATTGATGCGGCGCATGTTCTCCAGGGAGCTGCCCTCCGGCGCCTGCACGATGCCGATCGCGTAGCCCTGGTCTTCCACTGGCACGAAGCCCGAGGCGATTGTGTTGAACGCCACCCCCGTGAGCGCGATGCCCGCCAGCAGGGCTGCCATGATCAGCCCGCGGTGGGACAGCACCCAGGTCAGGCCGCGCCCGTAGCCCCGCTCCGCCCCCCCGTACACCCTGTTGAAGGCGCCGAACAGCTCGGGCGTGCCCCAGCCCACCAGGCCCCCCAGCGCCGCGATCGCCAGCACCGCCAGCGGGTTTGCCACCCCCGCCAGCACCAGGCCCGCCACGGCGCCGCCCAGGCCGAAGGGCAGCCCCAGGGGCAGCCCGCTCAGCAGGCTCGCCCCGAAGCCCAGCACCAGCCCCGCGGCCAGCGCCCCGATCGCCCCCAGCGCTCCAGAGCCACCGGCGGCCAGCAGGCCATACACGAATCCCAACGCCCCGCCGGCGATGGCATACGCACGTCGCCCCGGTGGCTCCCCCTTCAGCGCCAGCAGCAGGGCCGACAGCATGGGCGAGAAGGTGAGGGCATTGAAGGTGGAGATCGCGATCGCAAACAGGATCGTGGCCGCGAATTGTCGGTAGATCGTGCCGGTGGCGCCCGGGAAGAACAGCACCGGCACGAACACCGCGAACAGCACCAACGTGGTGGCGATCACCGCGCCGAACAGTTCGTCCATCGTGGCCTTCGCCGCCGCCAGGGCGCTCAGGCCGGCCTGCTTTTTCGTGGCGGTGTTCTCGATGATCGTGATCGCGTCATCCACCACCAGGCCGGTGGCCAGCACCAGGCCGAAGAGGGTGAGCTGGTTGAGGGTGAAGCCGAACACCAGCACCCCCAGGAAGGTGCCCACCAGCGCCACCGGAATCGCGATCGCCGGCACCAGGGTGGCCTTCCAGTCCTGCAGGAACAGAAACAGCACCAGCACCACCAGAATCACCGCATCCCGCAGCGCCGAGCTCACCCCCGCGATCGAGGCCCGCACGAAATCGGTGTTGTCGTAGATCTTCTCCATCACCATCCCCACCGGCATCGTGGCGGCGAACTCCTCCAGCACCCTCTCCACCCCCTGGCTCACATCCAGGGCGTTGCTGCCGCTGAGCTGGTAGATCGCCATCCCCACCGCGGGAACGCCACGCAGGTCGCTGGCCTCCACCGCGAAGCTTTCACCCCCCAGGCTCACCCGGCCCACATCCCGCAGGCGCACCACGCCGCCATCGGCCGTGGCGCGCAGGATCAGGTTTTCAAAGTCGTCGGTGCTGCGCAGCCGGCCCTGCAGCTGCACGGTGAAGGTGTACTGCTGGCCGGCCGGGGCCGGGGCGCCGCCGATCTGCCCCACGGGCACCAGCCGGTTCTGGCTGCGCAGGGCCTGCACCACATCGCTGGCGGTGAGCTTGTTGGCCGTCAGCCGCGTCGGGTCGAGCCAGAGGCGGAAGGCGAGCTGGCGATTGCCGAAATACTGCAGATCCCCCACGCCAGGCACGCGTCGGATCGCATCGGTGAGGTTCTGATCCAGCAGGCCGCTGATCGTTTCAAGGCTGTAAAGGTTATTGGGGTCTTCGCTGGTGAAGTTGTAAACGAGCAGGATCGAGTTTGAGGCCTGGTTCACGGTGATCCCCGATTGCCGCACCTCCTCCGGCAGGCTCGGCTGGGCCAGCGCCACCCGGTTCTGCACATTCACCTGGTTGATGTCACCATCGCTGCCGCTGGCAAACGTCACCCGAATCGCGCTGGTGCCATCCGCCGCGCTGCTGGAGGAGATGAAGTCCATGTTCTCCACCCCATTGATCTGCTGCTCCAGCACGGCGGTCACCCCCTGCTCCACGCTCACCGCATCGGCCCCCACATAGCGGGAGGTCACCTGCACGCTGGGCGGGGCGATGTCCGGCAGGTTTTCGATCGGCAGGATCGGAATCGCGATCAGGCCGGCGATCACGATCAGCAGGCTGCACACCGTGGTGAGCACCGGGCGGCGGATGAAGGTGTCAGAGAGCGACATGAACTCCGTGCAGCGCCCCGCTCAGTTCGCCGTGATCGGCAGGCCGTGGCGCAGGTTGATCAGGTTGGAGGTGATCACCCGCGCGCCAGGCTCCAGGCCGCGCAGCACCGGATAGCGGTTGTTCTGCAGCGGGCCCAGCTCCACCGGCGTCTGCAGCGCAAACTGGCTGCCCGGCGGCAGTTTGCGCAGCGCCTCCAGCTTGGCCTGCCCCGGCCGCTTCTCCAGATCCGCCAGGCTGCCCACCCGGAACACAAAGCTCTGGCCCGAGATCTGCGTCACCGCCGCAAACGGCACCGACAGCTGCTGGCGCGCGTCCAGCACCACCCGGGTGCGGGTGCGCAGGCCGTTGCGCAGGATGTCGCCGGGATTGGCGAATTCCGCCTTCGCCAGCAGCGACTGGGTGCCCGCCACCACCGCCGGATCCAGGGAGCGGATCGGCGCCGTGGCCAGCGGTCGGCCGCTGGCCGGATCCAGCAGGATCACCGGCAGGCCCGGCCGCAGGCGGGCGGCGTACACCGCCGGCACATCCACCCGCGCCAGTAGCCGGTCGTTGCGCACGATGCGTGTGAAGGGGGCGCCGGCCTGGATCACATCCCCCTGCTTCACCTGCACGTCGCCCACCACGCCGCCGATCGGCGCCGTGAGGTCGCGGAAGGCCAGGTCGGCCTGACGGGCGATCAGCTGGGCGCGGCTGGCGATGTACTTCTGGCGGAAGTCGTCGCGCTGCAGGGCGCTGGCGGCTCCCTTGCGCACCAGGAAATCAAAGCGCTGGTAATTGAGCCGGTCGGATTCCATCTGCGCCTTCAGCCGGGCCACATCGGCCTGGATCTGGGTCTGGTCCAGCACCAGCAGCAGCTGGCCCGGGCGCACCTGATCCCCCTGGCGCACCAGCAGCCGCTCGATCCGCCCGCCGGCCTGGGCCGCCAGCTGCACCTCCTCCAGTGCCTCCAGGGTGCTCACCGTGTCCACGGTGTCGCTGAACACCGCCGCCGCCGCCGCTTCGCTGCGCACCGGCAGGATCCGCGGCGGCGCCGCCGTGGG
Source organism: Aphanothece sp. (assembly GCA_040381155.1). Classification (GTDB taxonomy): domain Bacteria; phylum Cyanobacteriota; class Cyanobacteriia; order PCC-6307; family Cyanobiaceae; genus Cyanobium. The sequence continues at coordinate 11,164 of JBEIHT010000024.1, forward strand.
GCTCTGGCAGGCCGCCAGCGCCAGCAGCAGCGGCAACCCGGCCCATGCGCTCCGCCGCCGCCAGGCCTCTATCCCCGGAACCTTGGCCGCCATGGGCCTCTTGGTCAATTCGCTCATCGAGGCCTGCGGGACAGGGCTGGCACGGATTCAGTCCAGCTGTGAGCTGGCGGGAGTCTATCGAGCACGGCGTTGCGCGGGCTTCGCCGGATTCTTACGTTGAAGACACCCAGGATCCATCCCATGCCCTCCGGCGCCAGCTTCAACGAACCCGACGACGGCCCCGCCAACGAGGTCGCCTCGCCCCACGATCGCCGCGCCCTCGAGCTGGCCCGCCTGCGCGGCCTCACCCAGACCGAAGGGGTGCTGCTGATCATCCTCGGGGTGCTCGCCATCGGCTTCCCGGTGATCGCCTCCGCCGGCGTCACGCTGATGGTGGCCCTGGCCTTCCTGATCGGCGGCATCCTCGGCTGGGTGGACAACCTCCGCCGCGCCCGCTCCCTCAGCCGCTGGCACGCCTTCTGGCGCCTGGTGATCGCCACCCTCTTCCTGGTCACCGGCCTGTGGATGCTGCTCCAGTTCAAGGCCGGCCTGGTGCCGGCCGCCCTGCAGATCAAGGCCCTGGCCACCGCCATCGGCATCGTGTTCCTCGCCGAGGGCCTGGTCTCCGCCGGCCTGGCCCTCTCCCATCGCCAGGTGAACGGCTGGGCCTGGGGCCTGGCCAATGGCCTGATCACCGTGCTGCTGGGCCTGCTGATCCTCACCATGGGCACCGCCGGCCTGCTCTCGGTGCTCGGCCTGCTGGTGGGGGTGAGCTTCATCTTCAGCGGTTTCGACCTGCTGCGCTTCGGCAGCCGCTTCCACCTGGCCCCCGGCGAGGGGAAGGGGCCCGCCTCCCCGGCGCTCTGAGGGCGCCGCCGATGCCGGGATCCGGGCGCCGGGTCCGCCGGTGAGCGACCTTTTCCGCCACCGCGGCGAGCAAACCCTGCGCCGCATCGCCCCCCTGGCGGATCGCATGCGGCCCCGCACCCTGGAGGAATTCGCCGGCCAGCAGGCGATCCTCGGGCCCGGCCGCCTGCTGCGCCGCGCCATCGCCGCCGATCGGGTGGGCAACCTGATCCTGCACGGCCCTCCCGGCACCGGCAAAACCACCCTGGCGCGGATCATCGCCAACACCACCCGCGCCCGCTTCGCCAGCCTCAACGCCGTGCTCGCCGGCGTGAAGGATCTGCGCGCCGAGGTGGAGGCCGCCCGCGAGCGGCTGGAGCTCCACGGCCTGCGCACCATCCTCTTCATCGACGAGGTGCATCGCTTCAACACCGCCCAGCAGGACGCCCTGCTGCCCTGGGTGGAGAACGGCACCGTCACCCTGATCGGGGCCACCACCGAGAACCCCTACTTCGAGGTGAACAAGGCCCTGGTGAGCCGCTCCCGCCTCTTCCGCCTCCAGCCCCTCGATCCGGACGACCTGCGCCAGCTGCTGCGCCGCGCCCTCGCCGATCCGGAGCGGGGCTACGGCGACCGTCCGGTGAGCCTGGCGCCGGAGGCGGAAGCCCACCTGCTCGATGTGGCCGGCGGCGATGCCCGCAGCCTGCTCAACGCCCTCGAACTGGCGGTGGAAACCACCCCCGCCGACGCCGACGGCCGGATCGTGATCGATCTGGCGATCGCCGAGGAATCGATCCAGCAGCGGGCCGTGCTCTACGACAAGCAGGGCGATGCCCACTACGACACGATCAGCGCCTTCATCAAGTCGATCCGCGGCTCCGATCCGGATGCGGCCCTCTTCTGGCTGGCCCGCATGCTGGAGGCCGGAGAAAACCCCCGCTTCCTGTTCCGCCGCCTGCTGATTTCCGCCGGCGAGGACATCGGCCTGGCCGATCCCCAGGCGATCGTGGTGGTGCAGGCCTGCGCCGCGGCCTTCGAGCAGGTGGGCCTGCCGGAGGGCCTCTATCCCCTCGCCCAGGCCACCCTTTACCTGGCCAGCTGCGAGAAGAGCAACAGCACCCTCGGCTTCTTCGATGCCGTCAAGGCGGTGCGCGACACCGCCCGGCAGCGGGTGCCCGCCCACCTGCGCGACGCCAGCCGCGATGGCAGCGCCTTCGGCGATGGGGTGGGCTACCGCTACCCCCACGCCTTCCGCGACCACTGGGTGGCCCAGCAATACCTGCCTGATGCCCTGCAGGGGCAGGTGTTCTGGCAGCCCGGCACCCTCGGCTGGGAGGGGCAGACCCGCGAGCGGCTGCAGCGGCGCCGGGCGGCCCAGCTGGCGGCCGCCGCCGAAACCGGCCTCGATCAGCCGGAGCTGCTCAGCAGCGCCCCGGAGGATCCGAGCCTCGATCGCTGGCTGCGGCGCCAGGCGGTGGCGGAGGGGGAGCGGCTCGATCGCCTGCGCCGCCGCTTCTGGCAGGACGCCCTCCCCGGGCGGCTGGAGCGGGTGCTGGTGCTGGAGGCCCGCTCCCTGCTCTGGGCCCTCGATCCCCTGCAGGCCGCCAGCGAAGGGGAGGTGGTGCTCAGCCTGCCGGACGCCGCCGTGCTCGAGCGGCTGGAGGGCCAGCTGCAGGTGCTCGATGCCCTGCGCCGACCCCGCCTGCTGCTGGTGCCCCCCGAGCGGCCCCAGGCCCTGGCGGCCCAGCTGGAGCCCGGCTACCGCTTCGAAGGCTTTGCCGCCCGCCAGCCCTTCCGCGCCCTGGCGCCCGCCGCGCTGGCGGCCTGGCTCGACCAGCTCACGGCCCTGGCCGCCCCCCACGCACGGGCCCGGCTGCTGTTCAGCCGGCCCCTGCTCGGACCGGCCGGCAGCCTCGCCGCCTGGCTGGAGCGCCAGGGGCTGCGGGCGGAGCGGCAGGCGCTCAGCCCCACCCTGCCGCCGGAGAGCGGCGCCCTGGCGGCCGACGCCGCCCTGGCGGAGCAGGTGAGCCATGGGTTGGAGAGCCGGGGCTGGCGGCTGGAGGCGGAGAGCTGGTCGGAGGAGCTTGAGCTGCCGCTCGGCGAGGGCCTGCTCCAGCGTTGGTTTGCGGTGGGGGCCGCGTACCGGCGCCGCCTGGAGGCCGAGCTCGATCCCCCCGCCCTGGAGGCCCTGATCGCCCTCTTCCACCGCCACCGCGGCGCGCTGCTGCCCCAGCCCCTGGGCCACACCCTGCTCAAGGCGACGGCGCCATGAAAAAAGCCCCGGCGCGAGCCGGGGCAGGGTGCGGGCGGGGTGGCCCTGGTCTCACCAGAGACCGCGCACGGCACCGCTGGGGGGGGCATCCATCTTGACGGCGGCCACCGGGTCGGCCATCTGGTTGGCCTGGATGCAGGCGGGCAGGAACACGTACCAGGAGAACAGGGAGGTGCACTGGGCGGTGCCGGCCTGGCAGCGACCCTCGGCGCAGATGTTCTGGGCACCGGTGTAGGTGTTGCAGAAATCCGCCAGACGGAAATCGGTGGGCAGGGCGCGCATGATGCCGGCCGAGGAGATCGAGCCGTCAGCGGCGTCCTTGATGATCGCGGCGCGCAGAGCCTGCACCGCGTAGGTGTTCATGCTCCAGTAGGGGAAGTAGCTCTTGGTGGCGTTCTTCAGGAACTTGACGCCGGCGTCGGAGTAGAGGAAGCGGGACACGCCCACCAGGTCGACGTTGTAGGTCTTGTTCATGCCCTGGCGGACCTCGTCGGCCGTCCAGCCGGAGCGCTTCAGGCCGCCCTCCAGGCCACGGTCGGTGACCTCACCGGTTTCCAGGAAGGTGTCCACGGCGCTCTGGTTGGTGGACCAGACGGCACCGCCGGTGTTCCAGCGGATCGGTAGATTGTTGTCGACGGCGGCGGAGGCCGGCAGAGCGACGGCCGTGAGGGCCGTTCCCACGGTGAGACCGGCGAGCAGACGCTTGAGCACGGGTTGGGTTTGGGTGACTTCTTTCGCAATGTAGCCATCACGCTTTGATCCGCCCATGGAAGTTTTGCGGCGATACAGAAGGAATCGCAGGCCCCCTCGCCCGCCTCACCCCGGCTCCCCTCCCCCTAGGCTCGCAGCCCCTGCCCTCCCGAGCGCCCATGGCCCTCCAGATCGGTGATCCCGCTCCCGACTTCAGCCTGCCCGACCAGGACGGCCAGCTCGTCAGCCTGGCGTCGCTGAAGGGTGAGCGGGTTGTCCTTTACTTCTATCCCAAGGACGACACGCCGGGCTGCACCAAGGAAGCCTGCAACTTCCGCGACAACTGGGGCGCCCTCAGCGCCGCCGGCGTGCGCGTGTTCGGCGTCAGCAAGGACGATGCCGGCAGCCACGGCAAGTTCATCCGCAAGTACGAGCTGCCCTTCCCCCTGCTCACCGACGCCGACCCCTGCCCGGTGGCGACCGCCTACGAGAGCTACGGCCTCAAGAAATTCATGGGCCGCGAGTACATGGGCATGATGCGCCACACCTTCGTGATCGACGCCGACGGCAAGCTCGAGCGGATCTACACCAAGGTGAAGGCCGAAACCATGGCCGATCAGATCCTCGCCGATCTCGGCCTGGCCTGAACCGGCGCCAGGGCCGCCAGCCCCTCCAGCGCCAGGGCCGGCCGCAGGGCCAGCCGCTCCTCCAGGCCCTCCGCCGCCAGTCGCTGCCGCAGCGGCCCCTCCAGGGCCGGCCCATCCCCTCCGGTCAGCAGCAGGCGGCAGTGTGGATCGAGGGCGCGGGCGTCCCCGTACGCCCCGGCCACCGCCGCCGCCAGGCCCAGCACCACGCCGCTGGTCATCGCCGCCGCCGTGGCGCTGGGCCAGGGATCGGGCAGTTCCGGCCCCGCCAGCCCCGCCAGCCCGGCCGGCTCCAGCGCCGGCAGGCTGGCGGTGCCCTCGGCCATCACCCGCCACTGCAGGGCCACCCCGGCCAGCAGCCGGCCCCCCGCGAACGCCCCTTCACGGTCCACCCGGGTGAGGCTCAGCACCGTGCCGGCGTCGGCCACCAGCACCGCTCCAGCGCCGCTGCGCCAGGCTTGCCAGCCCGCCAGCGCCCGGTCGATGCCCAGCCAGGGCGGCGCCGCCCGCAGGGGCACGGCCGCCGGCGAGAGGCGCCGCGCCGCCGGCAGCGCCGCCCCCTCAGGCACCGGCCCCACCGCCGCCCAGGCCAGCAGCTGGGATCCCGCCGCCCCCACCGGCCCGCTGGCGGGTGCGCTGTGCCACAGGGCCAGCTCCGACTCGCCGGAGGGCGAGGCCCAGTGCCAGCGGCTGCTGCCGATCAGGAGCCAACGGGCGGGCGCTGCCGCGCCACGGGCCCCGGGGCTCACCTCAGATCCCCTCGCCCACGTGGATGCCGCACTCCTGCTTGAGGCCGCCGAAGCGGGTGGAGCGGCCATTCACGTTGCCGTCATCGGGGGCGCTGGTGTGCCAGTCACCGACGGTGGAATAGCCCTGGGCGAAGAGGGGATGCTGGGGCAGGCCTTGGTTCTGCATGTAGTAGTAAACATCCCGCGTGCTCCACTCCAGCAGCGGTCGCAGGGACCAGCGACCGCGCAGCGCATCGAGCGAGTGCATGGTGAGGCGATGGTCGGTCTGGCCACCGCGCACGCCGCTGACCCAGCAGCGCGTGTTCAGCGCCGCCAGGGCCCGGTCGAGGGGCTCCACCTTGCGGATGCGGTTGTAGAGCTGCAGATCTTCCAACCGGCCCGTTTCCCAGAGGCGGCCGTGGCGGGCCTCCATGCGGGCAGGGCTCAGCTCGGCCTGCACCACATGCAGGTTGATCGGCAGCAGCTCCTGCAGTTGATCGGCGTAGTGATACGTTTCGGCCGGCATGTAGCCGGTGTCCACCCACAGCACCGGGATGGCCGCACCACCGAGGCTCTCGCCCAGGCGGCTCACCATGTGGAGCAGCACCGCCGACTGGATGCCGAAGCTGGTGGTCACCACAAGGCCATCCCCGAAGGTGTCGTACGCCCAGCGCAGACGTCCAGCGGCGTCCAGCGGGTTCAGCTCCTCCAGGGCCCGCTCCAGATCCAGCGGCTGCCCGTGCCGGTCGCGGGGCAGCTCCTCGGCAGCAGGATGGGACCCGGGGCCGGCCGCCTGGCTGGTGGGGCTGCTGGGAAGAATCGTGGCCGTGGGGGGCACCATGGGTCCATCATCGCTGCTGACCGGGGACCCTGGATAGGGTTTCTTCGGAATGCTCGCCTCCCACCCCGTCGCCCACCCCCAGCCCTGAGCCAGAGCACCCCCCCCTCCGTGCCGCCACCGGAGTCCGCCAGCCCCGCTTCCGCCGCTGCGGACCCTGCCGATGGCCCGCAGCCCGTGGTGATCGTCGGGGGTGGGTTCGGCGGCCTCTACACCGCCCTGGCCCTGGCGGAGCAGCGCAGTCATCCCTCGATCCTGCTGATCGAGCCGAATCCGCGCTTCGTCTTCCTGCCCCTCCTCTATGAACTGCTGAGCGGCGAGCTGCGCAGCTGGGAGATTGCCCCCCGCTACGACGACCTGCTGGCGGGCCGAGGTGTGGCCTGGCTGCAGGACCGGGTGGAGGCGATCGATCTCAGGGGGCGCAGCCTGCGCACCGCGGCCGGCCGCCGCATCCCCTGGGGCCAGCTGGTGCTGGCCTGCGGTGGCGAGGCCGACGATTTCGGCATCCCCGGCGTCCAGCGCGCCGCCCTCGGCTTCCGCTCCCTCACCGATGTGGAGCGCCTGCAGGACCTGGTCGGTCGGCTGCGGCGGGAACGGCGGCCGCTGCAGCGGCTGGCGATCGTGGGGGCGGGGCCCACGGGGGTGGAGCTGGCCTGCAAGCTGGCCGATCTGGCGGGCGACAGCGCCCTGGTGGAGTTGATTGAGCAGGGGGAGCAGCTGTTGCCCCACAACCGCACCTTCAGCCGCGAGCAGGCCCAGCTGGCCCTGCAGCGCCGGGATGTGCGCCTGCGCACCCGCACCCGGGTGACGGCCGTGGAACCCGACCGCCTGCACCTGATCACCCGACCGGCCGGCGAACCGCCGGCGGGCAGCGAAGCGGTCGAGGAGCGGCTGCCCGTGAGCGGTGTGATCTGGACCGCCGGTCTGCGCTTCCGCCCGCCCCACCTGGAGCCGGAACCGCCCCGCGATGGCCGCGGCCGCCTGCTCTGCCACGCCGACCTGCGCCTGCGCGACCACGATGACGTGTTCGTGGTGGGGGACCTGGCCCATCTGCCCGGCCCGGAGGACGACGACCCCCTGCCCAGCAACGCCCAGGTGGCCTTTCAGCAGGCGCCCATCGCCGCCGCCAACCTGCTGCGCGCCCCGGCCGGCGAGCCGCTGCAGCCCTTCCGCTTCCAGGAGCTGGGCGAAATGATGAGCCTGGGGGTGGGGGAGGCCAGCCTCAGCGGCCTGGGCCTCAACCTCGCCGGCCCGGCGGCCTACCAGCTGCGCCGCCTCGCCTACCTCGCCCGCCTGCCCCGCCGCTCCCTGCAGCTGCGGGTGGCCGCCGGCTGGCTGGCCGACTGGAGCCGCCCCGCCGGTGGCCCGCCTTGAGCGCCGCGGCCTGGCCCCGCCCCCGCGCCCTGCTGCTCGATGCCATGGGCACCCTGATCACCCTGCGGCAGCCCCTCGGGGTCACCTACGCCGAAGCAGCGGCCCGCCATGGCCTCCACGCCGAGCCCGAGGCGATCGGCCGGGCCTTCGCCCGCCTCTACCCCGAAGCCCCGCCCCTGGCCTTCCCCGGCCTGGCCGATGGGGCCCTGCGCCAGGCGGAGATCGGCTGGTGGGGCCGGCTGATCGATGCGGTGCTGCTGGCCAGCGCCGGCATCGCCGCGCCTCCGGCGCTGCACGAGCAGTTGTTTGAGGCGTTCGCCGATCCGGCCCTCTGGCGGGTGTACGACGACGTGCCGCCGATGCTCGAGCGCTGGCGGGCGGCCGGGTTGCAGCTGGCGGTGGTGAGCAATTTCGACAGCCGCCTGGCGGGGCTGCTGGCCGGCCTGGGGCTGGCCGAGTGCTTCGTCGCCGTGGTGGTTTCGAGCCGCGCCGGCGCCGCCAAGCCCTCCCCCCGCCCCTTCCAGCTCGCCCTTGAGGCCCTGGGGGCCACGGCCGAGGAGGCCTGGCATGTGGGTGACAGCCCGGAGGATGCGGCGGGCGCCCGGGCGGCGGGCCTGCGCTGCCTGCTCGTGCGCCGCCCTTGAGGCAGGGGGTCCTGGCCGGGCGCACCGCGGGGCTGCGGCCAGCCGAGCGGCGCCGGCTGGAGCGGATCTGCCACCGCCTCCATCCCGGCGATGCGGTGGCCGATCGCCTCACCCTGCAGCGCCTGGCGGACGAGGCCCGCGACCTGGAGCTGCCCCTCACCCTCGTGGTCGACGGCCGGGGGCTGTGCCGGCTGCTCTGGGTGGGGGATCTGGAGGCCTCGGGCCAGCTGCTGGAGCGCCTCGGCGGCTCCGAACGGCGCCGCGGCGGCGAGCTGCGGCTGCTCACCTGCTGCGCCGCCGGCGGCCGCACGCCCCAGCTGCGGCCGGGCCCCCGCGAGGCGGTGCTGGGGCTCGACCTGGAGCCGCGGCTGTGGCTGCGCTGGCCGCCCCAGGCCGGTGCCGGCGGCCGCTGGCCCGCCGCCCTGTTCGTGCCGGCGGGCGACGGCCAGGGGGGCTGGAGCGCTGCCGGAGAGGGGGAGCTGGCGGAGTTGTGCGACCTGGATCCGGTCGTGCTGCCGGCCGCCCCCGCCCCCGCCGCCGCGTCCGGGGGCGCCAGCACCCGGGCCACCAGCACCGGAACCTCCGGCGAGCGGGTGCTGCTGCTGGCCCTCTGCGGCGGTGCGGTCCAGCAGGAGCGGCGGCGCATCGCCGAGCTGGAGGAGCTGGTGCGCAGCGCCGGCGCCCGCCCGGTGGGGGTGGTGGAGCAGCGCCGCTCCGCGGTCGCCCCGCAGACGATCTGGGGGGAGGGCAAGCTGCGGGAGGCGGCCCTGGAGGCCCGCCGGCTGGGGGCCGATCTGGTGGTCACCGACCGGGAGCTGACGCCGGTGCAGGCCCGCAACCTGGAGCGCCTGCTCGATCTGCCGGTGAGCGATCGCAGCGAGCTGATCCTCGACATCTTTGCCCAGCGGGCCGCCAGCGGCGCCGGCCGGCTGCAGGTGGAGCTGGCCCAGCTCCGCTACCGCCTGCCCCGCCTCACCGGCCGGGGCCGCAGCCTCTCCCGCCAGGGGGGCGGCATCGGCACCCGCGGGCCGGGGGAAACCCAGCTGGAGAAGGACCGCCGCGCCATCGCCCGCCGCATCGAGCGGCTGCAGCGGGAGGTGAAGCAGCTCGGCGAGCACCGGGCGCGGCTGCGCCGCGGTCGGCGGGGCGTGACCCGCCTAGCCCTGGTGGGCTACACCAACGCCGGCAAGAGCTCCCTGCTCAACGCCCTCACCCGCCCCGGCGCCCACGACGCCGTGCTGGCGGAGGACAAGCTCTTCGCCACCCTGGATCCCACCACCCGCCGCCTCTGGCTCGGTGACCCGCCGCTGGCCGACGAACGGCTGCTCACCGACACGGTGGGCTTCATCCGCGAGCTGCCCCCCTCCCTGCTGGAGGCCTTCCGCTCCACGATCGAGGAGGCGCTGGAGGCCGATGGCCTGCTGCTGCTGGTGGACCTCTCCGATCCGGCCTGGCCCGAGCAGCTGCGCACCGTGGAGGCGATCCTCGCCTCCCTGGAGTCGAGCGCCCCCCGCCAGGTGATCGGCAACCAGATCGATCGCTGCCCCGCCAGCGAACTGGAGCGGGCCCGCGCCCTGGTGCCGGACATGCTGTTTGTGTCCGCCACCGCCGGCCTCGGCCTGGAGGGCCTGCGCCGCCAGCTGCGGCTCTGGCCTGTGCCAGCATTCGAGGGCTGACCCCTCTCCCTCAGCCCGCCATGGCCCTGCAGCTCGGTGACACCGTCCCCGATTTCACCCAGGATTCCCAGCTGGGACCGATCAATCTCTACGACTTCGCCGCCGATTCCTGGGTCGTTCTCTTCTCCCATCCCGCCGACTACACGCCGGTCTGCACCACCGAACTTGGCGAGGTCGCCCGGCTGCGGCCCGAGTGGGAGAAGCGCAACGTCAAAACGATCGCCCTCTCCGTCGACAGCGCCGAGAGCCACCGCGGCTGGATCCGCGACATCAATGAAACCCAGCACACCACGGTGGATTACCCGATCCTGGCCGATGCCGACCGCAAGGTGGCCGATCTCTACGGCATGATCCACCCCCAATCGCTCAACAACCTCACGGTGCGCTCGGTATTCATCATCGATCCCGCCAAGAAACTGCGGCTGCAGATCACCTATCCCGCCAGCACCGGCCGCAATTTTGATGAGATTCTCCGCGTGATCGATTCACTGCAGCTCACCGATCACCACCAGGTCGCCACTCCGGTCAACTGGCAGGACGGCCAGGACTGCGTGGTGGTGCCCTCGATCCCCACCGACGAGGCCCGCGCCAGGTTTCCCAAGGGCGTCACCGAGATCCGTCCGTACCTGCGGATGACCCCGCAGCCCAATCGCTGAGCCCCAGCCCTTTCCGCCAGGACGGATTCAGCGATGCTCAGCGGAGCCAAACACTGGCGCCACCGTCTGACGGTGCCGCAGTTCACGGTTCTCACCGGCGTGCTGGTGATCGCCGCCGGCACCGTGCTGATGGCCTCGCCGCTCTGCTCCAGCGATGACGTGGGGCTGTGGCAGGCGCTGTTCACGGTCACCTCGGCGATCACTGTCACCGGGCTGAGCATCATCGATGTGGGTCGTGACCTCACGCCGCTCGGCCAGGGGCTGCTCGCCGGCCTGATCCTCACCGGCGGACTCGGGCTGATGGCGATCACCACCTTCCTGCAGGGCTTCGTGCAGGGGCGTTCCGGCCTGCGCCAGCGGCTCGACCGGGGGCGGGCGCTCGATGAATTCGGCGTCGGCGGCATCGGCCCCACCTTCAACCAGATCCTGCTGATCGCCGCGGTCGTGATCGGCCTGGGCACCCTGGTGCTCTACGTCTTCGGCTTCGCCGACATCGCCAGCCCGGGCCAGCGCCTGTGGGCGGCGCTGTTCCACTGCATCAGCGCCTACAACAACGCCGGCTTCGGCCTCTGGAGCGACAACCTGGTGGCCTACCGGGGCAACCCCTGGGTGAATGGCGTGATCGGCTCGCTGATCGTGATCGGCGGCATCGGCTGGCGCGTCGCCAACGACCTGTGGGTGAACCGTTTCCGCCTGAATCGCGTCCGCCGGCTGAGCCTGCACACCCGCCTGGTGGTGCGCACCACCATCGCCCTGATCCTGGGCGGCGCGATCGGCCTGCTGTTCACCGAGCACTTCGCCACCGAGGAGATGGTGAACCGGCTCAGCCTCTGGGACAAGCTGCAGGTCACCCTCTTTCAGTCGATCACCTGCCGCACCGCCGGCTTCAACACCGTTCCCCTCAGCGTGGAGACAATCTCCGACGCCGGCCTGCTGCTGATGCTCGTGCTGATGTTCATCGGCGCCAGCCCCGGCGGCACCGGCGGTGGCATCAAGACCACCACCTTCGCCGCCCTCGTGGCCGCCACCCGCTCCACCCTGCGGGAGGAGGAGGTGGTGGTGGTGCGCAACCGGGAGCTGCCGGCGAAGGTGGTGCTGCGGGCCATCGGCGTGGCGATGGCCTCCGCCCTGTTCGTGGTGGCGATGGCGCTGCTGCTGGGGCTGGGCAACACCACCGCCGGCACCCCCGGCAGCCAGGCCTTCACGTTTCTGGAGAAGCTGTTCACCTGCGTCTCCGCCTTCGGCACCGTCGGTCTCGATGTGGGGGTCACCGCCCAGCTCAACCGCTGGGGCCAGCTGGTGCTGATGGTGGGCATGTTCGTCGGCAGAATCGGCATCCTGCTGATGCTCTCGGCCATCTACGGCTACCGGCCCCAGGGCCGCGTCGGCTTCCCCCGCGAGGAGCTCTACCTCTGAGCCCGCCACCCGGCCCCGGCCCACGGCCCCGAGCCCCAAGCCCCCGGCCGCTCCTGATGCTCCAATCCCCTTCCTGAGACCCCTTGCTGTGACAGCGATGACCCAGTGGTGGCAATGGCAGGGCGGCTCCGATGCCGTCGCCAACAGTTTCTGCGTGATCGGCGTGGGGCGCTTCGGCGGCGCCGTCTGCCGCGAACTGGTGCGGGCCGGCCAGGAGGTGCTGGCGATCGACCTCAACCAGCGGGCGATCGATGAGCTGCGCCAGATCGAGCCCGCCATCGAATACCGCGTGGTCGACTGCACCGACGAGGAGGCCCTGCGCGCCGCCGGCGCCCTCGATGTGGGCACGGTGGTGGTGGCGATCAGCGAGCCGATCGAGGCCAGCATCACCGCCACCCTGATCGTCAAGGACGCCAGCGGCAGCCGGGTGACGCAGGTGATCTCCCGCGCCACCAGCGATCTGCACGAGAAGATGCTGCGCCGGGTCGGCGCCGATCGGGTGGTGTTCCCCTCGAAGATGCAGGGCACCCGCCTCGGCCAGGAGCTGGTGCGGCCCAACCTGCTGGAGCGGCTGCGGCTCGATGACCGCAACAGCATCGAGGAGATCAAGGTGCCCCCCTCCTTCGTGGGCCGCTCCCTGCGCGACCTCAACCTGCGCAAGAACCACAACGTCAACGTGCTGGCGGCTGGCCCCACGAACCGACTGATCGTCAACCCTCCCGCCACCCACGTGCTGGGGAACGACGAGCTGCTGGTGGTGATCGGCAGCAGCGAAGCGCTGGAGCGCCTGCCCACCGCATGATGGCCACCGCATGACCTCCCCCGCGGTCGCCCGCCCCGCCCGGCCATGAAGGTGCTCGGCCTGATGAGCGGCACCAGCGCCGATGGGATCGATGCGGTGCTGGCGGAGTTCTCCGGCCGCCCCGCCCGCCCCCGCTGGCGCCTCCTGGCCAGCCACGCCCACCCCTATCCCGCCGTGCTGCGGGAGCAGCTGGTGCGGCTGGGCCAGGGCGCTTCGACCACCGCGGCCCAGCTGCTGGATCTGGCGGAGGCGGTCACCGAGGCCCAGGCGGCGGCCGCCCGCGCCTGCGATCCGGCCGGTGTGGCGGCGCTGGTGGGCTGCCACGGCCAGACGGTCTGGCACCGGCCGCCCCAGCTCGGCCGGCGGGGGGCCAGCTGGCAGTTGCTGCGGGGGCCGCTGCTGGCGGCCCTGCTGGAGCGGCCGGTGGTGTTCGATTTCCGCGCCGCCGACCTGGCCCTGGGCGGCCAGGGCGCCCCCCTGGTGCCCCCCACCGACGAAGCGCTGCTCGGGCGCACCGGCGGCTGGCGGGCCGTGCTCAACCTCGGCGGCATCGCCAACCTCTCCCTGCTGCCCCCCGCCAGCGGCCCGGAGCGGCACCGCCCCGTGCTCGGCTGGGACTGCGGCCCGGCCAACAGCCTGCTCGACCTGGCGGTGGAGCGCTTCAGCGAGGGGCGGGAGCGCTGCGATGCCGGCGGGGCCTGGGCGGCCCGCGGCCAGGTGGACGAGCGCTGCCTGCAGGGCTGGCTGGAGGAGCCCTACTTCCGCCAGGCCCCGCCCAAATCCACCGGCCGGGAGCTGTTCGGCGCCGCCGACCTGGAGCGCCGCCTCGCCCAGCTGGGCCCCGACCCGGCCGATGCCCTGGCCACCCTCACCGCCCTGACGGCGGCGGTGGTGGCCCAGGACCTGGCCCGGGGGCCGCGGCCGCTGGAGCTGCTGGTGGCCGGCGGCGGCGCCCGCAACCGCTTCCTGATGGAGCAGCTGCGCTGCCGCTGCCCGGGCATCGCCGTTCGCCCCCTGCAGGAGCTGGGCATCGCCGACGCCCAGCGGGAGGCCCTGGCCTTCGCCCTGCTCGCCTGGTGGCAGCACCGGGGCCATCCGGGCTCCCTGCCCTCCGTCACCGGTGCCCCGCGGGCGGCGGTGCTGGGCGTCTGCGCCGAGCCCCCCTGATCCGGCTGCTGCGGCGCCCTCAGCCGATCGGTCGCCGCAGGCGCAGGCGCCGGGGCGCGCCCCGCAGCCGTTGGGGAGCGGCCTGCTGCTGGCGCTCCAGGGCGGCGCGGAAGCGGTCGGTGCCGGCGGGAGCCAGCGGCGCCGCGGTGGGGGACACCTCGCCCAACCGCTGGCGCTCCAGCCGCTCCACCCCCTGCTGAATCAGCACCCGGGCCATGTTGCTGAGGGTGCGCGCCTCGCTGTCCGCCAGGGCCGCCAGCCGGTCGCAGAGTTCCTCCGGCAGCACGACCTGAATGCGGGGCGACTTGGGGCGACCGCTCGATGAGGTCTGGCGGGTGGGCACGGGGGAATCCCCGGGATAGCCGGGGGTAGGCGGGGATGCTGTGGGTTACCGAATAGTGTACAGATGTCCACATGGGTAGTATCCGTTCCTAGGATCGGGGTCTCCCGCCGGCTCGCCGGCCCAGCCCCCCGGGCGCCTCCGCCCACTCCCACCCCCCATCGGCGGCCCCCGGCCGCAGTTCCCACCCATGGCCCGCACCACCGCCCCCGGCCGACCCACCACCCCTGGCCGCACCGCCGCCGCTGGCCGCACCAGCAAGCGGCGCCGCACCGCGGAGCGCAGCGATGTGCTGGTCTCCGCCGTGATCAGCACCTACCTGCTCACCCACCTGCACCACGTGCTGCAGCGGGCCGAATACGGGGCCCAGCAGGAGGGGCGTCAGGCCCTCGCCGCCAACTACGCCCAGCTGCGCAAGGTGCTCTGCCTCGACGCCCGCAGCATGGAGGATGCCCTCGCCAGTGGCACCGAGGACGACGGACAGACCCAGGCCGCCTGAGGCCCGGCACCCTGCCGGCATAGCGTCGCCACAGTGCTTTTCTGCATCGATGACCAGCACCCCGGACGGCGGCCATGCCGCTGAGCTCTATGCCCACATCAGCGGCGACGCAGAGCTCACCCAGTCCCTGTTCCGCCAGGCCCTTCAGGATCCGAAGGGCGCCCTGGCCCGCATCGTTGCCCTGGGGGAGTCACTCGGGCTGCCGGTGAGCAGCGACGAGGTGCGCGCCCACCTCGCCAGCCTGGATGACAGCGCCACCAAGCAGTGGGTGATCAAGGCCCGCGGCGGCCTCTGAGGTCGCCACCAGGGGGGCAGGGCCCTGGGAGCGGGCGTCCGGAGGGGTCGGCCGGCGCCTGTCGCCGCCGCCGGCCCAGCTGAAGAACAACCAGTAGCTGACGATCGCCAGCCCCGCCGCCACCACCAGGGCCACCACCTGCTCGAGTCGCTTGATCACGGAGTCACGGGGCGCGCATCACCGGATCATCCGGGGTCGGGGGGGCGGTCCGGCACGGCGCCGCCCCGAACCGAGTTCAGTCTGCCCCGCGGAGGCGCTGCCCTCCCCCCGCCGGGGGATGATGCGAACGCTTTCGCCCCGCTCCCCTCTCCGTGCTCCGCCTGGAACGCATCGGCAAGATCTATCCCACCGGCGAGGTGCTGCGGGACGTCAGCTGGGAGATCCGCCCCGGCGACCGCATCGGCCTTGTGGGGGTCAATGGCGCCGGCAAGTCCACCCAGCTGCGGATCCTCGCCGGTCTTGAGGAGCCCAGCAGCGGCCAGGTGGTGCGCCAGGGCGATCCGCGCATCGCCTACCTGCAGCAGGAGTTCGATGTCGATCCGCGCCGCACGGTGCGGCAGGAGCTGTTCCAGGCCTTCGGGGAGGCGGCCGAGGTGCTCAACCGCCAGGCCCTGGTGGAGCAGGAGATGGGCGCTGAGCGGGCCGCCCGCGACCCGGACCACCTGGACGCCCTGATCCGGGAGCTGGGGGATCTGCAGAGCCGTTTCGAAGCCCTGCACGGCTACGAGCTCGAGGCCCGCATCGACCGGCTGCTGCCGGCGATCGGCTTCGCCCCGGAGCAGGCGGACCAGCCGGTGGGCGACCATTCCGGCGGCTGGCAGATGCGCATCGCCCTCGGCAAGATTCTTCTGCAGGAGCCCGATCTGCTGCTTCTCGACGAGCCCACCAACCACCTCGATGTGGCCACGATCCAGTGGCTGGAGGACTACTTGCTGGCCCAGACGGTGCCGCTGGTGGTGATCAGCCACGACCGGGCCTTCCTCGATCGGGTCTGCAACCAGATCGTCGAAACCGAGCGGGGCGTCTCGCGCGCCTACCTGGGCAACTACAGCCAGCATCTGGAGCAGAAGCGTCTGGAGCGGGAGGCCGGCCTGGCGGCGTTCGAGCGGCAGCAGAAGGAGTTGGCCAGCCAGCAGGCCTACATCGACCGCTTCCGCGCCAGCGCCACCCGCAGCACCCAGGCCAAGAGCCGGGAGAAGCTGCTGGAGAAGGTGGAGCGGATCGAGGCGCCCAGCGAGAGCGTCGGCGGGCCCCGCTTCCGCTTCCCGCCGGCGCCCCGCTGCGGCCGCCAGGTGGCGGTGATCGAGGACCTCACCCACAGCTACGGCGATCGCATCCTGTTCCTGGGGGCCGAGCTGGAGGTCGAGCGGGGCGACCGCATCGCTCTGGTGGGCCCCAACGGGGCGGGTAAATCCACCCTGCTGCGCCTGATCGTGGGTCTGGAGACCCCCCAGGAGGGCCGCGCCGGCCTGGGGGCCCACAACGTGGTGGCCGGCTACTTCGAGCAGAATCAGGCCGAGGCCCTCAACCTGGCGCGGACGGTGATCGACACCCTCTTCGAGGCGGTGCCGGATTGGACGCAGACCCAGGTGCGCTCCCTGCTGGGCAGCCTCGGCTTCAGTGGCGATGCCGTCCTCAAGCAGGTCGGCCAGCTCAGCGGCGGCGAGAAGGCGCGCCTGGCCCTGGCCCTGTTGCTGGTGTCGCCCTGCAACCTGCTGGTGCTCGACGAGCCCACCAATCACCTCGACATCCCCGCCAAGGAGATGCTGGAGGACGCCCTGCGGGCCTACGAGGGCGCGGCCCTGCTGGTGTCCCACGACCGCTACTTCATCACCCGGGTGGCGAACCGCATCGTCGAGCTGCGCGATGGCGAGCTGGTGCTCTATCGCGGCGATTACGCCTACTACCAGGAGAAGAAGCGGGAGGAGGCGGAGACCGCCCGGCTGGCGGCGGCAAGCCAGGCCGCCGAGGCCAAACGCCGCGAGAACCGCCAGCGTCAGCAGCAGAAACAGCGGCAGCGCAAGGAGCTGAACCAGGAGCCGACCCAGGCCGAAGCCTCCTGAGCGAGCCGCCGCCTGCACCGCTGCGCACACAACTTCATGGAGCCGTAGGCAAGAGAGCTCATTTCACTGGTGTCCCCGGGGATGTGTCCATAGGCTGACATCAGTGATCCGAGACCACCCCGATGAGTGTCCCCCTCAGCCCCGCCCCATTCGCTGGCACCGCCCTGTCGGCGGACCCGAGCCTGCTGGTCGGCCGCGCCGAGCCAGGCCATGAGGGCACAGATCCCGTGGAGGCCTACTTCGAATGCATCACCACCTGCTCCCTGGAGGACGGGGAGTGCGTGACCCATTGCGTGGAGCTGCTGAGGGAGAACGGCTGAGGGCGCTGGCGGGCCCGCCATGACCGGAGACCCTGACCGAATTCGCTGACGCAGGGCATACCCCTGTTGCAACGGATACGCGGGCCACTGAAACAGTTTGTAGCTTTGGGGCGGTTGAAATCGCCCCATCGCATCGGTCCCCATGTCGGAACCCCTTGCCCTCAGTCTCGGCCAGCAGTTCGAACTGGAGCGCATGACCCGGGCCATTGACTCCACCTTCGACCCCCACGCCCTCCAGGGTCTGGCTAAACAACTGCTTCAGGCCTGGCACAGCCAGAAAGCCGCCACCCAGTGGGTGATGCGTCAGCAACTCGGCAATCCCCATCCCTTCGCGGTCGCCGCGAACCTGGAGGGCGCTCTGCTCGATTCCCTTCAACCCGAACCGGGTACCCCGTCGCCCGGCGGCCAATCCCCCGACGTGCTGTGAAGCCGCCGGGCCGCTGAGGCCCCCCCGCCTCAGCGCGATCGCCGCATGTCCTGCGGCACCACGTCCACCGAAATCAACGCCCCCTCCCGTCGCACCGACAGGTTCAGCGGTCGACCCACGCCGGCGCTTTCCACGGCGCCCACCACCTGGGAGGGGTTCGCCACCGCTCGGCCCCCCACGGCCACGATCACATCCCCCACCCGCAAACCTGCCCCCGCCGCCGGACCGCCCGGTTGCACCCCCATCACCCGCACGCCCGCACCGCCCGCCTGATCCAGGGCCACGCCGATGTACGGGTGGCTCACCCTGCCGGTGCTCACCAGTTGCGAGGCGATCGAGCGGGCCCGGTTGATCGGAATCGCGAATCCGAGACCTGCGCCCGGGCCTGAGCGCACCAGAGTGTTGATTCCCACCACTTCGCCGGCGGCGTTGAGCAGCGGACCGCCCGAATTCCCAGGATTGATGGCGGCGTCGGTCTGGATCAGATCGAGCCGTTTATCGGTGATGCCCAGCTTGCTCACGTTGCGGTTGAGGCTGCTGACGATGCCCAGGGTCACCGTCTGGTCGAGG
Source organism: Aphanothece sp. (assembly GCA_040381155.1). GTDB lineage: Bacteria > Cyanobacteriota > Cyanobacteriia > PCC-6307 > Cyanobiaceae > Cyanobium. The sequence continues at coordinate 29,470 of JBEIHT010000024.1, forward strand.
CCGAAGGGGTTGCCCACGGCGATCGCCCAGTCGCCCACCTGCAGGGCGTCGGAATTGCCGAGCGTCGCCACCGGCCAGGGTCCGCCGTTTTCCAGGCGCACCACCGCCAGATCGGTGAGGCTGTCGATCCCCACCACGCTGCCGGCAACACGCCGACCGTTCTGCATCCCCACGGTCACCCGGTCGCTGCGCTCCACCACATGGGCATTGGTGAGCACCAGGCCGCTGTTCTGGTAGATGAAGCCGCTGCCCTGACCCCGCTCGGTGCGTTGGGAGGGCTGGCGCAGCTGGGGCAGGCCGAAGAACTGGCGGAAGAAGGGATCCGCCAGCAGACCGCCGCCGCCGCCCCGCACCGCCACGGTGCGCTCGGTGTCGATCGTCACCACCGCCGGGGCCGCCCGCCGCACCGCCTCGGCCACGAAGGATTGGGGGCCGATCGCCACCGCCGCCGCGCCGGCGGCCCGAACCGGCGGCGCGGGCAGCAGGGGAGAGGTGGCGGCCAGTAGGACCGCCGTTGTCAGACCGGCCGATCCGGCGGAGAGAACGCGGGAGGGGCGCATCGCTGTCCGAACAGGGCAGGCCAAACGCTAGGCAGGGCCCTGTGGGCCGGGGAAGGGAGGCAAACCGTCCCGATCCAGCGGCGGCCCCGCCGGCGGCCCGCCCAGCTCCCTAAGGTGTGTGAAGAAACGTTGCGAATCATGGACACCAGTCGCCTGCTCCTGGCCTTCCTCGCCTTTGGGGCCGCCTGCACCACCCTTTGGGCCTGGATGGTCGCCTCCGCCGGTACCAGTTCC
>JBEIHT010000025.1:0-28806 GCA_040381155.1 Aphanothece sp.
ACCTATGATTCGCCCATGATCAGCGAAGCCACGGCCGTCAGCTTCCGCCAAAACCTGGGCGACATGCTCAACCAGGTGCAGTACCGCCATGACAGCATCGTGATCAAGCGGGATGGCAAGCCCGTGGCCGCCTTGGTGGATGCCCGCCTGGTTGAGCGGATCCGCCGGCTGCAGGCGCGTTTCGACGGGCTGTGCGAGCGCATCGAGGCTGGCTATGCCGAGATTCCAGAAGCCGAGGGTCTGGCCGAGATTGACGCCGCCGTGGCGGCCAGCCGCGCCGGGCGCTGACCATGGCCAGCCTGGCCGTGGTGCTCGACACCAACGTGCTGCTCTCAGGCCTCGCCTACCCCGCCAGCGTGCCCGGCAGGTTGATCGCCGCCTGCGCCGCACCTTGCCCCGGTTGGTCCACCGTCATGGGCTCACGCCGGAGGCGATTGATGATCTGATCGACACCCTGGTGATCCTGGCCGAGCTGGTGGAGCCGGAGGCAGTTTTGGAGGGCGACCTCACGGATCGCGACGACCTGCCGGTGCTCGGCACCTTGCTGGCGGTGCTGCGGCTTGGCTTGGCCCAGACCCTGGTGACTGGCAACAAGGCCCTGCTGACCCTGCGGGATAGCTATCCCATCCGCACCCACGCAGAGTTCTGGGCGGAGCATGGCGGCCTCTGAACGTGCCCCAGAGAGGCTGCTCCGTAACGCCAGCCACCCAGCGGCTGAGGCCACCTCCAGGCCCAGATGCTCCACACCGGCAGCAGCGTCGAATGGCTCACCCCCGATGGGTTCGATAGAGCGCCTCCACCCCCGGCAAGGAACGGGCACGGGTCACGTCAAGGGCCGTGGTGTGCGAGGAGGATTTCATGCAGCCTGAGTTGGAGGTGATGCAGTCGCTGCTGGCAGCCGCCAGCCGTAAGAGTTACGTCTCCAGTCGCGCCCTTGTGTGGGAGCCGGAATCGATCGTGGAATCTCCCCAGTCGCTCCCCCCCCCTCCGAGAAGCAAATCCTTGTGCTGCTGCGCTAGGGGCTCTCGGATGTCGCCATCGCCGCTGCCCTGGGATTCTCCATCCATACTGTCAAGCACTACGGCAAGAGCGTCCGCGCCAAATAGAACGCCAAGACCCGCGTCCAGCTGATCAGCGGCACGATGTCGACTCGGCAAAATCGTGCTAGTTTTAAGCTGCAAGATTGCTACGGAGATGGCACCACTCCTGTTGTTTCTCTTTGTTACGTCTCTGGTCCTAGTGCCGATCTTGCTTTATAATCGCCTCGTTCAGCTTGGCGTGCAAGCCGATACCGCCTGGGCTGATATTGATGTTCAGCTCAAGCGCCGCCATGACCTGATCCCCAACCTGGTGGAAACGGTGCGCGGCTATGCCGCCCATGAAACAGAGAGTTTTCGGGCCGTGATCGATGCCCGCAACGCCGCCATCTCCGCCCGCGGGCCGGCCCAGCAGCAGCAGGCGGAGCAGCGGCTGGCGGGTTCCCTCGGTCAGTTGTTTGCCCTGGCGGAGGCCTATCCCGAGCTGCGGGCCGTGGCTACCTTCACCTCCCTGCAGGACGAGCTGGCCGCCATTGAGGAGGCGCTGCAGAATGCTCGCCGCTACTACAACGCCGTGGTGCGGGATCTTAACACGGTGATTGTGCAATTTCCCTCCAATCTGGTAGCCAGTCTGTTTGGCGTCCGTCGGCGCGAGTTCTTCGAGCTCAGCGACCTCGCCGAGGCCGCTGTGCCCCAGGTGCGCTTCGGTGGCTGAGCGCTTCGCCGCCGCTCGCCCCTCTCACCGCCGTTGGGGCGCTCGGCTGCTCGCCGGGCTGCTCGGCCTTGCCCTCGCCTTCGTCCTCGCCCCGCTCCTGGGGGGTGCTGCTCCACCGCTGCGGGCGGCAGAGCGACAGCTCAGCCTCTCCGCGTTCCAGATGTCCGGCACCCTCGCCCGGGATGGCTCGCTGCAGGTCAGCGAGACCCTCACCGCACGCTTCCAGGGCCAGTGGAACGGCTTGCAGCGGGAGATACCCCTGCTGGCCCGCCGCCCCGATGGCCTCGAACTGCTCGGCATCAGCCTGATCTCCGTCAGCGATGGCGCAGGCCATCCCTATCGCGTCGAATCCTCCCGCAACAACGACTCCCTGATCTGGCGCATCTTTGTGCCCGGCGCCCAAGACGCCAGCCGCACGGTGGTACTGCGCTACCGGGTGCGCAACGCCGTGCGCTTCTTCTCCAATCATGATGAACTTTATTGGAATGTCAGCGGCAACGCCTGGCGGATTCCGATCGAACGGGTCAGCGCCCGCCTGCGCCTGCCCCCTGGCGCCACCGGCGTGCGCGCCTCGGTCTACACCGGTCCCCAGGGCAGCAAGGCCAGGGAGGCCCGCCTGCAGATCCAGCCGCCGGAGGTGAGCGCGGTCAGCACCCGGCCCTTCCAGCCAGGCGAGGGTCTCACGCTGGCGGTCGGTTTCGACAAGGGGCTCATCACTCCCCGCTCGCCCCTGCAGCGCCTGCTGCATTGGTGGCAGGGGCGGCTGGCCCTGCTGCTGCCGCTCGTCTTCGCCGCTGTTCTCGGCCCGCTCTGGTGGTGGCTTGGCCGCGATCAGCCGCTGGGGCCGCTGCCGGTGGTTTACGAGCCCCCGGGCAATCTGCCGGCGGCGGTGCTCGGCTCCCTGGTGAAGGAGAACGTGGAGGGTGTGAGCCTCGGCGCCACCCTGGTCGATTTGGCGGTGAAGGGACACCTCAAGATCCAATCCCAGCCCGCCGCGCTCCCCTGGTTTGGCCAACCCAAAACCTATCGCTTCACCCTGCTCACAGGCCTGCCGCAATGGCAGAACCTCCCAGCCCATGAGAACTACCTGCTCAGCCGTCTCTTCCCCCAGGCCAGCGTGGGCGACAGTGTCGATACCCGGGAGTTGAGCGAATCGTTTTATGTGTACGTTCCCGGGTTTCAGGCCTTGGTGCGCGATGCGGTGATGGCGCAGGGCTTATTCCGGCAATGGCCCGGCGACGTGCGCTCCACGGTTCTGACGGTTGGCTTATTGCTGCTGCTGCTCTTTTTCCTGCTCGGTTCAGTGCTTCATCCTGACCTCTTCCTGTTGCAGGTGCAGGGCCATCCCCTGATCGCCGTAGTCTCGCTGATCAGCACAGGAGCGCTGATCATTCTGTTCGCTGTGATCATGCCCCGCCGCACCCCTAAAGGGGCTGTGGTGATGGGCCAAACCCTCGGCTTTCAGGAGTTTCTGCGGCGGGTTGATGCGCCCCGCTTCAACATGGTGATTCGCACGCCGGAGCTGTTCGAACGCTTCCTCCCCTACGCGATGGTGGCGGGTCTCACCCAGTCCTGGGCGCGAGCGTTTGCGGGCATCGTTCAGGAACCGCCGCGTTGGTACGACAGCAGTGACACTGAATTCGATATCGACGACTTCAGCTCCAGCCTTGACGATTGCTGCCGCACCACCAGCAGTTCCATGCTGTCTTCACCAAGCAGCTCCGGTGACAGTTCCAGTGGCAGCTCCGGCGGCGGCAGTTCCGGCGGTGGCGACGGGGGCGGGGGTGGTGGCGGCTTCTGATCCCCTCGCAGGGCGCGTTTATCTCCCACCGTGTGCCGGCCTCACTTGCCAACCGGCAGGCCCGCCACGGACGATGGCCCTGATAAGCACCGCCCGATCCCCATGGCCACCGAACGCACCTTCCTCGCCATCAAGCCCGACGGGGTGCAGCGGGGCCTGGTGGGCGAGATTCTTGGCCGCTTCGAGCGCAAGGGCTTCAAGCTGGTGGGTCTCAAGCAGCTCACCCCCACCCGTGAGCTGGCGGAAAGCCACTACGGCGTGCACCGCGAGCGGCCCTTCTTCGCCGGCCTGGTGGAGTTCATCACCTCCGGTCCGGTGGTGGCGATGGTGTGGGAAGGCGATGGCGTGATCGCCGCCGCCCGCCTGATGATCGGCGCCACCAAGCCCCTGGAGGCCGCCCCCGGCACCATCCGCGGCGACCTGGGCATCAACATCGGCCGCAACGTGATCCACGGCTCCGACGCCCCGGAGACCGCCGCATTCGAGATCGGCCTCTGGTTCCAGCCCAGCGAGCTCAGCGACTGGACCCCGGCGGATCAGGGCTGGCGGGTGGAGGGCTGAGCCGCGCGCCGCAGGCCTGATCCACTGGCTGGAAATAGGGGCCCGGCGCCAGCTGGGCCATCACCCGGGCCTCCGCCTCCCTCGGCCACTGGGACGGGGGCACCAGCAACTCCATCTCGCGCCGGTCCCTTCGACCCAGCTGGCGCGCCACCGTGTCCGCCGGCAGCCACGTACAGCCCCTCGAGACCGGGCTCGGCGCAGCGGCGGTGGTCGCCGAGCACCGTCACACCGCGGGCCTGGAAGCCCGCCAGCAGTTCCTGCCAAGTGCTCGCTGCCGCCGGGCCGGTCGGAGCAGGCGTTGCAAGGTTGCGAAAGATTTTCTTAAAGTTTTCGGTTCCGGCCCGGCGCTGGACGGCGCCTGATTGGGGTTGGTCTGAAGAAAACCTGAACGAAGGGCTCATTTGGCTGGGGAAGCGGCCAAAAAGTTCTGGGTGGATGCATTCTTTGCATTTTGCTTGCTGGCCGCCTGAGTATTTGCGAAGAAAGGCGATTTGAGTTAGTTGGAGAAGAGTCCTACAACTGTCGGGTTGGCAAAGCCCTGGCCTTGTCGGCACGCCCAACCCCTGGGTTGAGTCATCGCTCATTTGCATCATGGCCATGGCGCAAGTAATTGCCAACTCACGCCACAGCAGCTTGTCCACGCTTTCGAAACCTCCTCTTGGGCGCTTGATCGCTGTACTGGCGGTTCTCGATCTGAGTATCTGGAGCTACGTGGCCATCGCGGTCAATGTCTCGCCGGCGGTGCAGAGCCCCTCCGTCACGGTGGCCCTTCAGGTTCCCAAGTCCTGAAGCGACACCAGCGGAAGGCGTCCAGCCCTGGCTCCAGAGAATCGCCACTGAGCCCTGCCGCCACCGCGTCGGCGCTCACCGCCGCCAGCAGCACCCCATTGCGGTGATGGCCGGTGCAGAGCCAGAGCCCCTCCAGCGGCCCAGGCCCAAGCAGCGGCCCCCCATCGGGGGTGCCGGGCCGGAAGCCCCACCAGCGCTCCATCGGCGGCCAGCGCGTCGCCTCCGGCAACAGGGACGCCACACCCCGCGTCAGTTGCCGCAGGCCCGTCGGCGTCAGCCCCGGCCGGAAGCCCGCCTCCGCCTCGCTCGTGGCCCCCACCACCACCAGGCCGTCCTGCCGCGGTACCAGGTAGGTGCCCGGGCCGAACAGCACCCGCCGCAGCGCCCCGATCGGCGCCTGCAGCGACAGCATCTGACCCTTCACCGGAAACACCGCCAGCTCGGGGAGCAGCGCGGCGCTCCAGGCTCCGCAACAGAGCACCGCCCGTCGCACCGGCCACTCCCGCTCCGCCCCATCGGCCCCCCGCAGCCGCACCCCCTCCAGCCGCCCGCCCCGGCGCCGCAGCGCCAGCGCCTCCCAGCCCTCCTCGATCCGCACGCCCCGGCGCCGGCAGGCCTGCTCCAGGGCCCGCATCAGCCGGCGGCGGCTGTCGATCTGGCCGTCCTGGGGGAAGAGCAGCCCCGCCCGCCAGTCCGGGCCGATCCCCGCCACCTCCCGCTCCAGACCAGCCCGATCCAGGGGACGGCCCCAAGCGGCGGTGGCATACCCATCCCGCTCAGCCGCGCTGTGGAACGGCACCACGATGCCGCTGGGCCGCAGGCCGCACTCCAGGCCGCTGTCGGCCTCAAGCGCCGCCACCCAGGCGGGGATCCGCTCCAGTCCGGCCTGGCCCAGGCGCAGCAGGGCCCCCTCCAACCCCTCGGCGTGGGGGGCGAGCATCCCGGCCGCCACGTGGCCGGCGGCCTCCTGCCCCCGCCGGCTGAGCACCCGCACCGCCAGCCCGCGGCCGGTCAGGGCATGGGCCACCGCCAGCCCCATCAGGCCGCCTCCCAGGATCAGCACCGTTTCCCCCGCCTGCTCCCCGCTGGCCATCGCCCCCGCTCCCCTCAGGCCGCCACCGCCAACCCGAGGCGGCGGCTCAGGGGCGGCAGGCTCAGCCCCTGCAGCACCAGATTTCCCACCACCACCAGGAAGATCAGACCCTCCAGCTGATGCTCCAACACCGCCGCCCGCGCCTCGTCCAGGCCAGGCAGGGAGGGCAGCGCGTGGACGGCGGTGTAGGCCAGGGCCAGGGGCACGGCCCCGCGCAGACCGCACCAGGCCAGCAGCACCCCCTCCCGTCTTCCGAACGGGGAGAGGGGCTGCAGCGCCAGCACGCTCAGGGGCCGGGCGATCAGGATCAGGGCCAGGGCGCTCAGCAGCCCGGGGATCAGGGCATCCACGATGCTGGCCGGGCTGATCAAGGTGCCGAACAACAGGAACACCACGAATTCCGTGAGGGTGTTGAACGGCTCCAGGCTGTGCTCCAGCCGCTCCGGCGTGATCCAGCGATTCGCATAGATGTCGTTGGCCAGGAACAGGCCGGTGACATAGGCGGCGATGAAGCCCGAGCCGTGCAGCAGCTGGGCCAGGCCGTAGGAGGAGAGGGCGACGGCGATGCCGAGCAGCAGGATCTGGCTGGAGCTGCTCAGGAAGCGGCGCAGGATGAACTGGGCCACGAAGCTGAGGATCAGGCCCACCATCACGCCGCTGCCGATGCTCTTGAGGAAGCTCTGCACGGCGAACAGCAGGGCGAAGAGATCACCGCCGGCCTTCGGGTGCAACCAGCCCGCGCTGGCCAGGGTCATCAGCAGCAGCACCACCAGGATCGCCAGGGGGGCGTTCAGGGAGGCCTCCATCTCCACCAGCGCCCGCAGCCGCTGCGGCAGCCGCAACCCCGCCCGGCCCAGAAGCTCCAGGCTGGCCGGCGCGTCGGTGCAGGAGAGGCAGGCGGCCGCCATCAGCGCCACCGGAATGGGCAGGGCCCCGATCCCCAGCCCCGGCCAGAACGCGGCCAGGCTGGCGTAGAGGCCCCAGAGCAGCCCGCCGAACACCAGGGTGGTGAGCAGCACTCCCCCCAGCGCCAGCAGCACCGCGTAGCGCAGGAAGCCGCGCAGGTGATCCAGCTCGGCGTTCAGCCCCGAGCAGAACAGCAGCATCGCCAGGCTCACCACATGCAGGTTCTCCACCTGCTCCAGGGAGAGCACCTGCGGGTAGTGGTGCAGCAGCAGCCCGAGGGCCAGCACCCCGAGCACGGCGGGCAGGCGCAGCTGGATCGCCAGCCGGCTGAACACCAGGGTGCCCAGGAACGTGAGCGCCGTGACGCTGATCAGCAGCGGGAAGGGCATGCGGCGATCAGGGGGGCGAGCGGCAGCGGGATCGGGGCCATCGTCCTCACGCGCCGGCCGGTGCGGCCACCCTAGGGAGGTGCCGTGGTGCGGAACACCAGGCTGGAGAGCAGCACCAGGGCGAGCAGGTTGGGCAGGGCCAGCAGCGCCTCGAGGCTGTCGGCGATTCCCCACAGCCCCGGCAGGCTCTGGCTGGAGGCCAGGGCGAGCACGGCGATCCATACCAGCCGGAAGGGGCGCCGGCCCCGGCCCCCCAGCAGAAAGGTGAGGCAGCGCTCGCCGTAGTAGCCGAACACCACCAGGGTGGTGAAGGCGAAGGCCGCCAGGCAGAGGTCGACGATCCAGACGCTGCCGGTGGAGCCCCAGGCGAAGGCCTGCCGCAGCAGCCGCACCCCCTCCCCGCCCTGGCCGAACAGATCCCAGGGGAGGTGGTCACTGTCGATCCCCGGGTCCGCCAGGGCGCCGGGCTCCATCACGCCGCTCGCCAGCAGCAGCAGGGCGGTGGCGCTGCACACCAGCAGGCTCACCAGGTTGGCCAGGCTGGCGATCGCCCCCTGGCGCACCGGATCGGCGGGGCTGGCCGGAGCGTGGGCGATCGAGGAGGTGCCCAGGCCCGCCTCGTTGGCGAACACCACGCCACGCACCGCCGTGCGCAGTGTGAGGGCCAGGGCGCCGCCGGTGAGGGCCTCCGGTCGGAAGGCGTCGTGCAGCATCCGCGCCACCACCCCGGGCAGGAGGCCGGCGTGCGGCAGCAGCAGGGCCGCCACCGCCAGCAGGTAGCCCCCGCTCATCAGGGGCACCAGCAGCATCGCCACCCTGCTGATCCTGGCCAGCCCGCCGGCGAGGGTCAGCGCGGTGAGGGCCGCCGCCCCGAAGCCGATCAGCAGCGGCGGCAGTCCGCTCAGCTCGTGCAGGCCGAGGGCCAGCTGCTGGGCCTGCACGCCGTTGCCCAACCCGAACACCGCCACCGTGCCCAGGCCGGCGTAAACCATCGCCAGCCAGCTCCAGTGGGGGCCGAGGCCATGGCGGATCGCCTCCATCGGCCCGCCGATCAGCGCACCGCGGCCGTCGCGCTGGCGGAAGCGCACCGCCAGGAACACCTCGCTGTATTTCGTGGCCAGCCCCACCAGGCCCAGAACCCACATCCAGGGCACCACCCCAGGGCCGCCCACCCCCAGGCTGATCGCCATGCCCGTGAGGTGGCCGACGCCGAGGGTGCCCCCCAGGGCGGTCATCAGCGCGGCGGCGCTGCCGATCTCCCCCGGTTCCGCCCGCCGATCCAGGAGGGAGTGCCAGAGCTGGCCGCAGGCCCAGGGCAGCCGCCGCAGGGGCTGGAGCTGCAGCCCCAGGCTCAGGAACAGGCCCACCAGGCTGATCCAGTCGGCCGACAGGCCCCACAGGAAGCTGTTGAGAGCCTCGAGCCAGCCCATGGGTCTCCGCTCCGGCCGCTCCGAACTTTCCCACGGGGCCGGCGGGCCCTGCCGCTCCATAGGATTCCCCCAGGCATGACGGCGGCACAGGGCAGATGACGGCAACCCCAACGGCAACCCCCACCTCCAGCGCCACCACCGGCGGGCAGGGCGCCTGGGAGGCGGTGATCGGCCTGGAGATCCACGTGCAGCTGGGCACCGCCAGCAAGATCTTCACCAGCGCCTCCACCACCTTCGGCGATGAGCCCAACACCCACATCGATCCGGTGGTGTGCGGCCTGCCCGGCACCCTGCCGGTGCTCAACCAGAAGGTGCTCGAATATGCCGTCAAGGCGGCGCTGGCTCTGAATCTCCACATCGCCCCCCATAGCAAGTTCGACCGCAAGCAGTATTTCTATCCCGACCTGCCCAAGAACTACCAGATCTCCCAGTACGACGAGCCGATCGCTGAGGATGGCTGGATCGAGGTGGAGGTGGCTGAGAAGGGCAAGGACACCTATCTGAAACAGGTGGGTATCGAGCGCCTGCATATGGAGGAGGATGCCGGCAAGCTCGTGCACGCCGGCAGCGACCGCCTCTCCGGCTCCACCCATTCGCTGGTGGATTACAACCGCGCCGGCGTCGCCCTCGCCGAGATCGTCAGCAAGCCGGATCTGCGCACCGGCCGCGAGGCGGCTGAGTATGCCGCTGAGGTGCGCCGCATCATGCGCTATCTGGGCGTCTCCGACGGCAACATGCAGGAGGGTTCGCTGCGCTGCGACGTGAACATCTCCGTGCGCCGCGGGCCCGAGGCGCCCTTCGGCACGAAGGTGGAGATCAAGAACATGAATTCTTTCTCCGCCATCCAGAAGGCGTGTGAGTTTGAGATGCAGCGGCAGATCCGCGCCTACGAGGCGGGCGAGCCGGTGCGGCAGGAAACGCGCCTGTGGGATGAGGGCAAGCAGGTTACCCGCAGCATGCGCAGCAAGGAGGGGGCCAGCGATTACCGCTACTTCCCCGATCCGGATCTCGGCCCGATCGAGGTGGGCGAGGCCCAGCGGCAGGCCTGGCTCGCTGAGTTGCCGGAGCTGCCCGCCGCCCGCCGCCACCGCTACGCCGAGCAGCTGGGTCTCTCCCCCTACGACGCCCGCGTGCTCACCGATGAGCGGCCGCTGGCCGATTACTTCGAAGCGGCCGTAGCCGCCGGCGGCGAGGCCAAGGGTCTGGCCAACTGGATCACCGGCGATATCGCTGCCCACGTGAACGCCAACCGCCTCTCCTTCGCGGACCTACCTCTGCGGCCCGAGCAGCTGGCCGAAATGGTGGGCCTGATCGAGAAGGGCACGATCAGCGGCAAGATCGCCAAGGAGATCCTGCCCGAACTGCTGGAGAAGGGGGGCTCAGCGGCGGCCCTGGTGGAGGCGCGGGGGCTGGGGATGATCAGCGACCCGGCGGCGATCACCGCGATCGTGGACGAACTGCTGGCGGCCCACCCCGCGGAAGTGGAAGCCTTCCGCGGCGGCAAGACCAAGCTGCAGGGCTTCTTCGTGGGCCAGCTGATGAAGCGCAGCGGCGGCCGCGCTGATCCGCAGCTGGCCAATCGGATCCTCAGTGAGAAGTTGAAGGGTTGATCTTGAACCAAGCTGACGTCCTGCGAGCGGTTTCATCTCCCCCTTGCACTCCCATCCCGGATTAACCGGGGTGATTTGTCTGTCGACAATCTGGTCGAGGGGCACCAATTTCAGTGTCGCCGAATTGTTGCGTCGATCATCGGAGCGTGAGCCTATTGAGGCCGCATGTATGCCCGATCAACAGGGAAAGGCGGGCAAGAAGTCTGAAATCTGGTGCCCTAGTCTGCAGGGCTTGCACTGGCAGGAAATCTCGATATCAGATGACAATGGATTTGTGGTCGTGGATTGAACCAACTGGGACAGTTGCAATAAGGTCAATGGGAATATTGGTTGAATTGAGGAATAGAAAATAGTCGTGGTGATTATTCTTCTAGACTCTGTGCGGATCTTGCCCATATAATTGCGCAGGGCAAACAGCTCAATGACGCTTATGGCATCCCACGGGTAGCCGCGCACGCAAGAGGGAAGTCTCAGGGATCGATATCAAGTCGACTGAGCAACAAGAGATGACTAAATCAACGCCTGAGATGGCATTGGCGGACTAAGGCGGAGTTGGTGCAAGCAGGAGAAGATGTGAATTCGATCAGGAAGCCATGAGGAGATTGCGAGAGATACAGCATGCGCCGCCTGCGGGAGCGTAGGGAGCGGCTGCAGCGCAAGGCGATGGCAACCCCAGCGAGCGGCAAGGGAGCCGGCACTGGCGAAACGTTGGAGGGATTGACGTAGGCGTAGTTGAATGGGACTGTGCGGGAGACGGTGGTTTCGTTCTGAATGTTGCTGTCATTCGTGTCCTGAAACACTGCAAACACATCGGTGGCATCATGGGCATAGGCAAACAGGGGGCCGCCCGGCACGGAAGGAAAGTCCGGATAGGTGTTGGTACCCAGCTGAGCAAAGACAGCCGAGGCAAAGTCATAGGCCAGCGCGTTGTTGCCTGGATCGGCGGTGAACCAGGGCATCCAGGTGGGGCTGAAGAAGGAAGGATCGTCCGCCAGGGAGCGCTTGGTGACGAGCACGTCGTAGTCCGTGCCCGAAATGTTGACCAGAACAGCGCGGGCAGGTTGGGAGAGCGAAGGCAGAACAGCCAGGCAAAGGGCGGCAGGGCCCAGGAGCGGGCGGAGGCAAGCGGGGGCGATCATGGGGCGGAACTGACTAGGCGGTCGGAAGTAGGCATGCACATGCTGTCTAGGCTAGGCCAGGAACCTTACCCCGTAGCCATAGTCAGACTGCGCCGCCGTAGAAACTGTCCCTGAATATGAGGGATCAGACACAGCAGCGCTGAATCAGCCGACCTAAAGATCAGGCACGACATAAGCAAATTGCTCGCCATCCAGAAGGTTGAGGGAATTCGAGCCCGAGGAACGGAGCCCCTCCACGAAGCCGATGCGATCACCGCCTGCGGCCACGGAGATGAAGGTGCCACTCACAGCGTTGTACCGGCCTGTGGATAGGACATAGTCCTTGGCGACTCCATGCAGCTGGATTTTGTCTTGACCAATCGTGAAATCGGTGATGATCGCCAGCCCAGATGAGGAATCCGAATCGTAGTAACGCCGCTCCGCAACGCCCAGGACAAAGAGATCGCGTCCCGCCTGTCCCGTGAGCCTGTCCAGCGAGCCTCGGCCGTGGAGGGTCGAACCGATGGGCACCCCGGTGATGCGTTCCGCGGCGGCGGTGCCGGTGATGACATCCGAGCCCTCGGTGGGAGCACCGACGACGGGCTCGAGAAGCCGCACCGCCAGCGGCGAGGCGAGGCGATGGGTGCGTGCCGCATCGGCAAAGAAAGTCAGGCTGAAGGTTTCTTCCGGATCCGAGAGGACATCGGAGACGGTGGTGCGGAGCAGGGCGTAGCGGCCATCAGCACCAATGGCCCCGCTGCCACTGAGCAGGCCATCACTGAAGTCGGACCCCGTGATGCCGTTGCCGCTGATCGCCCAATAGATCGGGGTGAACGCCGGCAGATTGGTGGTGGCCAGGGCGAAGCTGACGCTCTGACCCTCCAGGATGGAGTTGGCCGATTGGCTGGCGCTGTAGGTGGGGGTATCGGGCAGATCGTTCACCTGGAGCGTCACATCCCGCTGGAAGCTGAGGCCGCCTTGATCGGTGACCTGAAGGCGGATCGCATAGGAGGACTGGCGTTCGTAGTCGGCATAGGAGGGACTGCCCGTGATGTGCAGGCCGGTGCCGGAGACATAGAAGATCAGATTGTCGCCATAGTTCGGTACTAAGAAATAGGTGAAGGTCTGCGGCGTGAAAGGCAGATCTGGATCCGTCACCGAAAGGCTGGCGATGCGGCTGTCCATCGGAATGTTTTCGTCGAAGTTGGTGCTGCTCAAGCCCAGGGAATTCGGCGCCTCGTTGACGTTGGCGAGGGCCAGGCTGTAGGGCTTGCTGATCGGTGTGGCGCCCACCACGCTGGCGTCGGCCACCTGCACCGAGAGGCTGTAAGTGTTCTGGCTGCCCTCGTAGTTGAGGGCGGTGCCGGCCTTGAGGTAGAGGGCTTTGTCCTTCAGCTCAAAGGCGTTGGCGTCGGCGCCCACCAGGCTGAGCAGGTTGGTGCCGAATTCGTCATCGCTGATGTGGATGTCGGCGAGGCGGATGGCGTTGGTGGTGTTGGTGGTTTCGGGCAGCGTGGTGATCAGGTTGCTGAGCAACAGATCGGTGGGGGCGTGATTGAAGGCGTCGATCACCAGATCGGCGTTGCCGGAAAGCGATCCCGGCGCCCCGGGCGCGGCCAGGCTGAGCAGGGCGTTGTTGCCGGCACCGTCCTGGATGGTGGCGCCGTTGAGGGCCAAGGAGGAGCTGGAGAGCTGATCGAGGTCGGCGCTGAGATCACCGAGTTGAACCACGTAGGTGAATGAGAGGGTGGTGGTGCCGCTGCCGCCGCTGTAGGTGGCGAAGCGATCCACGTCGCCGGTTTCCAGCTGGAGGGTGGGGCTGCCGCCGCTGGTGTCGACGTGCACGGGCTCGGAGAATTCGAGCGTGAGGGTGATCACCGATCCGAGGCCGTAGGTGCCATCCGCAGTGGAGGAGCGCACAGGGGCCACCGGAGCGGCGCCAGGCAGGACGAGGGAGCCGGTGGGGGGCGTGAGATCCACCGTGAGGGCCTCGAAGCTGGAGAGGGGCGTGCTGGTGTTGCCGGCGGCATCGCGCTGGCGCAGCTGCACCTGGCCCGGGCTGTAGCTACCGGGGGCGAGCAGCCAGGAGCTGGTGGCGGGGCTCTGGTCGACGCTCCAGGTGGTGCCGCCATCGCTGGAGACCTGCCAGACGGCATCGGGTTCCACCCCGGAGATGGTGAGGCTGCCATCGGCGGTGAGGCGATCGGCGCTGGAGAAGCCGGTGTCGTTGGCCAGGGAGAGCGCCGGGGCCAGGGGGGTGAGGGTGTCGACCGTGAAGGCGGCGAAGCTGGTGAAGGGCTCGCTTGTGCTGCCACCGAGGGATTGGCGCACCTGCACCTGGCCAAGGCCGTAGCTGCCGGAGGGCACCACAAAGCTGCTGCTGGTGGCCGCCGTTTGGGCGCCGCTCCAGCTGCTGCCGCCGTCGCTGGAGAACTGCCAGGTGGCCCCGCTGACCAGGCCCGAGACGGAGACCGTGCCATCGGCGGTGAGCCGATCGCTGGCGGAGGAGCCGGTGTCGTTGACCAGCACGAGGCTGGGGCTGGCTACCCGGGAACCGCTGAGGCTGATGTCCCGCAGGGTGACCTGGCTGTCGGCGGCGCCGAAGCCGATCAGATCGAAGCTGAGCAGCACCGCGGTGCCGACCAGGCTGTCGGGTAGATCAAGGGAGTAGGTGGTGCTGCCGTCGCCGTTGGCGCTCCAGCGCAAGGCGGACGCCAGCGAGGGGGCGCCGCTGGGCTGAATGTTGAGCAGGGCGTCGGCATCCGGCAGGGGCACGGTGCCGTCCGCTCCAAGAGCCGGCAGGGTGGTGTCGGCGTTGAGCAACGCCACCTCAAAGGCGTCATTGGGGCCCGCGGAGTTGGCGTAGAGGGAGAGATCGGCAACGGTGAAACGCAGCTGGCGATCGCCAGAATTGATCTGGAAGATCTGGGCCAGGTGGGTGGGCGCGATCAACGACTCCTTGAGGGTGATGGTGTTGCTGCCGGGCTGCAGGTCGCCTTCGGTGATCCAGCCGTCGGTGCCGTCAAGGCCGAAGTCGGGATTGAGCAGGGTGGGGTTGATCAGGCCCATCTCGATTAGGAGAGAGATCAGGCCGATACTGGAATCCGCTTCTTGATCCGGCTGGAGCCCTGGGAGCAGGGCCTCACCTGCACTGGCAACAACATCCCTGTCGTCTGAAATCTCATCATCGTTGAGCGGAGGAGAACCCTGGAATGGCTTTTGACCAGCAAGCTGCAGGATGTATCGCATGAGCACATCGATTCGTTCCGGCGGCGCTTCGATTGGATGCCGCAACGCAAGCTGGAGAAGATCACGCTGTTGGCGACTGATCAACTTTTGATTCGGTGCACCCATAAAGCTAGGTGTTGCAACCAATGGCAAGCGCTGACCATCAGCTCCGATAACATATTCGTCAGGCAAGCCAAGATTATGAGCAAGTTCATGAGCAATTAACCAGCCAAAGTAAGTGCCGATTGCTGTCATGCGAGCATTGCGATCGGCAATGTCGGCCGTGGAGGCGACCGCTTGAGCAAGAGCATTGGGTATTGAGATTCTGGCTTGACCGTTGCCACTGGCGGAGGTGCCCGAAAATGCAGCACCAGTCAAGCTTTGGTTCAGCAGACGACTCAGGGCATAGGCCTGTGCCCGAGCCCCCAGATCTGCGCGCGGCTGGCCAGATGCTTGCAAGAGCAATGGGGCCAACATGGCTTGCTGGAAATCCCAGCCCGCCTGACCAGCCTCAAGGCTGTTGCCGAAGCTTTCAAGGTCAAAAGAGATGGGATTAGTGCGATCGCGCTCTGTTGTGCTGAGTGAGGTTAAGGATGCAAATGAGACATCCAAGCTGCTGCTCCAGAAAGCAGGACTGAAGATGCCAAGGTTTTCGGTAGAACCGGCAGCCCTACGCATTCCTGCCGCAATAGCTTGTCGATCCGCAGGACCGAAATCTTCGGGGAAGGCCGCCCGGAAGGCCGGCCCGGCGAGAAGGTCGCGCAGGCGCCGTTGGGATGGGCTGAGGTTGTCCAGTTGGTCTGCTGGTGTCAGCGCTGCTTCGACCGCAAAGGCTATGGTCCTACCAAACTCTTCTGCATCGATCAGTAATTGCTGGCGTGGCCGCACATTAACCCTGGCAACAAGGTTACGATAAACCTGACCATTAAGAATGATTTGGAAGCTCTCGTCAATTACGCCTTGATCAGCCGCACGCGTAGAAAGCGTGAGTATCGAGGCATCGCCTTCCCTGCTGAGCCGCCATCGACTTCCCGTTGATAGTTTAATTTCAATATCATCTGGATTATATATGCGTATTGAGCGTGCCTGCCCGGCAACAATATCTCGCCCATGAATGATGCCGTCGATGCCATTCAAATCTGAAAGCTCACTGAAGTACACCAAGCGAACCGACTGGCTGCCCGCAGAAAGAGAACTACCTGTGCTGGTAAAACGGCGTGTGTCTACGAGTAGGCTCGTGCTCAATAAAAGAGCGTCATATTGATCGCCAAGTCGCTTGCGGATAGCATCATCCATGCCGACACTCAGATCAATGTCTGCTTGAGAATTAGCTCCCAGAGGCTGCAGGCTTTGAATCTCCGCCAGCTCGGGAAGGTTGTGATGGGCCGAGGTTCGCTGCTGGCCACGGCCGAGGTATACAAAATCGTTGGCCTCAATGCTGACGCTGAACTGGAGCGCATCACTTGATGTGTTCTTTAGAGTCAGAAAATGTTCATTTTGACCCGGCAGATCCATGCGCTCAATCCGTTCCAGAGCTTCCATCCTTTGGAGGTTGGGCTCACGCTGGCTGCTGTCGCTGAAGAGGAGCGTTTGGTCGGCGCGTGCTTCGCTGCTGTCAATGATCGAAACGGAAGAGCCAAAGCGAATGTTGTCGATCAAGACCCGCTCAAATGTACTCTCCTCCAAGCGGAACTGGATTTGCGCCGATTGAAGTGGGTTGGCGCGGAATTGCTGGGGTATGACCAAATGCTGCTGCGAGAAGCCAATGGGTAGCGATAGCAGCGGGAAACGGCCCAGGATTGTGGGCACCTGCTGGTCATCTGATAAGAGTTCCACCACCAGAACGGCGGTTGAGACCCAAGGGGTGGGATTGGGGTCTTCTGGGGTTGACGTGGTAGCAGGAAGCTCAAAGGTGGCGACTTCAAAGCTGAGCCCGCTGGCAGAACTCGGCAACACCATCCTGTTGTGGCGCAGCGGGGCTGAAGCCCCATCAAGTTGATAGGCCCAATCTGCTACCTGCCCTAGCAACAGGCCAAACTTGGCAAATTCTTCAACACCCAAAGCCGTGATTTTGCGAAGCGCCTTCACCCCATGCTTGGCAATGATCTTGCCGAGTGCGGACTTGGCTAACGCACCTTTGGGGACCAGCCAGGAGCCAATGCGCGCGACATTCAAAATAGTGGCGAATGTTTCTAAGTCATCGATCGTGAAATTGTCATTCTTTAACGACTTGACCACGCCGAGAAGTGTGTCAAATGTCTCCCGATCATTTGCGGAGGAAACTGCAGAGAGGCGCTGCTGGTCGTAGCCTTTGAAGGCCAGGTTGCGGGCCTGAGTCTGATCGGCGCCATCGGCTTGGTTGCCGTTGTGATAAGCCCAACCCGGCAGTTCGTAGCTTGTGGGAAAGCGACCAAAAAACGGTCTTACACTCGCCTGAAAATCACCATTGTAAATCGATGGGATAGCCAGATCACTCTGGCCAAATTCAGTATTGTCATGGCTGACGGGTACGCGTTGCGTGAGGCCTGCCTGGCGGCGATTTCCAAGCCCACCCCCTAGGGCTGACATGGCCCAGCCGATGCCGATGCCCTCCCAACTTTTTGTTGGTGCATCGGGCGCGGTATGCCGGGCTTCGAAAAGCCCAGGTGTATTGGCGTCACCTCGGATGACTCGGCCAAGAGCCAGATCCGGGCGGTTTAGATACCATGGAGTGACTTGATATGTATATGGGCTCTTGCTACCGCCCAACGCTTCACGATCTGCTGCGTAGTCAGCCTGACGGCGGATGATTGGATCACGATCGCCCTCTGGATCGCCGCCAATGGTGCGCTTAGGAGAAAAGTAGTCCAGAGAAAGATCGATCGTTCCCGCATACCAACTTTGGGGACGCGAATGAGCAATCGCCCTCGATAAGGGCAAGGCCATAACCTTGTCATCCTCGATAAATCCCTTCAGGCCTGAAAGATCAAGATCGAAATCAAAGCCATTATCAAGGTAACGATCATCCGCTCCGGCCAGTGAGCGGCCATTTGGGGTGACAGTGACGCTCGGCAGCGTCTCTCTGGCAATATGCTGGTAATAGTTATCAGCGTAGTCAACACCCTGCCAAGCCTGAACATCTGGGTCGTAAAACTCGGAATAATCAATTCGCTTTAGCCCTAGCGGAATATCTTGTACCTGCGGGATTGTAAAGTCACCAAGTACAGACAGTCCACGCCTTACGGACCCCTCCAAAATCAATGAATCCTGTCTCTGATCATGAGGATCTAGAGCGGTTATCTGCAGATCGACAGGACGCGCTGCCCCTTGTCTTTGTGAATACCACAACAGCCGTTGACTAAGCTCCGAATTCACAACGGTGCCGCGGCTATGGGCAATCAGATGTAGATACCCTCGTAGTAAGCGACCACCAGACTCTGCATCCGCCTGGACCAAAGAGGCATAAATCGCGTCAGCGGCAGCCTCGGAGAAGCCGGAGTCGCTGAAGCCTGATTCCTTGATCCAGTCAGGCACCAGAATGACAGCTTTGCCGTTATTCAGCGCCTCGCTCAGAGACGGACCACTGCCATCGAGTGGCACCCATTTCCCACTCGATCGTAGGTATTTATAAGCAAGTCCTGCCTGGGTCCCTGCGATCAGCCTTGCCAGTTCGGCACTGCCGGTCTTGGCAGGATCCATATCCGCAAATGGCAGTGGCGGTTGGAATCCATGGGTGATGATTGTGACCTGACTCGCAGGCGCAAGCCCCTGTTCCGGGGCAGTCTTGACAGTAAACGGTGTCGCTGCGCTGGCACTGACCTCTCCACCTTGCACCACTTTCCCTTCCGCCCCCCACCAGTAGGACTGTCCTGGTGTTAAGCGGAAGTCCGCTAGGGCTGGACTATTGGCAAAATCATCAAAGTTATAAATCTCCCCCGCACGAAGGGTTTGCCCAGGTTCCAGCAGATTTTTGCTGCTGTAGATTCGCTCCTCATGCTCACCCAAGGCTTCCGGGATATCACTGTTGATCCAACCTGAAGCAATATGCTTTGGCCTGTCTTTCGGAAACAGCCCCTCGCCTGGAGGGAATGTACTCAGAAAAATACGCAGCTCTTTGAGATCCTGATTGGAGGCGAGACGAAACACCGGACGTGAACTGCTCTGGCCTGATGCATCGGCAGGCTCAATGAGCGTAATAATGGCTTGCTTTTCAAACTCAGTACCCGCCGGCGCAAACCCATTCGTAGGAATGCGTTGGCCTGCATTGGTGGGTAAGATGATTGGTTTTACCCGACGATCA
Organism: Aphanothece sp.; assembly: GCA_040381155.1. Taxonomy (GTDB): domain Bacteria; phylum Cyanobacteriota; class Cyanobacteriia; order PCC-6307; family Cyanobiaceae; genus Cyanobium. The sequence continues at coordinate 18,957 of JBEIHT010000025.1, forward strand.
CTTTCGGGTTGTGCTAACGCGGCAGTGATCAGCGCATCGACATCCCACACCTGGCTTTCGTGCGGAAGCTGGGTGTTCTGGTCGATCGTTCCGTAGCCGCCCTTGAGTTGGCCAATCAACGATTTGCCATCGTTAGAAAGAGAAAGATTGATAATTCCATAGCCATCCAGAGGCACAGTGGCGCCAAGGTATTGAGGAGAGCCTCTCAGGCCGAAGGGATCTTTAACGATGCCCAACTTGCCACCAACATTCACCTTTCTCGCGCTGGCGGCACCACCCACGGCTGTTGGAGGGCCAATTGGACTTGTCTGGATGAATATTGGCGCTTCGAACATCGCGCGCCAATAGGGATCATTAAAGTTGTAGTTGTCATCAGCCACAATGGCGTACTCAGCACCATCTGGGCCCGAAATCAGCACAGCACTTTGGGCACGCTGGATGTCGAGCCTGTCACGACGGAGCAGGTTGTCTGGTTGATTCATGAGGATGGCATTCATCGCCGCAGACACCGGCTTTCCAGCCTCATCGCGTCTGATCACAAGAGTGGACAGTCCACGGTCATAATCGTTGGTGTTCGACACAAGAAAACGACTTGGATCGTTAGTTGCGGTAATCATCTGAGGCCCTTTGCCGCTGATCCCGTCGGCTGGGCTGCTGACACGGATTGGCGTGTCAATAAGGCCAGTATTGAGATTGAGACTCTTTAAATCTAAGACCAGAACATCTCCCGATTCAGACTGGTAATTAACAGTGGGCCAGCTTCGTGGTGCCGCCACTGCAATCGTTTTTCCATCTCGAGCGATGCTGATGTCACTCACGCCATGCCGCGTTGTTTCCAGGCCAGTGCCCCGGATGCTGATCGCTTGGTGATAACGAAGACTGCTAGGATCCGTGCTCATCGCCAACAGGCGACTACCACCCCCGTAAACAGCCTCGCCAATCAGAAGCAGCTCTCCAGCAGTGGCCAGGCTGGAGATATTTTTTCCTTCTGGGATCGCAATCGTGGCAATCTTCTTGAGGCTAAGCGTGTCCACAACATAAACAACGCCATTACCACCGACATAAATGCGGCTCAGATCATCGCTGAAAGCAACAGGCTGGACTTTGCGACCAGTCAGGTAGGTGCTGAAGTCGGACTGGCCTTCCCCCGGACCTTTGACCAACTCCAGCAGCGGAACGGTGACGGGATCATCCTCCTGTCGCACGATCGTAATTCCCGTGCGCGTCAGCACAGCCGCCATGTCAGCTTTGGGTCTGAGCTTGATTTGATTGCCTTCAAACTCCAATGGATCACCCCAGATCAGTTCGCCATCGCTACCGATGGTGCCTGTGGGAATCTGCCGTACCAATTGCCAACTCACGCTACCAATGGCTAGATCATCTGGGGGAGGGACACTGATCTGTCCTGAGGTGCTTCCAGGCAGCGACAGCACATCGCGGTGGCTACCGTTCGCCATTACCGCACGTACCACAAGCTGCCCGATGGAGAGTGGATTCTGTCCATCTGAATCAGCACTTGGTGCCTCAACTGTGAAGAGGATCTGACCGCTGCTGCCCACTTCTGCTCTGCTGATCTTGGGCAAACTTACGTTGCCAAAGGGCGTCTGCACCGCAGGCAGCACAGCTGCCGTATCGAGCTCGAAGTTGTTGTTCAGCCCACTCTGAGGCAGCTCAATATCGGCAAACTTCGGCACACCAAAGGCATAACGGCCAGCCACCAAAGCCGTGGCTTGGCTGGCCAGGATTCCCAGCACAGATGAGAATGCCGAAAATCCACTCAACCCACCACCCATTGAGAAGCCAAGACCACCAAAGCTTGCCCAGGTGCCTGCCGCGATGTTCATGAACGCGAAGGTGTCCATCATCCCGGGTGATCGTCGCGAGATCATGTAGTCGCCGGAGCGCGTCATGCCCTCGTAGGGTCTGCTGGCCGTGCGTGCCACCAGCTGGCCGGAGGCATCGGTCTCGATCACGCCGTTGTCCAGCAGCCACCAGGTGTCGTGCCATTGGCCATCGGGCTGCAGCACCTGGCCCTTGCGGAAGAACAGCACCTCCTCGCCGGGTGTGGCGGTGTCGGCACCAACTTGCACCGGAATCCTTAACTGCACAGGCTCGTTGGTGGCCTCGGCGCCCAGATCCAGACGGAAGGCCGCCACCGGCAGCAGCACCCCGGCCGCGGGAGCGGCCAGGCCCGTGATCGTTTCAATGTTGTCCACCGCAAGGCGCTGAAGACCCACCGCCGTGGCTGCCTTGAGAGCACCCGGGCCAATCAACACCGCCTCTCCTGTGGCGGCGGCAACGATGCCGCCCGCTTCAGCGCCAACGCTGATCCGATCCGGCGTGGGTGTGGCGGGATCGTTATCCGTGAGTTGGGGTACCTGCACCTTCAGGCTGATCAGGGTCTGCCCGATCGCCTGCTGCGTCAGGGAGCCATAGGGATCGACATCCGTGCCGAGATGCACCACGGAGATGGTGGCCACACCATTGCCCTTGGCCGTGATCAGGCCATTCGCCGAAACGGTGGCCACCGATTCATCGCTACTGAAGTAGCGCGTGCCGCTGCTGAGTTGCGTTGTGGCTGGAAACACCACCGTGAACGTTTCACCCGTGTCGGGATCGGTGAAGGTTTCGCTGGTCTCCGCCTGAGCGGCCCGCCGGATCTGTTGCGCTGTATGGATCTCGATCCGCTCGCCACTGTTGGCGTCGCTCGTCCACACCTTGAGCTGGCGTGTGCCGCCCGGAGCCAGGGAGAGGGTATTGGGATAGACATCCACCTCGGGCCCGTTGATGATCTGAGCCTCCTCTTCACCCAGGCCACCCACATTCACTGCGGCGGTGGCGCTGATCGTGCGGCCCGCCGCATCGGTGCGGCTGGCGACGATCAGACCAGCACCAGCTGCCTCGGCGCGAACCCGGTCTTGGCTGTCATCCACGCGGATGGCATTGGCGCCGACATACCCCAGGGGGGAGAGATCGCGCGCTTCCAGGTGCAGATAATCGCCACTGACGCTGAGATCCACCTGCGCCGCATCTTCAAACATGCCCACGGCTCGCAGCACAGCGCTCTGCCCAGGCAACAGGTTGGGCAGCGGCTGCAACCGAATCGCCAGCAACTTCGCCCCACTCACCTTCACCGCCAACTCGATCGGCGCACTGGCGTTGAAGCCGTCGTCGGCCTGCACCACGATCGTGGCGTTGCCGCTGTAGCCCGCCTCTGGGCTGAACAGGAGCGTTTGGCCATCGTCGCCGAGGCGGGCGCTGCCGTGGCTAGCGGACACCACCCGCCAGAACAGGGGATCTCCCTCCTGGTCGATCGCGATCGAGGCCAGATTTCGCTGGGTGGTGAGATCCGTGTGGGTGCTGAGCGCCGGGCCGTCGGGCTGGGCTTGCGGCAGCGGCGCCTGGTTGGCCCGCCAGCCGTAGTTGGCATCAAGCAGTTGCCGATCGGCCGTCTCGGCCAGGCCGTTGCCATCGAGATCGGTCAAGACGGTGTTGCCGGCCTTGGTGGCGGCCTCCCAGGCATCGCTGTCGGCACCGTCCACATCGCCGTCGCGGTCGAGGTCGCCCGCCACCGACACGCGCACCTGCACCTCACCACTGCCGCGCAGGCTGAGCAGCTTCAGGCCCGCCTCCGTGGTGCGCAGCAGCGTGACGGTGCGGCCGCCCTGGCTGGCGCTGCCGAGCACCGTGGCGCCCACGGCCGAAAGCTGGGCGGCGGCACCGCTGGTTTCCACCGCCAGCAGCACCGCACCGCTGGCGCCGGGGGTTTTGATCGTGCTGGCCAGCTCGCTGCCGCGCACCACGAAGCTCAGGTGCAGCGGCTCGCTGCCCGTCAGGTTGCCCCTCCAGCTGGTGCGGGCCTGGGCCGCTGGCCCCTGCCACTGGGCCGCGGTGCCCAGGTAGGCCGTGATCGGCTCCTGGATCAACCGGCCATCGGCGCGGTACCCCACCGGGGTGTTGGTGTCGCCGCCGTAGAGGCTGCGGGCCAGGCTGAGGCGGCCCTGGTCGTCGTAGCGGTAGGCCAGGGCGGCGGGCTGGGCGTCGCCCGTGCCCGTTGGCGCCGCCGGACCGCTGATGCGCACGATCCGCCCCTGCGGATCCCGCACAAACTCCAGGCGCTCCGCCGGATCGCTGGCGCCCACCGGCACCAGGCCGGCGTCGCTCACCAGCCACTGCTGGCCATCGCTGAAGCGGATCGATTCCAGCTTGCCGTTGCCGTCGAGGCTGTAGCGGCTGCCATCGGGGCCCGTCAGCGCCCAGCGCTGGGGAATCCAGGCCAGGCCGCTGGTCTGGTCGTATAACCGCTGGCCCTGGTGCTTCAGGCCCACCGGCTGGTCGCCGTCGGCCTCCAGGGCCTCCAGGCTCCAGCCTTGGTCGCTGCTGAACCTGGGCCGCAGCGTGATCGGTGCCGCCGCGCCGGCCCCCAGGGCTTCCTCCCGGGTGCTGAGGCTGAAGCGCAGCGATGCCAGCGGCGCCTCGGGCCGCGACAGATCGGATGGGATCTCCAGCCACACCGTGGCCCCCTCCTGCCAGGCCTGCGGCGCCCCCAGCGGGCTGATCGCGGTCTGATCGGTGCGCAGCCGCGTCTCCAGCAACGGCAGGCGCCAGTTGCCGAGATCCTCAGGGCCACCCGCCTGCTCAGCCAGGCTGCGGCTCAGGGCCACCCTGTGGGCTCCCAGCTGGAAGAGGCCATCGCTCACCAGCGCCTGGTTCAAGCGCTTGTCGCGGCTGTCCACCAGCACGGCGGCGCTGATCTCCTGGCTGCGGCCGCTCAGATCCCAGGCCCGCAACCGCAGCTGATAGGGCCCATTGGCCAGCGGTGCCGGATCCAGCTGGGCCAGATCCAGCGTGCCGGCCACGGCGTTGCCGCCGCCGTTCGCCTCCGCCAACGTGACCCACGCCCCCGCCGGCGCCCCATTGCGCAGCGGCGCGATCTCCAGCTGCCAGCCCATCAGTTGCCGCTCTTCGATCTCGGCCCGCAGCCGGGTCGCGGCGCGGATCGCGATCGGCGCGGCCTCGGCCTCAGCACCGCGCAGCTCCGCCGCCCACGCCAGCCGCGGCGCACTCAGATCCAGGGGATCGCGCACCCGCAGGCTTTGCGTCTCGATCGCCTGGAAGCCATCGGCATCCACCGCCGTCACCCGCAGCTCCACCAGGCCCGGGGCGCTGGGGGTGAGCTTGAGGCGACCCAGGTCGTCGAGCGCCACCGGCGTCCAGGTGGCGTCGGCGCCGCTGCCCTGGCGCAGCTCCACCCGCAGCTGGCTCACCGGGCTGAAGCTCGTGGCCCGCACCGTGGCCACCACGGTCTGCCCCGGCAGCACCGGCGTGCTGGGGGTGAGGTTCACGAGGATCTTGGGCGCGTTGGCGCTGGCCTCGGCCACCACCCGCAGGGTGAAGCTCTCGGTGCGGCTCTCCTTGCCGTCGTTCACCGCGGCCAGGATCACCCGATCGCCCACCTGGCCGGGGCCGGGCGTCCACAGCAGCCGGCCCGCCGCCGCGTCGTAGCGGGCGCCCTCCGGCAGGTTGCTGAAGCTCACCGCCAGGTTGGCGCTCTGGCTGGCGCCATCGGCATCGCTCACCCTTACGCCGCCGGTCGCCGTGCCCGTCGGGGCCGTGCCCTTGAGCACCGGCAGGCTGAACTCCTGCCCCACCAGTAGCGCATGGCTGCTCGCCTGAATCTCGGGCGCCCGGTTCACATCCAGCACCCGCACCTGCACCAGCCGTTCGCTGCTGGCCTGGCCATCGCTGGCGCTGAAGCGGAACTGGAACGCCTTGGACTCGCCCGTGGCGTTGTCCACCACATCGGCATCCGGCGTCCATTCGAAGCTGCCGCTGGCCGCGTCGAACACCACGCCCTCCGGCGTGCTGGCATCGTGCACCAGGGCCAGGCGGCTGGCCTGGCCATCGGCGTCGCTGGCCCGCATCGTGAAGGCAAGCGTTTGGTTCTCCTGCACCAGCTGCAACGGCAGCGGCAGCAGCACCGGCGCCTGGTTGGCGTTCCCCACCACCAGCTCGATCTCGCGGCTGACGCTGGCGCTGCCATCGCTGGCCTTCAGCGTGAGGCGATAGCGGCCCGGGCTGGTGCCGCCCGTGTTGTCCGACTGGGCGGCGAACAGGCCGGGGGTCCAGCGCAGGCTGAACCGCGACTGGCCCTGGCCCACCTCGCTGCTCTCCACCGCCAGGCCAGCCGGCAGCTGTCCAGGACCCTCCACACTCCAGCTGAGCCCGTCGGCGTCGCCGTCGCGCGCCACCAGATCGAGCCGGAAGGGCACCCCCTCCTCCAGCCGCAGGCTGGTGAGCGCCCCCGCCAGGGGATCGTTGCCCACGATCTGGGCGCCGCTGGCCGTGAGGTTGAGCAGGCTTGGCGCCGTGTTGGCGTCGCGCACCACGATGCGCAGGTCGGCGCTGGTGCTGTTGGGCAGCAGCGGCACGTTGGGATCCACGATGTATCCCGCGTCCCGGGGCGGCAGGCCGCTGTCCTTCACGGTCAGCCGCAGGTTGTACACCCCCAGTTGCTCGGCGCTCGGGGTCCAGCGCAGCGTGGCCTGGCCGTACTGGGGATCGAGGTCGAGCCGGGCGCCGGGAGGCAGGCCCTCAGCGCTCCAGCTCAGCGGATCCTGATCGAGGTCGCGGGCCAGGATCGCGACGCTCAGCTCCTGCCCCGCCAGGGCCAGGCTCTGGCGCGGCAGGGTGAGCACCGGCGCCTCGCTCGGGCTGCGCACCGACAGCACGAAGCTCCTGGCCTGGGTGGCCAGCTGGTTGCTGTCGCCGCCGCCGTCGTCCTGGGCCGCCACGGTGATCGTGTAATCGCCGCGATCGTTGGCGCCGGGCGCGAAGCGGATCACGCCGCTCACGCCCGCGGCGGCGCCTGGTTGGGTGGGGCTGGTTTGGCGGTAGCTGGCGAACGAGGGCAGCCCGTGCAGGCTGAGGCTCACGGGGTTGCCATCGGCATCGCTGGCGCTCACGGGGATCTCCAGCACGGCGCCGCGATCCACGAAGGCGTTGCTCACAGCGCCGATCTCCGGCGCCCGGTTGGCGTTGGCCACCACGATCGGCAGGGTGATCTCACTGCGGGCCGGGGTGCCGGTGCCGTCGCCGTCATCCGTGGCGGTCACGGTGATCGCGTAGGTGCCGGCCTGGTTGTAGGTGGGGGTCCAGAGCAGTTCGAGGGTGTCCGGATCGAAACTCGCCCCCTCCGGCAGGCCGCTCACCGCGTAGCTGACGCTCGCTCGGCCCTCCCCGTCGAGCGTGGGTCCGTTGGGCCGCAGGCGCAGCTTCGGCTGGAACTCCGGGTTGTCGGGATCGAAGGCGAAGGCGCTGATCCGCAGCGTCTGCCCCTCCAACACCGTGCGGCTGTCGGCGGGCTCGAACCGGGGGGCGGCGTTGGCGTTCAACACCTGGAACACCAGCTCGCGGCTCACGCTGGTGGTGACCGGCTCGCCATCGCCCGGCGGGGTGTAGGTCGCGCTCAAGCGGATCGGGATCCGCAGCTCGCCGGCCTGGGTGTAGCCGGGCGTCCATTCCAGCCAGCCCGTCTCGGGGTTCAAGCTGGCGCCGCCCGGCAACCAGGGGGCGCTGTACTCCAGCCGTATGCGGCTGCCATCCGCCTGGCTGAGGCCGCCGGGCATGCTGCCGGGCAGCTGCAACGCGAACCGCTCTCCCTCCCGCAGGATCTGCTCGCTCACCGGCCCGAGCACCGGTTTGGCGTAGCCCTGCTCCACATGCAGGTTGAAGCGTTCGACAACCGTGTGCTTGCCGTCGCTGGCCACGATCGTCACCTCGTTGTAGTCGCCCGCCTGGTCGTAACCGGGGGTCCACTGCAGGGCGCCGCTGCTGGCGTCGTAGCGGGCGCCGGCGGGCAGGTTGCGCAGGGTGATGGCCAGGCGATCGCCATCGGCATCGGCCACGCCCAGCGGCAGGTTGAGGCTTTCTCCCTCTCGGAGCGTGATGTCGCCCAGTGCCTCGATCGTGGGCAGATGGTTGGCACCCTCCACCGGCAGGCTGAAGCGGCGCAGGGCGACGCCGCCGCGGCTGTCCACCACCCGCACCACCACCTCGCTGTCGACCCGGTCGTGGGCGGTGGGCGTCCAGCTGAGGCTGGCGCTGGTGGAATAGCCCGGCTCGGTCCGCTCCACCGTGGCGGAGGGGGTGATCCGCAGACCGGCGGGGGCCTGGACGAGTTGCCAGAAGAACAGCGAGCCGTCGCTGTCGGCGGCCTGCAGGGAGGCGGTCCAGGGCTGACCCACCGCCGCCGCCGGCAGCACGTTGCTCTCCGGGTCGGCGGCGCCTGTGATCGCCAGGGTCGGAGGCGTGTTGGCGTAGGGCAGGGCGTAGATGCCGTGGCCCAGATTCAGCTTGGCCAGCCGGCTCGATCCCGGCGCGGTGCTCAACACGCTGGCGGGGCGCACCTGCACCGTCTGCCGCTCGATCGTGGCCCCCGCCGCCAGCACACCCCCCTGGGCGGCCAGGGCGGCATTGAGATCAAGGATCCAGAGATCCTCCTGGTTGCCGCTGCCGCGTTGGGCCGAACCGATCTGGCCCTGGAAGTAACGGCCCGGATCGAGCAACAACAGCATCGGCGCCCGCAGATCGTCGGCGCCGATGTTGGTGATGTTGACGTCGTAGCTGATCTCGCCGTTGAGCCGGGAGCCGCGGGTGTTGCGGAAGTCCAGCCGCAGGCTGGCGCTCAGATCCGCCACCGTGCTGAAGGCCACCGTCCAGTCCTCGGCCAGACGCACCTGGGCGGCGCTGCGGATCGCCGGATTCACCTCCAGCAGCCAACCGTCCGCCGGCAGATTGGGCAGGTTGAGGATCGCCGAGCGGCTGGCTGGGTCCCAGCGCACGCTCTCGGGATGGAGCACCAGAGTGCTGGTGCTGCCAGAGGCGATGAAGCTGTAGTTGCTCGGGTTGAGCACGCTGGCGCCATCGCTGGCGTCCTGCCCCGAGCGGCCGGTCCACATCAGCTGATCGAAGCTGATCGAGATCTGGCTCAGGGGCAGGGGCAGCAGGGCGCCATCGGCCACGCTGCTGGCCAGCACCCGCGGCGGCCGGATCGGCGCGATCTCGTCGATGCTCTCGCTCTGCGCCACCAGGATCCGCCCATCGCCGGTGATGAGCACGCTTTCGCCGCGCGTGCCGCCACTGGCCAGCTGCAGACTGCGACGGCTCTGCAGTTCCACCAGCCACACGGCGCTGCCATGGGGCACCTCGCTGGAGCTCGCCACCACAGGCCGCTGGGCCAGGTTGCTGCTGGCCACCAGCAGGCCCGCCAGGGAGGAGCCCGCCGCCCCGAAGGCGATGCTGTCGATCAACGAGCCCAGCCGGTATTCCAGCTCGGCCCGGCCCGCCAGGCGGCCCGCCATCGGGAAGCTGATGATGTCGGTGCTGGCATCGGCTTTGGCGCCCTGGATCGCCTCGCCGCTCCAGCGCACGCCCCAGAGGCGGCCATCGGGGCCGAAGGCCAGATCTCCCACCCGCGTGTTGGAGAAGTGCCGCCAGGGGCTGGCGCCGCCGCTGGCTTGGGGATCGAAGATCTCCACGCCATTGCCGGACGACACGTAGATCAGGCCCGAGCTGGGATCGATCGCCAACGCATGGGTGAGGGGATCGTTGCCAGGGCCTTGATGGCGTTCGATCACGGCGCCGCTGCTGGCATCCACCAGCAGCAGCTCCTTGCCGGTCATCACCCACAGCTGGCCGAGCCGATCCAGCGCCATGTCGAGCACAGCGGCCTCCAGGCTGAACAGCGGCGTCAGCGAGCGGCCGCCCTCCTTGGCGAAGCGGAACACCTCCTGGCGCTGGCTGCCGGCGCTGGCGAGCACGCTGCCGTCCGCCAGCTCCACCATCGCCA
>JBEIHT010000026.1:0-28150 GCA_040381155.1 Aphanothece sp.
ACAGCCCAAATCCATCGTCTCCAGTGCCACGACGGCTGTTGCTGGGATCACTGCACTTGGCCTTGTGCTTGGTTTCATGATCACAAATGCCTATCTTTTCTCGCGGGGACTGATTGGTTATGCCATCTCCAATAGCCAGTACCTAGCAGCAGGGCTTTGTTTTCTTTTCTTTTATCTTCTGGCCGGACTTGTTTTTGTTGTTTTTCCCAAGAAAAAGAGCCTTGCCTCCATGTGGGGGCAGGCGGTAGTGCTGCGGGATAATCAGCTTCAGCTCAAGGTGCAAGAAAGGCGGCGTAAACTTGGCTGGACCGACGCGAATATGACTGACAAGGATAAATTAAGTGAATTTTATTTTATTAAGTTCTTCAAGCCTGGTTTTGCGGTTGGCCTCGGATTTACATATATTGCAACTGTTGCTGTCGCAAATATTTGGAGCTATGCGGTCTTCTCGATTGTTTCTTTGTCCATTCTGGCTCCGCTGTCTGCTGACGTTTTGCTGTTTGTCTCTCCTGCGATGTATCTTTGGGCCACGCTTGTCACCTTCGGAGTGCTGATCTTTAATGATATTCTCAGATCCACGTCCAGGGTTCCAATCTTGCTGGCTTTTTGGTTTATTCTTCTGCTCGTTGTCTCAACGCTTGTTTATGGGATTTTCCTCTATCCGAGAATCTCGCCCGCGATCGGCGGAGGTGCCCCTGTGCGGGCAATCCTGGTCATTGAAGATGCGCGTAAAAGCGAAGTTGAGGCGCTGCTCGGCTATCCAGTCATTGGTGGCAAAACTGCCGATCTGAATTTGCTCTTTGAAACCTCGGACTCTTTGATCGTTGATTCGGGTGGTCAATCAAGCCGTCGCACCGCTCAGTTGAGAAAAGATCTCGTCAAGGGTCTGATCTATACCAAGGCGTCGGCCGGTATTCTCTCGCGTTAGGCTGCCACTGATTGTCAGGCGCCTCAATCGGGCGCCCGATTTTACCCCTTGGCAATGTGCAGCTGGTAGGAGATCAGTTTACAGAACCCTTCGCCATCTGCACCGGAATGCTGGGCACCGGAAAACCGTTGCTGCTGAGGGTGTCGGCGATCACGCGGTTGGTGTCGAAGTACACCTGCCAGTAATGGTTGTTGTGGGTGTAGGGGCGCACCGCCAGGCGCGGGCCGCGCTCGCTGAAGGTCAGCAGCTCCACGTCGGCCTCCTTGCCGGGGTATTGATTGGGCACGGCGCGCACCGCCTGCTTGAGCAGGGCGATCGCTTTGCCCACATCGGCGCTGCTGTCGAGCTGGGCTTCCAACTCCACGCGGCGAAAGGGATGGCTGGAGTAATTGACAATCGTGTCGCCGAAGAACTTGCCGTTCGGCACGATATGACGCACGTTGTCCGGCGCCAGGATGATGGTGACGAACATGCCCACCTCCTCCACCGTGCCGGTGACCCCGCCGCCGCTCACGAAATCGCCCAGAGCCACGGGCCGGAATACCTGCAGGAAGACGCCGGCCGCAAAGTTGCTGAGCATGCCGCTCCAGGCGGCGCCGATCGCCAGACCGGCGCCGGCCAGCAGGGCCGCGAAGCTGGCGGTCTGCACACCGAAGTAGCCCAAAATCGCCACCGCAAGAATCACCCTCAGCAGGGCGCCGATCACGCCCAGCAGGAAGCCCGTGAGCGAGGGATCGAGCTTGCCGATCGAGAAACTGCGCCGCAGCACCTTGAGGGCGAAACCGATCAACCAGCCGCCCACCACCCAGAGCAGGACCGCGCCGACGAGCTTGAAGAGAAAGGGAATCACCAGGGCCCCGATCATCGAGGGGTTACTGAGCGGGGGGAGGGGCAAGGCGGGCGCAGCGGCGGCGGGCATCGAAACGGGCGGTATCGCCTTCACAGGCTGGACATCCAGGGCTGGGTTGTCAATGCAAATCGGCCGCGGTTGCCCCTGGGACAGGATGTCGCCAAAGGGCATCGGCCATGCGGGCGGTCTGCACGATTGGCCCCACGTCATGCACCCGCAACACCGCCGCGCCGGCCGCGATCGCCCGGCAGCACACCGCCGCCGTGCCCCACAGCCGCGCCCGCGGCCGGGGCTCCGCCAGCACCGCGCCGATGAAGCGCTTGCGGGAGGGCCCCACCAGCAGCGGAAACCCCTCGGCCACCAGCGCCTCCAGGCCCGCCAGCAGGGCGAGGTTGTGGGCGCTGGTTTTGGCGAACCCCAGGCCCGGATCCCAGATCAGCCGCTCCGGCCGGATGCCGGCGGCCAGGGCGCGATCGGTGGCCCGCAGCAGCTCCTGACGCACCTCGGCCACCACGTCGTCGTAGTGGGCCAGAGCGTCCATGCTGCCGCTGTCGCCGCGGCTGTGCATCAGCACATAGGGGCAGTCCGCCGCCGCCACCAGCGCCAGCAGGCCTGGATCGCGCCGACCGCCGCTCACGTCGTTGATCCAGTCGGCACCGGCGGCCAGGGCCGCCTCCGCCACCGCCCCTCGGAAGGTATCCACCGAGAGGAGCACCTCGGGATCCGCCGCCCGGATCGCCCGCAGGGCGGGCAGCACCCGCCGGATCTCCTCCTCCGCATCGATTTCGGCGGCCCCGGGACGGGTGCTCTGCCCGCCCAGATCCAGCACATCGGCGCCGCGGCTGCGCTGCCGCCGGGCCTCGGCCAGGGCGGCGAGGGGAGCGGCGAAGCGCCCACCATCACTGAAGGAATCGGGGGTGAGGTTGATCACCCCCATCACCCCGGTGCGATCCCCCCAGGGGAAGCGGCAGGGGGTCACCTCAGGCGGCCACGGCCACCGGCTGGTAGTTGCAGATGCGGGCGAAGCCTTCCGGGTCGAGGGAGGCGCCCCCCACCAGCACGCCATCGATCTCGGTCTGGGCCATCAGCTGATCGATCGTGGCCGGCGTCACCGAGCCGCCGTATTGGATGATCACATCCGGATGGCCCACCCAGCCGCGGATCAGGCCGCAGACCCGGTTCGCCTCCTCGGCCGCGCAGGTCTTGCCGGTGCCGATCGCCCAGATCGGTTCGTAGGCCACGATCAGGCGCAGCGGATCCACCCCCTCCAGACCCTGCTCCACCTGGCGGTGGATCACCCGCTCGGTCTCCCGGGCCTCCCGCTGGTCGAGGCTTTCGCCCACGCAGAGGATGGGCACCAGCCCGTGGACCTGGGCGGTGCGGGCGCGCAGATTGATCTGCTCGTCGCTCTCGCTGTAGTACTTGCGGGGCTCGCTGTGGCCCACGATCGCGTGGCTGACGCCATGCTCCACCAGCATCGGCGCGGACACCATGCCTGTGTAAGCCCCCTTCTCCTCCCAGTGCACGTTCTGGGCAGCGATCGCCACGCCGGCGCCGGCGAGGTGCCTGCAGAGGGTGGGGATGGCGGTGAACGGCGGGGCGATCACCACCTCGCGGTCGGAGGGCAGATGCTCGATCAAGGGCCGGAAGGCGGCGGCATAGGCCCGCGTCTGGGCGCAGGTCATGTTCATCTTCCAGTTGCCTGCGATCACGGCCTTGCGCACCAGCGTCCGCTCCCGACGAAGACTGTCGCCCACGCTAATGGGTGACGGTGACCAGCACCTCACGGCCGTCGATGGCCACCACGTCGCCGGGGGAGAGCTGGCGGCCGCGGCGGGTTTCGATCACGTCATTCACCCGCACATCGCCCCGCTGGATGCGCTGCTTGGCCTCGCCGCCGCTGGCGGCCAGGGCATGCCATTTGAGGAACTGATCGAGCTTCAGAACGGCAGGGCGGCGCAGGCCGGGGCGGACGTAGGGTTCCCCGATGCTCGCACCCTCGCCGGCCGGCTTCCGCAGGCTCTGGCCGCTGCTGAAGCCCCACCGGCGAACCCTGCTGGCCGGCGGCCTCTGCATCCTCGTCTTCGTCGCCAGCTTCCCGGTGCTGGCCTGGCTGGCCGGTCAGCTGATCCCCGCCATCGGCGCCGGCGACATCCCCCGGGTGCTGCGCAGCGTGGGCCTGGCCCTGGCGGTGTTCCTGGTGCAGAAGACCGCCCAGTTCGGCCAGGACACGCTGCTGGCGGGCCCGGCCCTGCACGTCAGCCAGGAGCTGCGTCAGCGCCTGTTCGCCCGCCTGCAACGCCTCGAATTCGGCGCCCTTGAGAAGCTCTCGTCCGGCGATCTCACCTATCGCCTCACCGAGGACGCCGACCGGGTCGGCGAGGTGATCTACAAGACGATCCACGACAGCACCCCCAGCGCCCTGCAGCTGGTGGTGGTGCTCGGCTACATGATCTGGCTCGACTGGCCCCTGGCCCTGGCCACCCTCCTGCTGGCCCCCTTCGTGGCCCTGCTGGTGAGCGCCTTCGGCGCCCGGGTGATGCGGGCGGCCGAGCGCAGCCAGAAGCAGGTGAGCGAGCTGGCCGCCCTGCTGGGTGAAGCCATCGGCAGCCTGCCGCTGGTGCGCGCCTATGCCGCCGAACCCTGGCTGCAGCAGCGGTTCAACGGGGAGGTGGATCTGCACCGCCGAGCCCGCCAGCGGACGATGAACTTGCTGGCCCAGCAACACCCCGTGGTGGGCTTCATCGAAGCCTTCGGCATCCTGGCGGTGCTGGTGATCGGCGCCGCCCGCATCGGCGCCGGCGGGCTCACCAGCCAGGGCTTCAGCGCCTACATGGCCGCCCTGCTGATGCTGATCGATCCGATCTCGCACCTCACCACCAATTTCAATGAATTCCAGCAGGGGCAGGCCTCGCTGCGGCGCCTGCGGGCGATCGAGGCCGAACCGGTGGAACCGCCCGACAAGCCTGGTGCCCTCGGCCTGGTGAGGGTGCGTGGCGCCCTGGCCCTTGAGCGGGTGCGCTTCGGCTATGACCCCGCCCAGCCGGTGCTGCGCGATCTCGACCTGCGGGTGGAGCCGGGCCAGGTGGTGGCTCTGGTGGGGCCCTCCGGAGCCGGCAAGAGCACCCTCTTCTCCCTGTTGCTGCGCTTCAACACCGTTCAGGCGGGACGGGTGCTGCTCGATGGCCACGACCTGGCGGACCTGCGCGCCCGGGACCTGCGCCAGGCGATCGCCCTGGTGCCCCAGCAGACCAACCTGTTCTCCGGACCGGTGGCGGAGGCGATCGCCTTCGGACGCTCCGCCAGCCGGGAGCGGATCCGCGAAGCCGCCCGGCTGGCGAACGCGGCCGCCTTCATCGAAGCCCTGCCGGATGGCTACGACAGCCGGGTGGAGGAGCGGGGCAGCAATTTCTCCGGCGGCCAGCTGCAACGCCTGGCGATCGCCCGGGCGGTGCTGGGCGATCCGGCCGTGATGCTGCTGGATGAGGCCACCAGCGCCCTCGATGCGGAGGCGGAGGAGGTGGTGCAGCGGGGTCTGGCCCAGGCGATGGCGGGTCGGACGGTGCTGGTGATTGCCCACCGGCTTTCCACCGTGCAGGAGGCCGACCGGATCCTGGTGCTGGAGGCGGGCCGCATCGTGGAGCAGGGCGACCACGACGCCCTGATGGCCCGCGGCGGCCGCTACCGGGAGCTGTGCGAGCGCCAGTTCATCCGCCTGGAATCCTGATCGGCGCCCCTGCTTGGTGCCAGGGGGGGGCTGCCTCGCCCTTACTCTGGAACCTCACTCTCACCCTTCCCCGTCTGTGGACGCTGAAACCTCATCGCAATCACCGGTCCTCACCTTCGAGGGCAAGCGTTACGACCTCAACTCCCTTCCCGACGACGTCAAGGAACTGGTGCGCGGCATGCAGGTGGCCGATGCCCAGCTGCGCATGCATGAAGACACCCTCAAGGTTCTGGCGGTGGGTCGCCAGTCGATGGCGATGCAGCTGAATCAACGTCTGCAGGCGATCCCCGCCCTGCCGGAGAGCTGAGCCTCAGCCCAGGGGCTGAAGATCCTCGAAGCGGAATGTGGTGCATGGCTTCGGGGACTCCCCTTCCGCCTCCGTGCTTGTCACCGTGCGCTCGGCCAGCACCCACGGCCCGCCACCGGGCAGGGCCACAAAGGTATCGGTGAAGCTGTTCACGCCACCGCGGGGTGCACCGGTGGCGGGATCGCTGTACTGGCTGGTGTAGGTGTGGCTGAGGTAGCCGGCACCGGTGTGGGTGACGGACGTGGTGTAGATCGTCACCACAGTGCCATGGATGTGACGATGCACCATGCTGACAATATCGTTTTTGATGCGATAGCGATCACCAGCATTTTTGCCACCGACGATCACCTCCAAGCCGATCTCATTGCTGTCCCCAGCTGTGAAGGTGTTCTGGCCGTGGGTGTCGGCAAAGCTGCGCCTCACTCGGTGGATCGCCACCTCCCAGAGTTGGCCGGCGATCTCCTTGTGGACCGCCTCGTCGTCCACGCCTTCCACCAGAGCCTTGAGATCGGCACCCACCTGGAAACGGCCCTCCAGCCGCTTGCCGTCGCGCTCCCAGAGGCAACGCCCCTGGTAGCCACCAAAATCCGGCGACCAGGTGTAGCGATTCTCATAAGCCGCCTGAAAGGCGGTGCGGCAGTCGCTGCCGCTGGGGAAGGGGGTGTCTGCCGAGGTTTCAGAGCTGGCTTCAGGGGAGGTGGCTGGTGTTGAGGTGGTCATCGCGCGGTGGCGTTGCATCAAGATTCTTTGAATCTTAAAGGGGTGCCGTCACCGCTTTGGACGACGGTGCTGGCGCTCTGGCAAGCCAGGCCGATGACGGCAGCACAGGCCGATCAAGACGGCAGCAGCGAGTGAATATTGGCGATCATCTTGCCCGCGGGAGCGGCGATGAGGGGAGCCAGGATTCCCGTGAATTGCGGGAGTTGCGTTGCAAACTTGAAGGACAGTCCTCTGTCGATCAACCACTGCGAGCGATCCTTGAATGGAATTTGCTCCTCGTTCATGACCAGCTCTGCTTTGCTCTGCAGGAAGATTAAAGCTGGCACATACAGTGCCGCCAGCATCATCGCAAACACGGTTCCCCAGTAAAACACGACGCTGCCGACGACAGACTCTAGGGCGTCCTTGTTGATCAGCTGGGGCGCCCAGGACATCCATGCGTACATATGTAAAACACCGGCCACCATGAAGGCCGATGCGGCGACGCCCAGAAAGCGTGCATCCTTGATTCTCTCTAGTAGTTCGGCTTCGCACCATCCATTCTTCGGAGGGCGAGTCAACACTGGCAGGAAGGCAATGATCACTGAAGGGACAATGACACCGAGCAGGTTGATAATGTTCAGGGTCGACTGAATCGAGAGCAGATAGCTGCCTCCTCCCATGAATTTCGCCTTGGCCAGGCTTGTGTAGGTAAACAGGAAAATCGCCTTCATGGGTCTGTCCAGTTGGTTGACACTTAACAGATAAGCCACACCTAAAGACGAGAGGAAAGCCGCTGTTAGAAGGTATGAAAATGCAGCGGTTCCGCGTGCTCTGCTCCGCAGCCATCCCGCCAAGACGACCAGGACAAAGAGCGCTGTCATCAAGTAGATATGAGCGGTCGCTGCCCAGACATGGCCATCGGCGATGGCTTCGCTGGCATTCATGCCGGCCACGTTCATGGAGCGGGTGGCGCGCAGCACATTGGTGGAAAATGGGCTGCCGATCACATCAAAAAGTAGATTGCCGAGGACAAACACGCTCAGCGGAGCAAGCGACATTGGCAAGCCTGCAGCTCTCATCGCGAGAAGGGATCGCAATGTTCTGGCGCGTGCCATCGACAAACCGTCCTTGAATTCTTGATCGGCATGCTGACAGACAAGCGCGCCAGCGTCAGCTGAATCAGAGAATCAGAGCCGCCACGGCTGGTGAATGTCCTGCAGGGCCACCACCTCCACCTGCTGGAATTGCTGCAGGGCATCGATCGCCTCCACCGCCGCCCGGGCGCCGGCCAGGGTGGTGACGGTGGGAACGGCGTAATCGAGGGCGGCATGGCGCAGGTAGCGATCATCGTGGGCGGCGCGCCGGCCGATCGGGGTGTTGATGATCAGCTGCACCGCCCCGGATCGGATCGCATCCTCGATGTTGGGGCGACCCTCATGCACCTTCAGCACCGGCGTCACCGTCAGCCCCGCCTGGCGGAGCACCGCGGCGGTGCCGACGGTGGCGGTGAGGGCAAATCCCGCCTCCGCCAGCCGGCGGGCCACGGGCACCAGGGCGCCCTTGTCGCGGTCATGGGTGGAGAGGAACACGCTGCCGGAGGTGGGCAGGGCCTCGCCGGCGGCCAGCTCCGCCTTGGCGTAGGCCAGCCCGAAGCCAGGGGCGATGCCCATCACCTCACCGGTGGAGCGCATCTCCGGGCCCAGCAGGGTGTCGGCGCCGGGGAAGCGCTTGAACGGCAGCACCGCCTCCTTCACGGTCTGCAGGGGGGGTACCGGCTCGCTCACGAGCCCCAGCTCCGCCAGGGTGCGGCCGGCCATCACCTGGCTCGCGAGTTTGGCCAGGGGCACACCGGTGGCCTTGGCGACAAAGGGCACCGTGCGCGAGGCGCGGGGGTTGGCCTCGATGATGTACACCAGCTCCTCCTCCGAGGGGGCCGGCTGTCGCTGGATGGCGAACTGCAGGTTGATCAGGCCGCGCACCTCCAGGGCCAGGGCGAGGTCGCGGCTCCACTGCCGGATGGTGGCCTGCACCGCGGCGGAGAGGGAGACGCTGGGCAGGGCGCAGGCTGAGTCGCCGGAGTGGATGCCCGCCGGCTCGATGTGCTCCATCAGACCGCCGATCACCACCTGGCCTTCGCTGTCGCAGAGGGCATCCACATCCACCTCGATCGCATTTTCGAGGAACTGGTCGATCAGCACTTGGTGGTCCGGTTACACCTGCACCGCCTCCCCAATGTAGCGCTGCAGTTCCTCCTCGTCGTAGACCACCTCCATCGCCCTCCCGCCCAGCACATAACTCGGCCGCACCACCACCGGGTAGCCGATCCGCTCCGCCACGGCACAGGCCTCCGCCTGGCTGCGGGCCAGGCCATTGCGGGGCTGGCGGATCTCCAGCCGGCGCAGGATCGCCTCAAACTGCTCCCGGTCCTCCGCCCGGTCGATCGACTCCGGTGAGGTGCCCCACAGCGCCGTGCCGGTCGCCCGCCCCTCCTCGCTCTCCAGCCAGCGCAGCAGGGGCAGCGCCAGCTTCAGGGGGGTCTGGCCGCCGAACTGCACGATCAGACCCTCGGGCCGCTCCGCCTCGATCACGTTGAGCACGTCCTCGAGGGTGAGGGGCTCGAAGTACAGGCGGTCACTGGTGTCGTAATCGGTGGAGACGGTTTCCGGATTGCTGTTCACCATCACCGTGGCGAAGCCCGCCTGCCGCAGGGCAAAGGAGGCGTGGCAGCAGCAGTAGTCGAATTCGATGCCCTGGCCGATGCGGTTGGGGCCGCCGCCGAGGATCATCACCTTGCGCCGGCTCTCGCCGCTCACCTCGTCGGCAGGCGGCAGGGGCACCAGCCCCCCGCCGGGCTCCAGCCGCTCCAGCGGCCGCTCGTAGGTGGCGTAGTGGTACGGGGTGCTGGAGGCGAACTCCGCGGCGCAGGTGTCCACCGTCTTGAACAGGGCCCTCACCCCCAGGGCCTGGCGGTGGCGGCGCACCTCCAGCTCCGGCACCGCCAGGGCCCAGCCGATCTGGCGGTCGGCGAAACCGAGCTGCTTGAGCTCCAGCAGCGCCTCGGCCTCGAGATCGGCGAGGCGACGACCATGCAGCAGGCGGGCTTCGGCCTCGAGAATTCGCCGCAGCCGCGCCAGGAACCAGGGGTCGATGGCGCTGATCCGATGGATCTCGCCATCGCTGCGGCCCGCCAGCATGGCGGCGCGCACGGCGAAGATGCGGTCGGGGGAGGGAACCCGCAGCTGGCGCTCCAGTTCGCCGGGGTCGGCCGGCTCCTCGGCACGGTCACAACCCCAGCCGGCCCTGCCGATCTCGAGGGAGCGCAGGGCCTTCTGGAAGGATTCCTCGAAGCAGCGGCCGATCGCCATCGCCTCCCCCACCGACTTCATCGAGGTGGTGAGCACCGCAGGGCTACCGCGGAATTTTTCGAAGGCGAAGCGGGGAATCTTGGTGACGACGTAATCGATCGTCGGCTCGAAACAGGCCGGTGTGGCACCGGTGATGTCGTTGACGATCTCATCGAGGCTGTAGCCCACCGCCAGCCGGGCGGCGATCTTGGCGATCGGAAAGCCGGTGGCTTTTGAGGCCAGGGCGGAGGAGCGGGAGACGCGGGGGTTCATCTCGATCACCACCACCTCGCCATCGGCGGGGTTGATGGCGAACTGGATGTTGCTGCCGCCGGTGTCGACGCCGATCTCGCGGATGATGGCGATCGACTGGTCACGCAGGCGCTGATATTCCCGGTCGGTGAGGGTCTGGGCCGGGGCGACGGTGATCGAATCGCCGGTGTGCACCCCCATCGGATCGAGATTCTCGATCGAGCAGACGATCACCACGTTGTCGGCGCTGTCGCGCATCACCTCCAGCTCGAACTCCTTCCAACCCAGCAACGACTGCTCGATCAGGATCTGGGAGACGGGGCTGGCCTCCAGGCCGCTCTGGCAGATCTGGCGGAATTCCTCCGGGTTGTAGGCGATGCCGCCGCCCGAGCCCCCCAGGGTGAAGGCGGGCCGGATGATGCGCGGGTAGCCGCCGATGGTTTCCCCCACCACCAGGGCCTCCTCGAGGGTGTTGGCGATGCCGGAGGGGCAGACCCGCACGCCGATGCGGGCCATCGCCTCCTTGAACAACAGCCGATCCTCCGCCTTGCGGATCGCCGCCAGGTTGGCGCCGATCAGCTCGACGCCGAAGCGCTCCAGGGTGCCGTTTTCCGCCAGGGCGACGGCCAGGTTGAGGGCGGTCTGGCCGCCCATGGTGGGCAGGAGGGCATCGGGGCGCTCAATCTCGATCACCCGCGCCACCACCTCGGGGGTGAGCGGCTCGATGTAGGTGCGATCCGCCAGGTCGGGATCGGTCATGATCGAGGCGGGGTTGGAGTTCACCAACACCACCTCGAACCCCTCGTCCCGAAGGGCTTTGCAGGCCTGGGTACCGGAGTAATCAAATTCGCAGGCCTGGCCGATCACGATCGGACCGGACCCCAGCAGCAGGATGCGCCTGAGATCCGTGCGGCGGGGCATGGGCGATGGCTGGCCAGTCTCGCCCAGCCTCTCATGCGGGCCGGTCTTCCCCCTGGCCCCACGCCCCCAGGCCAGCGCTGATCGCTAATCTGCAGAAGTCGGCGCCAGTCCGCCGGGCGCCCAGCCCCAGCTCAACCCCGCCGCCGCCGCCGCGATGATCGAACGCCTGCCTCGATGAGCGAACTCCAGCGACTGAAGGGCCTGCTTCCCCCGGAGATGCAGAGCTGGGTGTTCGTGGAGGCCGCCGCCTCCGTCGACCCCCCGCTGATCACGATCGAGGAGATCGGCCGCGACGAGATCGAGATTCAGATCGATCTGGAGAAGTGGGAGAGCTTCGCGATCGACCACCGCAATCTGCTCTTCTGGCACGAGGTGGGCCGCGTCCAGAACGACGCGGTGCCGCGGGACGGCTGGGAGATGGCCGCCCTGGCCATCGGCCTGGGGGGGGCGATCGGCGAGCTCTGGGTGCAGGACGGGCTGCTGCTGGTGATGGCCCTGGGGCTCTCGGGCTTCGCCGGCTACCGGCTCTACCTGAAGAACAATTCCGAAAAGCGCCTGCAGGACGCCATCCTGGCCGACGAGCGGGCGATCGACCTGGCCTGCCGCTTCGGTTACAGCCTCCCCAACGCTTACAAGAGCCTGGGCGGTGCCCTCAAGGAACTGGTGGAGCAGACCCGCAAGAAGCGCCGCCGCGGTTTCTATGAAAATCGCCTGGAGGCCTTGCGCAAGAGCGCCGGCAAGGCCCGTGCTGAGATGGCCCAGCAACAGGGATCCCGCCAGTCCGTCAGCAGTGAGAACGTCTATGGCTGAGCCGGCGCCGCCGCTCGACAGCGAGGCGCTGGCCCGGCTGGCTGCAGAGGCCTGCGACGACCGCAAGGCCGTCGACATTCGCCTGATCCGGGTGGAGGAGGTGTCCTCCCTGGCCGATTGGTTCGTGATCTGCAGCGGCCTCAGCGATGTGCAGGTGCGCGCCATCGCCCGCTCCGTGGAGGAGAGCCTGGAGCTCCTGGCTGGCCGCCTTCCCCTGCGCCGCGAAGGCCAGGCGGAGGGCCGCTGGGTGCTGCTCGATTACGGCGACCTGATCGTGCATGTGCTCACCCCCCAGGAGCGCAGCTTCTACGACCTGGAGTCGTTCTGGGGTCATGGCGAACAGATCCGCTACGTCAGCCCTTCGGCGGCCATGCGGGCATGAGCGATTCCGCCGGCCTGCCGGCCCAGACGGCCCCCTGCCCGGTGCCGCCCGAGCAGCGGCCCCTGCGGGAGTACGCCCAGCTGCGGGAATCCTGGTTCTTCGCCTGGCCCGCCGAGGGCCCCAGCCGCCTGATCCGGGCCCTTGTGCTGGCCTGGTTGCTGGCCCTGGGGCCCTGCCTGCTGGTGGCCAGCGGCAGCGTTCCCCTGCGCCACGACCCCCCTCGCCTGCTGGTGGCTGGCGCCATCAGCGCCGTGCTCCTGCCCCTGCTGCTGCTGTTCCGCCAGTGGCTCGGCTGGCGGTATGTGCATCGGCGCCTGGTCTCCGAGAAGGTGGAGTACGAGGAGTCGGGCTGGTACGACGGCCAGGTGTGGGAAAAACCGCTGAGCTGGCGCCAGCAGGATCTCCTGGTGGCCCGCCATCAGGTGGCGCCGGTGCTGGTGCGGCTCGGCCGCGGCATGGCCCTGGCCGGATCGCTGCTGCTGGCGGGAGCGGGGGTCTGTCAGGCTCTCTGACACGGCTCCGGACCCTCCGCCCCCATGTCCCTGTCCTCAAGCTTCAGCGGGTCCAGCCGTCCCGGCGTGCCGCCCCTGGAGGTGCGCCTGCTGCGGGAGGGAATCCCGGAGTCCCTGCACCGGGTGCACGCCGTGGTCTGCGATCCGCGCGGACGGGTGCTGATGCGCGCCGGCGACCCCCAGCAGCTCAGCTTCGTGCGCTCAGCCCTCAAACCCTTCCAGGCCATGCTGTTTGTGAGCAGCGGGGCAGCGGAGCAGGTGGGCTGCGGCGAGAGGGGCCTGGCGATCGCCTGCGCCTCCCATGCCGGCACCCCCACCCACGCCCGCGAGGCCTTTCGCATCCTCTGGGGAGCCGACCTGGAGGCCTGCCAGCTGCTCTGCCCCGTGCCGGAAGGGGGAAGCAGCCCCCTGGAGCACAACTGTTCCGGCAAGCACGCCGCTTTCCTCGCCACCTGCCGGCGCCTGCACTGGCCCCTGGAGAGCTATCTCCAGAGCGATCACCCCCTGAACCTGGAGATCCGCAAGCGGGTGGGGGAACTGCTGGGCCTGCCGGGGGAGGAACTGGTGAGTGCCCGCGATGACTGCGGGGCCCCGACGCTGCAGCTCCAGCTGGCCCAGATGGCCCTGCTGTTCGCCCATCTCGGCGCCGGCGTGCAGCCCGATCTGGAGCAGCTCAGCCGCGCCATGCTGCTCCACCCCGAGCTGGTGGCCGGGACGGGCCGCTTCGACACCGAGCTGATGGGGCGGGCCCACGGCCAGGTGCTCAGCAAGGGTGGGGCGGAAGGGATCCAGTGCCTCAGCCGCGTCGGCGAGGGGCTGGGGGTGGCCATCAAGGTGGAGGACGGCTCGGCCCGGGCCAAGCACGCGGTGGCCCTGCACCTGCTCGAGCAGCTGGACTGGCTGACCCCGATCACCCTGGAGGAACTGGGCCAGCGGTTCCTGCAGCCAGCCCCCCACCTGCGCCTGGAGGTGCGGGGGGAGCTGCGCTTTGACTGAGGCTGGCTGGCTGATACGATTCACCAAGCAGCGGCAAGCTGCGGCCAACCCACCGCGGGGTAGAGCAGTCTGGTAGCTCGTCGGGCTCATAACCCGAAGGTCGCGAGTTCAAATCTCGCCCCCGCCACCAACTCCATCGAAACGCCCGGCCCTCATCGAGAGCCGGGCGTTTTTGTGGGCATGGGCCTCCGTCCCGGATCCCGCTGCTCAGGCCTTGCCTAGGTTGGCGGCCATGCCCTTCGCCGCGACACCCTGCGCATGGCCCATGCCCCCGCCACGCCCGAGGCTGGCTTCCAGCCTGACGCGATCGTCGTGGGAGCGGGAGCCACCGGCGGGGTGGCGGCGATGGTGCTGGCGGAGGCGGGGCTGCGGGTGCTGGTGCTGGAGGCCGGTCCGGAGCTGAGCGCCGATCAGGCCTTCGGCCGCGAACCGCTCAACAGCCTGCGGCGGCTCGCCAACCTCAGCGGTGGCCGCCATCGCCAGCAGGCCAACCATCCCGGTTACTGGAAAACCAACCCCGAGCTGTTCATCGATGAGCGGCGCCATCCCTGGAGCACCCCGGCGGATGCCCCCTTCCTCTGGACGCGGGGGCGCCAGGTGGGCGGCAAGAGCCTCACCTGGGGAGGCATCACACTGCGGCTGTCGGAGAGCGAGTTCCGGGCGGGGGAGCGGGATGGCCTGGGGCCCTCCTGGCCCATCGGCAGCGACGATCTCTCCCCTTACTACGACCAGCTCGAGCGACTGCTGGGGGTGCATGGTGCCCGCGACGGCCTGCCCCAGTTACCGGATGGCCAGTACAGGCCGCCGTTGCCGTTCACGCCCGGGGAGCGGCGTCTCAAGGAGGCGATCGGCCGCGAGCTGGGTCTGCCCCTGATCCATTCCCGCGGCTTCCCCCTGCACCGCCGCAGCGCCGCCAGCCCCTGGCCCCCGTCCAGTGCCCAGGGGGTGACCCTGGCCCGGGCTCAGGCCACCGGACGGGTGCGCCTGCGCAGCCGGGCGGTGGTGAGCCATGTGGCCATGCGGAGCGACCGCAGCCAGGCGGAGGGGGTGGTGGTGGTGAGCGCGAGCGGCGGCGAGGAGCTGCTGCGGGCGCCCCTGGTGGTGCTCTGCGCCTCCACGATCGAAAGCACCCGCATCCTGCTCCATTCCAGCGAGGCGGTGCGCCGCGGCGGCCTGATCGATCCCTCCGGCAGCCTGGGCCGTTACCTGATGGATCACGTCTCCACCTGCCGCTTCTTCCTGCTGCCGGATGTGCCGGCGCCCGCGGAGCCGGCGGAGCTCTCCGGGGCCGGCAGCGCCTACGTGCCCAACACCGTCAATCTCAACGGCGACGACTCCCTGGGCTTCGCCCGCGGCTACGGCCTCTGGACGGCCGTGCAACGCATGGATCCGCCCCGGCCCCTGCGCCGCCATCCGGAGGCCGCCCTGGGCTTCCTGATCGGCCACGGCGAGGTGCTGCCGCACCCCGAGAACCGGGTGAGCCTCGATCCGCAGCAGCGCGATGGCGACGGCCTGCCGATTCCCTGGATCGAATGCCGCTGGCGGGACAACGAGCAGGCGATGGTGGCCCACATGCACCAACGCATGGCCGAGGTGGTGGCGGCCGCCGATGGCCGGATCCTGCCCCTGGAGGATCTCTATGTGATTCCGCTGCTGGAGCCCCTGGTCCGGGGCAGCGCGGCCCTCAGCCCCGGGGCGGCGCCGCCGGGGTACTACATCCATGAACTCGGAGGCGCCCGCATGGCCGCCCGCGAAGAGGACGGGGTGGTGGACCCCTGGAATCGCTGCTGGCGCGCCCCCAACGTGCTGGTGGTCGACGGAGCCTGCTGGCCCAGCGCCGGCTGGCAGAGCCCGACCCTCACGGAGATGGCGATCACCTGGCGGGCCTGTGCGGCGGCGGCTCGGGCTGCGGGCGGGCCCGGTGTGTAGGCAAACCTCAACAGGAGGGCAGATCCGGTGTCGACGACCACAGATCGCCCCAGAGGTTGGGCGCACAATCAAGAGGCGACCTTTCAACGGGTCGGGCAAGGGAGAAAGCACAGGCGGGGGCTGGCACCCCCGCTTTTTTTTTGCCCCTCCCTTCCAGGCCAGCCGCCGCGATGGCCGCCCACCTCAGGGCTTCAGAAACAGGCCATCCAGGTAGTGCGTGGCCACGCTGCGATCCTGGCAGCCGTTCTGAAACAGGAAACCGGCCAGGGCGGAAGTGATCACGCTGTGCTGGTCCCATTGGGGATGGCTCTCCAGGAAGCTGCGCATGCCCCGGAACAGCAGCTCGGGAATCTCCGCCTCCAGGCTCACGTACTCGCACGCGTCCAGCTCCTGGGAGTGGGGTTGCCGTTCCATGCCCATGCCGTGCCCTGCCCTGCTGGCGTTACGCACCCACTACGCCACATCGCGCTGCTGGCCGTCAAAGGCCCGCCGCAAGGGCAAACCCACCCCGCTTTGCGATGAGACTGACTGCGGCAGCTTGGCTCGGTCGGGCGCCGGCGAAGGGAGAAGCCGGGTTCGGCGCTGGGATTCCCGGCTGTCAACCCATGGATGGGCAAACCCGTTCTTTCCCCAGCCGCCTGACGGGGAAAAACGGTTCTGCAGGCCGATCTGTGGAAAAGCCCCAGGTGGATGGGGGAAAACCTCACCGAGATGGGGAAAGCGTCCACTGATCAAAAGTTCTGAACCGAGGGCGTCTCACGCGCCAAGGCCTGGGACGAGACATCTGAGCCCTGCCGGATCCACGGAAATTCTTGGTTTAGGTTCGGCAGAGGTGGCAACAGTTCCAGCGGATCCCCTTCAGCTCCCCTGACGCCGCAGGGTCCGCGGCCCCAGCGGGTGTTCGGAGTGCGGATAGGCGGCATGGGTGTGGCCGTGATCGTGGCCATGGTCATGGCCCGTGAGCGGCAGGGGCACCCCGTCCGGCTGGCAGGCGCCGGTGCATTCCCGTTCGCAGAGGCTGCAGCTCTCCACCAGCCCTTCGACATGGTGGTGGTGGCTGTGCTGGGGCGCCCCCACCTCCCGTTCAAAACCCAGCACCTGGGCGCGGTACTTGCAGAGCGAGCAGTTCATGTCCGTGTCGCCCCGCAGCACTTCCGCCACCCGCTCCTGGAAGGTGGCCAGCACCTCCGGGTGATCGCCCAGGTAGCTGGCCTCAAGGAACTCCAGCTGGGGATGGTCCGCCGCGACCAGGCGGCTGTGCTGCACGATGCGGCTGACCAGAACGCCGGAGAAGAGGAAGTAGGGGAACACCACGATGCGGCGGAAGCCGAGGCGCACCACCTGGCGCAGGCCGGGTTCCACCAGCGGGAAGGTGACTCCGGAGTAGAGGGTTTCCCCCCAGCCGAAGCCGAAGCCCTCCACCAGCATGCGCGTGACCTTGGCCACGTTGGAATTGGCGTCCGGATCCGAGGATCCCCGGCCCACCACCACCAGCAGGGTGTCGTGGATGGGGATGGGGGCTTCGCCGCGGGCGCGGGCGGCGCCATCGGCGGCCTCCAGGCAGGCGCGGATGCGGGCGCCGGCCGCCTGAATCATCTTCAGATCAACCCCCAGTTCCCGGCCGTAATCCACCGCCAGGCCGGTTTCGGCCGCCCAGGTGTTCAGCACCGAGGGGATGTCGTTCTTGGCATGGCCCGCGGCGAAGAGCATCGCCGGCACGGCGAGCACATGGCGGACCCCCCGGGCCCGCAGCTCCTCCAGGCCATCCCGCAGGATCGGCCGGGCAAACTCCAGGTAGCCGTGGGCCACCGGCACCGGCGCCAGAACCTGGCGCAACTGCTCCGCCAGGGAGGCGAACTCGGCAACGGCCAGCCGGTTGCGACTGCCATGACCACAGACCAGAACCCCCAGCGGGCCCTTGGGGCCCTCCAGCGGCACGACGGGCTCCATCGGGGCTAGCGGGCGGGTCGGAGGAGAGTCCGTCGTCATGACTGGGGGCACCTGTGTTGACCGTAGCCCGAGGGGGCTGGCGAGCAGGCCAGGATGGGGGGATGAGTCTGCGCTTACCCCCGTACCAGCCCCTGCCGCCTCCCCAGAAGGGTGGGGAGTTGCTGCGGGTGCCGATCGCCAGCCTGCAGCCCACCCAGATGTGCGTGGGCCTGGCGGAGGTGCGCAGCCGCCTGGCGGATTTCGGCGACGAGAGCGGCAAACAGCGGCAGCGCTACCTGCGCAGCAAACCGGTGCCCCTGGTGCGCAGCTCCGGTGGCGGCCACTGGATGGTGGATCGCCATCACCGGCTGCGGGCCCTGGTGGAACTCGATCCCCACGCCGAGGCCTTCGGCTATGTGGTGCTCGATCTGGAGCATGACGAGCGGCACGCGGTGCTGCACGAACTGGCCCAGCGGGGCTGGCTGTACCTCTACGACGGCCGCGGTCTCGGACCCCAGCCCCCCACCGCCCTGCCGAACCGGCTGCTCGACCTGCAGGACGATCCCTATCGCAGCCTGGTGTGGAAGCTCAAGAAGGAGGGCTGGATCGAGCCCGAGCCCCTGATCCCCTTCCACGAGTTCCGGTGGGGCGCCTGGCTGAGGCGGCGGCCCCTGCCGCCCTTCAGCTCCGCCCGGCTGGAGCCGGCACTGCCGGTGGCCCGGGCGTTGGTGCGCTCCCGGGCGGCATCCCATCTGGCCGGCTGGAAGGGGAGCGGTTGATCAGGGCCGGGGGGCCCCAGGAGCGGCTGCCGCCGGTGTTGCGCGGCGCCTGGCCATCGCCCGCCAGCAGCTGACGCTCCCAGCGGTCAAACCGCAGCAGCAGCCAGGCCGCGGCGGCCGCCACCCCAAGGGCGGCGGCCAGGACCGGCAGCGTCGACCACCAGGCGACGGCCAGCAGGGCGAGCCAGGGCAGCACCAGGACCACCGGCCGCCAGCGCCGGATGCCGGCCAGGGCACCGGAGCAGGCGAGGCAATGGCGGGTGTGGGAGCGCTCCCGGTCCATCAGGACCAGGCGATCCAGCCGCGGCGGCAGGGGATCGTCGGGGAAGGGATCACCGCCGTGGCGGGTCACCCAGGTGTGGAGCGCCTGCACATAAACATCGGAGCCGGTGGCGAGGTGGAAGGCCCGGCTGGCGGCGCCACTGCGGCCCCGGCGCTCCAGTTGCCGCTCCTGCCAGTGCAGAAAGATCTGATCGTCCTCCAGCACCTTGTGGTTGCCGATGTGCTGCAGCCACACCGGCCGCAGCCGCAGCAGCCAGCGGGGCAGGGGCGAGCGGAACTGGAAGGGGAAACGGGCGAACAGGCGGGTTTCCCCGCGCCGGATCGGCGTGGCGTAGACGACGGTGAGGATCCGTCCCAGCGCCTTGGCGCTCAGGTCATGCCACATCAGGCCGGGGGCGGCGAAGGTGGTGTGCTGGCTGCCGAGTCGCCCCTGGCGCGGACCCTCCTGCCAGAAGAGCGTGAAGCCCTCAGGGCCCGCGCTGCGCAGCTCCGCCCGCACCGGCGCCGCGTTGCTGCGACGCCCCACCGTGCCGTGGTGGGTGAAATTGACGTGGCTGACGTCCAGGACGTTTTCCAGGAGCGTGAGCGCGTCCATCGGCAGGTCGCGGAAGGTGTCCTGCACCAGCCAGGGACCGTCGCTGCTGTCCTCCAGGACGGGCACCAGGGGCAGGGGCTGGGAGCCGGCGTCGGCGGCGTCACCACTGAAGACGAACAGCAGACCCTGGGCTTCGGCACAGGCGAAGGGGCGGCAGGCGGAGCGGCTCTCCAACGGTCGGCTGCCCGGCTCCGCCTGGGGGATCAGGCTGCAGCGCCCCTCCCCATCGAAACACCAACCGTGGTATGGGCACTCCAGCTGACCGGCCTCATTGATCCGCCCCTCCGAGAGGGGCACGAGCCGATGGGGGCAGACATCGGCGAAGGCGCGCCAGGATCCGGAGGCCTGCTCCCACCACAGCACCAGGTCCTGCTCCAGCAGGGTGAAGGCGGAGGGCCGCCGGCGATCGAGGTCGCGCAGATAGGCCACCGGGTACCAGTGGTCACGCCAGGCGGAGCCGGGCTCGGCGGGAATGGCTGGGGTCATGGTGGCAATTCTGGAAGGCGACGGCGGCCGGTCGTGAGTAGACCGGGCACTGAGGAGTTCCAGGACGAGGGACCATGGCCTACACGCATCTGCTGGTTCCCAGCGACGGGTCGGAGCTTTCCCGCAAAGCGCTGCAGGAAGCCGTGAAGCTGGCCCGTGTCAACGGCGCCCGGATCACGGTTCTGCATGCCCAACCGGCGGTGCCGCTGCCGGTGGTGGGGATGGGCGACATGCTGGATGCCGCCACCATGGAAGCGTTGATCAGCGCCACCCGCCGGGATTCCGACCGGCTTCTGGAAGAGGCGGCTCGCCTGGCGGCGGAAGCGGAGGTCACCGCCAGTTGCGAGCGGGTGGTGAGCGACCTGCCGCACAAGGTGATCCTTGAGGCGGCGGAGCGGCTCGGCTGCGATCTGATCGTGATGGGCAGCCATGGTCGCCGGGGCCTGCAAGGCCTGTTGCTGGGCAGTCAGACCCAGCGGGTGCTGCTCAATGCCCCCTGCCCGGTGCTGGTGGTGCGCTGAAAGGCTGCCGGAGTCAGGGTTTGGGTTTGCGCTCGGAGGCTTCTTCCTCCCGGCTGAGCTCGCGCAGGTAATCCTCACCGGAGACCACGGTGCGGCGTCCGGAGCCGGAAGCAGCAGCGGGCATGCGTCGGAACGGTTTCTTGAAGCGACCCATGGTGACGTCGAGCAAACTGAGGGATCGGCCCGGCAGGAAGGCTGCAGCGGCGTAGCCGAAGGCGTAGGCCAGGGCTGAGATCACCACACGAACGCTCTCCTGGACCAACTGCCAGAGCCTGTCGGCAGGGAGGCTACCGAGTTGCAGGCGAAACCTCGATTCGGCGGATTCCAGACCGGTGAGAATCTGGGGGCGAATCACCTCAATCGGCTTGGCGAGCTCCTGAGGCGGCAGGGCGGGGCCGTTGAAGGCCCGGAGCCGGGCCTGCAGTTCAGGTGTGGTACGGGCTTCCTTGATCGCCTGGCGGAGCTGCTGGACCCGCCTCAGGCCGGTGTTCAGCTGACCGCTGCGGGCGCTGTCTGCGTTGTTGACCCCTTTCCAGGCGGCGGAGACCTGCAGCGGGATGAGCAGGAGGTAGCCGATGGCCACCGCGGCTGCGAGGGAGGCGAACTGATCGCGGCGGGCCCGGAGACGGCCATTGCCGGGGTTGAGGACGCAGGAGATCCAGACCAGAACCGTGCCCAACACCGCCAGGGTGCCGTTATTGATGAGGGCCGCTACGAAGCGGAGCTGCCAGGCTGGATTGAGAATGCGGGGAGGCAGGACCGAAGAGATTACAACCGCCGCAAAAACAATCAAGAGGGCGATGGCAATTCGGGAGAGGATGATTCCCACCTCTTCAGAATCGTGGTCGAGATTGGAAGTGCTGGTAGACCGCACAGCTCTGATCGTGGCTTTACCTTCTAAGGATATGGGAACGCCAAGCCGCCGCAACTGGCTCCGGACAGAATCCGCACGGCAGCAGGTCAGGGGCTCGTCGGTCGCGCCCTCAGAGTCCGGGAGCGCCGAAGAAGCCTTTGCTCTGCAGCCAGATGGCCAGAAGCAGCATCGGGCCGAAGACGGCAGCCGCGATCTGCAGCTTGACGATGAGGGCATCGCGCCGTTGGCGGATTGCGGCGGGCTCAGCGGGAGAGGCGGCGGGTTTCCGGGCGGGCATGACAGACCATCCAGGGGGCCACCCATGGTGCACCCTCAGGGGAGCGAAGCGAACGGACGCCGCTTCTGGCCGTTCGCCGACGCCTGCAGCAGCCACAACCGTTGCAGATCCTCCCGATGGATGGCGTAGCCCAGCCGGCGGGCCGCCAGCACCAGCTCGGAGCGGGAGCGACAACGGCGCAGGGACCGGCGGACGACGTCATCGCGCTCCGCCTCCTCCACCAGTCGTGCCAGTTCACCCAGACCCATGACGCCTGTGGCTGAGGAAGCCTTCAGGCTCGCAGCGGCGGGCGTGGAAGGCCACTAAAAACGGTCGGATTCGTTTTTCTGGCCTTTTCTGTTCGTTTTTGTGGTCCAACGAATGCCGACCTCCCATCAAACTAACACCTAGGCCCTGAGGCGTTGATGGCACAAGCGACCTCCCGCCCCTCAGCCCTGCCCACGACCTTTGCGACGAAGAGCATCGTCCTGCCGATGAGCGGAACCACTGAAATCGAAACTAGGCTGCGGATTGGTCGCCATCGCTGGTTCCCCGATCCCTTGAAGGCTTGCGGTGATAGCAGCGTTCTGATCGTCACCGATGGGTCACTCGAGGGGAGGGTGGGTGAGCACAGCCTGCGGCTGTCCGGGCCGCTCTCGGCGCTGTTCCTGCCTGATCACTGCTGGAGACAGACTTCACTGGGGGAGTTCGATGGCTTGTGGCTGAGGCTGGAGAACGATCGACTCGGGCGTGCCGCAGACCAGGTGAGCGGCCACACCTGGAGATCGCGGCGTTTGGCGCCCCTGCTCCAGGAAGCGATCTGTCTGAACCGAGCGGAAGGCTCCGCCCAGCGGCATCTGCAGCGCCTGGAGGTGGTGGCCCGCCTGCTGGATCCGAACGCCGGCCACCCACCGGAGGAGATCGAACCCCTCGCGCTCTGGGACCTGCTGGATCGCCTTGTGGTGCTGGCGCTGTGGGGCGACCGGTTGAGGCGGAGCTGCGGGCAGACCGGCGCCCCTGGCGGCGAGCGGGAGGCCATCCTCGAAGATCTGTTGGCGTGGATCCGCGCCAACAGTCACCGCCCCCTGCACCTGGCGGAACTGGAGCAACGCAGCGGCTATTCCGATCGCAGTCTTCGCAATGCCTTCCAGGCTCGCTTCGGCTGTCCACCGAAGCAATGGATCCGCCAGACGCGCATGGAATCAGCGCGCCAGCGGTTGCTCGATCCCGGGCCCGAAGATTCGGTCTCCACCATCGCCAGGGATCATGGTTATCAGCACGTCAGTCAGTTCAGTCGCGATTTCCGTTGTGTGTTCGGGCAGCGACCCTCCCTGCTCATGCGCCAGGCTCGCCGTGCCGTGAGCGATGAGCCGGGCACGGCGAACGCAGGCCGGATCCTGGTTCAATCAGCGGTGCCGAATGCCACCTGACAGGCGGCATTCAGCAGCTCGGCTTCCGCCGCACTGTTGGGCTCCCGGCCATTGAGCAAGCCCCGTTGGCAATCGGCGGTGAGCTGATAATCGCTGCCATTGGCCTGGACGATGAAGGTGATCAGGGATCCCTCGCTGGGCTGCACGCTGCCGTACAACAGCTGATAGTCGCTGTTGGGCACAAGGATGGCGGTCTGATTGGCCTGCAGCGCGTCATCCACCGCCGTGTTGATGATGGCGGCGGTGGCCAGCGTGCCGATGCCCCAGGCCGCCGCCCTGGCCCCCCACCAGCCCCAGGGGGGATTGCTCCAGCCGCCGTACCAGCCCCAGTTCCAGGGTCTGGCGACGCCCCAGCCGGGGCGCGCCCAGCCGGGCCTGAGGTTGACGTTGCTGATGTTCACGGTCCGGCTCCAGTCCCGGTCGATCGAGCGGGAGCGATTGGCGAGATTTCGGTCGCTCAGGTTGCGATCCCCAAGATTGCGATCACTCAGATTGCGATCACTCAGGTTGCGGTTGCCGCCCTCCGGCCGGGGGCCGACGCGCTCCCGGCCCCCGCTGGGTCGCGCTGGACGCTCGAGCGAGGGGTTGCCCACCCGGCTGGTGCGATTGCCTTCGCTGAAGCCCCCCTGGGGACGCCGATCCCCGCGGCTGAAGGAGCTGCCGCTGCCCTGGAAGCCGCTGTGAGCCCGGGCGCCGCCGCCGCCACCAGCGCGGCCGCCCCCACCAGCGCGAGCACCGCCGCCACCGCCACCGCGGCCACCGCCACCGCCACCACGAGCGATCCATGGCTGGTCCGCGGGCAGAGTGCCCAGCGCTCCCGGAGCGGTGGGAGCGGCCGAGATCGGCACCGCGGGCAGGGCGATCAGGCCAGCCAGCAGCAGGCCGAAACGCGCTGACGACCTCCTCATGGCGTCACCCCCTTGACGCTCTGGGAGAGCAGATCGCAGCCCTTGTCGTAGCAGATCACATCCACCCGGCCGTTGGCTCCGAAGTGGGCGCTGACGTAATCGCGACCGCGCAGGTCGGGGCGATCCTCGAGCAGGCTGTTGAGGTAATTGGCATTCACCACGCAGAGATCACGGTTGTTGAAGCACACCGTGTTGGTGGAGAAGCGCGCCTCGGCGTTGCGCAGGTTCTGCCAGCTGCGGCTGCCGGCATCCCAGAGGGCCATGCGGCTGGGATCCGAGCTCACCCGGATCGTCTGGATGCTGTCGCCGATCCGGTGGCGGTAGAGGGTGGCGCCGCCCTCATTGACGGCCTCCACCGTGCAGGTGAGCGGGGCGCCGCCCTTGACGGCGCATTTCGTCTCCAGCGTGTACAGGGTCTGGGCGGAGGCGGGCTGCAGGGAGCTGACGCTCAGCAGCAGCCAGCCGCTGAGCAACCAGCGGCAACCCGAACAGCGCGGGATCGCCGCGATCAGAGAGGGTTGGGGCAAGGCCATGGGAAGGGAAAGGCAGAGAAAAAGAGAGAGAGAGAGAGAGAGAGAAGGAAACAGGCGGCAGGGACGGAGCGGCAGACAAGGGGGTGTGGGGGCGAGGCGGCGCCGGCTCAGGGTGAAGCGACGCAGCGGAAGCCCAGGTGACAGGTGGAGGTGTCGATTCCCTGGGCCATGCGGGCCGCCGGGCGGTACCGGCGGCAGTAACCGGGGGCGCAGAGAAAGGAGCCCCCCTTCACCACCCTGCGCGGAATCTGACCGTGCTGGGAGCTGGGGTCAATGCTGGCCTCGCGGCTGCGGGTAGCGCCGGAGGCGTTGAGGGCATGGGGCTGGTACCAGTCGTCTGTCCACTCCCAGACGTTGCCGATCATGTCGACCAGCCCGTAGGGATTCGCCGGAAAGGAGCCCACCGGTGAGGTGCGCTCCCAGCCGTCGAGGCGGCTGTTGTGGTTGGGGAAGTCCCCCTGCCAGGTGTTGGCCAGCATGCGGCCGCCGGGGTGCAGTTCCGACCCCCAGGCGAACTCCACCTCCTCCAGGCCGCCGCGGGCGGCCCGCTCCCACTCGGCCTCGCTGGGCAGCCGCTTCCCCGCCCAGGTGGCAAAGGCGAGGGCGTCCTCATGGGCGATGTGAACCACCGGATGGCGCTCCCGCCCCTTGATCGAACTGCCGGCACCCTCCGGGTGGCGCCAGTCCGCCCCTGGCACGTACTGCCACCAGCGGTAGGGATCCCCCTGGCCGATCGGCCGGGGGGGCGGCACGAACACCACCGAGCTGGGCTGCAGCAGTTCGGGCTTCGCCTCGGGGTAGAGGGATGGATCGGCCGGCCGCTCCGCCAGGGTGATGTGGCCGGTGGCCTTCACGAACGCCAGGAACTGGGCGTTGGTGACCGGCGTGCGATCCATCCAGAACCCCTCCACCGCCACCGGATGGGCCGGAGCCTCCTCTGGGTAGTGGTGGTCGGAGCCCATCCGGAAGCCGCCGCCGGGAATCCAGACCATCTCCCGGGCCGGAGGCCGGCCGGGAGCGGTGGCGGGGGAGCTGGGCACGGCGGGCATCGATCAGGCGGCACCGCTGGCCGCATGCTCCAGTTTCTCCATCACCCGCTCCAGTGAGAAGCTGGCCGCCTTCTGGCGCGGCGGATAGGCAACAAAGGTTTTGAGGAAGTCGGCCACGTAGGCCTGGGCCGGCACGATCAGGAAGACATGGTCGAACATCCAGTCCCAGTAGGTGTTGGAGGTGATGTCGGCCCGCTCGTAGGGATCGGTGAGCAGGTTGAAGACCTTCGGCACCCGCAGCTCCACGAACGGCTCGGCCCAGATCTGGCAGGTGCCCTGGGTCCGCTGCTCGCGGAAGACGAATTTCCAGTTGTCATAGCGCAGACCCACCAGGTCGCCGTCATCGGAGAAATAGAAGAACTCCTTGCGGGGGCTCCGGTCGGTCTTGCCCGTCCAGTAATCGAGCATGTTGTAGCCATCCAGGTGGATGTGGAAGGTTTTGTCGCCCACCGCGTAGCCGTCAAGCAGTTTCTGCTTGATCTCCGGTTCGCCGGCGGCGGCCAGCAGGGTGGGAAGCCAGTCGAGATGGCTGCAGAGGCCGGTGAGGTTCACGCCTGCCGGAATCTTGCCCGGCCAGCGCACCAGGGCGGGCACGCGGAAGGCGCCCTCCCAGTTGGTGTTCTTCTCGCTGCGGAAGGGGGTCATGCCGGCATCGGGCCAGCTGTTCATGTGGGGGCCGTTGTCGGTGCTGTACATCACGATCGTGTCGTCGCTGATGCCCAGCTCGTCGAGGAGATTGAGCATCTCGCCGATGCATTCGTCGTGATAGATCATCACATCATGGTATTCCGACTGCCAGCGCCCGCTGCGGCCGATGTCCTGCGGGCGGGCATAGGTGCGGAAGTGCATGTGGGTGGTATTGAACCACACAAAGAACGGCTCACCGGACGCCACCGCGTCGCGGATGAAGCGCTTGGCCTCCACCAGGAATTCATCGTCTGCCGTTTCCATCCGCTTGCGGGTGAGCGGGCCGGTGCTCTCGATGCGCTGGGTGCCGTCACCGTTGGCCCAACAGTGCAGCACGCCGCGGGGGGCGAAGCGCTTGCGGAAGTTGGGGAACTCCGGATCGTCCTCCCTGGGGTAATCGCGCAGTTCCGGCTCCTCCTCGGCATTGAGGTGATAGAGATTGCCGAAGAATTCATCGAAGCCGTGCACCGTCGGCAGGTGTTCGTCACGGTCGCCGAAATGGTTCTTGCCGAACTGGCCGGTGCGGTAGCCCTGGGGCTTGAGCAGCTCGGCGATCGTGGGGTCCTCGGCCTTGAAACCCTGTTCGGCGCCGGGCAGCCCCACTTTGCTCAGGCCGGTGCGGTAGACGCTCTGGCCGGTGATGAAGGCGGCGCGGCCGGCGGTGCAGCTCTGCTCGGCGTAGTAGTGGATGAACTTGGCGCCTTCCTTCGCCACGCGGTCGATGTTCGGGGTCTGGTACCCCATCAGCCCGTGGCTGTAGCAGCTCAGGTTGCTCTGGCCGATGTCATCGCCCCAGAGGATCAGGATGTTGGGTTTGCCGTTGGGCATGGCAGGGAGAGATCGAAGGTCGAGATCCCAGGTGTAGCCAGGGCACCGCCCTGGGCCCACGGGCGGAACATACCGAAAGGGCCAGCTGGGCAGGATCGCCGGCCCCTGGCCCCTCAGGGGGCTGGCAGAGGCCGCTGTGGCAGTCGCGGCTGGCCTGCTGGATGGGATCGGCGCCCTGCTGCTGGGGTTGATCCCGGTTCTGATCGGGCTGAACGGGCTGCTGTTCAGCTTCAACGCTGCGCCGGGCGTGTTGCTGATCCAGATCTGCTGTGGACCTTGAACGTCGCCGTGGGTGGGGGCTGGTTCACCTGGAAGCTCGACGCCTTCGCCCGCAGGCTGGGACAGCCCGACCGGTTCACGAGCACCAGCAAGGGCTGTAGGAGCGGGAGGCGTTCAGGGCTGAACCGTGGCCAACGCGGCCTTGCCCTTCTCCAGCACAGGGGCGGGCAAACCAATAAAGCCCAGTTCGGCCGCCATCGCCTGGGCGGGCTCGGAAAGCGTGTAGTTGAACACCTTGAGCAGACTTTGCAGCTTCGCTCCGTTGCCGCTCTTGTACAGCAGGATCCAACTGAAGGTGACGATCGGATACCCGGCACGGGGATTGGGATTACTGCCTGTGAGATCCGGCCCCAGATCGATCGAAGCCAGGGCCTCCTGCTCACTCTCCGGGGTGGGTTTCAGGGTTGTTCCAGCAGCATTCGTCAGGGCGGCGGCCTGGAGTGGAGGCTTCACGAAGGCGGCTTCCACATAGCCCAGACCGCCATCAAGTTGGTTGAGCTGGGCAGCAACCCCCTCGTTGCCTTTAGCGGCGGTACCCACCGGCCAGTTCACATTCTTGCCGGAACCCACCTGCTGTTTCCAGGTCGGGTCAATCGCGCTCAAGTGGGCCGTGAAATTGGCCGTGGTTCCGGATCCATCGGAGCGGACCACCACTTTGATGGGCTTGGCGGCGCAACCAAGCTGGTTGTAGTTTGTAATTCTGCCTTGGAAGATGGCCACCAGCTGCGCCTGGCTGAGCTTGAGCACACATCCCTTGTGCTGGTAAGCAACGGCGATGGCTCCCGCCGTCATCGGGATCTGCACGACGCCCTGGGGGAGCTTGGCAATCTCTTCGGGTTTCATCGGCACATCGCTGGCGCCGAAATCGACGGTGCGGGACATGAACTGGCGAACACCCGCCCCGGAACCCACAGATTGGTAGTTCACCCGCACGCCCTTGCCGGAAAGCTCCTGGAACCAGCGCTGGTAGATGGAGGCGGGAAAGGAGGCGCCGGCGCCGTTGAGGGAACTGCTGACGCCGCAGCTTGCGAGGCCGAGAAGCAGGCCGGGAGCA
>JBEIHT010000027.1:0-28003 GCA_040381155.1 Aphanothece sp.
CCGGGTGCGGCTGGGAGGCATCAAGTTCTGGCTGGATGGCTCCCTGCCCACCGCCTGGATGAGCCAGCCCTATGCCGTGCCGCCGCCGGGGGCCGAACCCGGCTACCGCGCCTACCAGCAGATCCCCGACGCCGTGCTGGAGGCGGCGTTTGACAGATACTGGACGAGCCCGGTGCAGATCAACATGCACATGAACGGCGACGCCGCCGCCGAGCAGGCCCTGCGGGCGATCGAGAAGGCCATCGTCAGGCACGGCATGGCCGACCACCGGCCGGTGTTCGTGCACGCCAGCTACCTGCGGCCCGATCAGATCCGGCGGATGAAGGCGGTGGGGGCGGTGCCCACCTTCCTCACCTCCGGCATCGTGCCCGGCGGCGATGCGGTGGTGAAGCTCTGGGGGCCGCAGCGGGCCGCGGCTTCGTTGGCGGCCGTGAGCATGCTCAAGGCCGGCATCCCCTTCAGCTTCAGCCACGACGCGCCGGTTTCCCCCCAGCCCTGGGTGCTGGCCCTGGTGGATGCGGGGGTGAACCGGCGCTCCGCCAGCGGCCAGGTGATCGGCCCCGACCAGCGCGTCACCCCCTACCAGGCCCTGCAGGCCGTGACCGCCAACGCCGCCTGGCAGATCAAGGAGGAGACAACCAAAGGAACCCTGGAGGTGGGCAAGCTGGCCGACCTGGTGATCCTGGAGCGCAATCCCCTCACGGTGGATCCCGCCAGCCTCAAGGACATTGCCGTTCTGGAGACGATCAAGGAGGGCCGCACGATCTTCCGCCGCGGTGAGGCCGCCATCGGGCTGGACCAGCCGCCGGGGGCCCGCGCCTCCAGGCCCTGTCTGCACGAGCACGACCACGGGCCGCCGCCGGCCCTGACGGCGCAGGCGCGCCAGACCCTCGACCTGCTCCTCGGGGCCGTCGCCCCCTGATCCCGCCCGCGGGGTTAGGGATCAGCGCGGCAGGGCGAGGGGCGCCAAACGCAGCAGCTCCCGCAGGGGCGGGATGCCCATCAGCAGCAGCCAGAGGCCGAAGCTCAGCCCCAGGGCCCAGCCCGTCAGCCCGCCGCGCCGACCGCCGTTGAGTCCCACCAGCGCCCCGCCGGCCAGGAGCAGCAGGGCAAAGGCCAGGGAGCGCCGCTCCTCCAGCGCCAGGTCGGGCCAGAACGCCAGGGTGAGGGCGGCGAGGCTGAGCACTCCCCCCTGCAGCAGGGCCCGTCGGGCGGTGCGCGGGTCGAGGAGGGGGGCCTGGGGGGAGCGGGGCGGGCGCTCCATCAGTCCCGGTCGGGCGGGCAGCGCTTCGAACAGCACGGTGCAGACCGGATCGATCACCAGGTGCAGCAGGGCGATGTGCACCGGCAGCAGGATCATGGGCTGGTGGGGGAGAAGCAGCGGCACCAGGCCGAGGGCGACGATCGGCAGGTGGATCGCCAGGGTGTAGCCAAGGGCCCGCTGCAGGTTGGTCTCGATCCGCCGCCCCAGGGCCAGGGCCTCCACCAGGCCGGCGAAGGAGTCCCGCAGCAGCACCAGATCGGCCGACTCCCGCGCCACGGCGGTGCCCCGCTTCCCCATGGCCACGCCGATGTCGGCGGCCCGCAGGGCCGGTGCGTCGTTGACGCCGTCGCCCCCCATCGCCACCACCTCCCCGGAGCGCTGTAGGGCCCGCACCAGCCGCAGTTTCTGCTCGGGCAGCACCCGGGCGAACACCGAAGCCCCCCGCAGCCGCTCCGCCAGCTCCTGATCCGAGAGGCCCTCCAGTTCGGCGCCGGTGAGGGCCGGCCCGGGGGGCAGGCCGGCCTGGTCGGCGATCGAGCGGGCGGTGATCGGTCCATCGCCGGTGATCATCAACACCCGCACCCCGGCGGCGCGGGCGCGGGCGATGGCGGCGGGCACCTCGGGCCGCAGGGGATCGGCCAGGCCCACCAGCCCTACCGGTTCGAACTGGAAGTCGTGCACCCCATCGGGGGGCTGCGGCCGTCCATTCCCCGCCATCCCATTCGCCAGCTCCGGATGGAGCGGCGCCCCCTCCGGGCTGCAGGCCACCGCCAGCACCCGCAGCCCGTCGGCCGCTAGAGCCGCTGCGGCCCCAAGCAGCCGCTCGCCGGCCGTCCCCTTGAGGTGGCAGAGATCGGCGATCGCCTCGGGGGCCCCCTTGGCGGCCACGTGCCAGGCCCCCTCCCCGTCGCTCCAGAGCCGGGAGAAGGCCAGAAGATCGGCACGGAGGGGATACTCCCGCGCCAAGGGCCAGTCGGGATGGCGGTGATCGCCGGGGTCGAGCGCCTCGTTCGCCAGCCGCTGCAGCGCCTGCTCCATCGCGTCCACCGGATCGGAGCGACTGGCGAGCAGGGCCAGCTCCAGGAGCTGGTGCCAGGGTTCCGCCAACGGTTCGCCCGCGCGCCAGAGGGCGCCATCGGGCCAGGTCTGCAGCCGCGCCACCGCCATCCGGTTCTCGGTGAGGGTGCCGGTCTTGTCGACCGCCAGCACCGTGGCGCTGCCCAGGCTCTCCACCGCCGCCGGCCAGCGGGCCAGAACACCGATCCGCGCCAGCCGCAGGGCGCCGAGGGCCAGGAACAGGGCCAGCACCACCGGGATCTCGTTGGGCAGCACCGCCAGGGCCAGGGCCAGGGCCGCCAGCAGCGCCGCCACCCAGTCGCCCCCCACCACCCCCTGCAGGAGCCCGAGCCCGGCGCAGAGGGCCAGGGCCAGCACGGTGAGCCGCCCCGTCAGCCGGCGGGTGCTGCGCTGCAGCCGCGTCGGCGGGGCGGAGACGGTGGCCAGGCTGCGGCCCAGGCGACCCAGCGCCGTGGCTTCCCCCACGGCGCTCACCTCCGCCAAGCCCCGGCCGGCGGCCACCAGAGAGCCAGCCAGCACCGGCTCGCCGGGCTTCTGGCGCAGCACCGGCAGGGATTCGCCGGTGAGCAGGGATTCATCCAGCCACAGTCCGGCGGCCTCCAGCAGGCGGGCATCGGCGGCCACCCGGTCGCCCTCCTCCAACCGCAACCGATCCCCCAGCCGCAACTGCTCGGGAGCCAGCTCCAGCTCCTGGCCGTCCCGCAGCACCCGGGCGAGGGGGGCGGAGAGGCGGGCCAGCTCCGCCAGGGCCCGGCGGCTGCGCCGCTGCTGCAGCGCATCGAGCAGACAGATCGCCACCACGAACAGCAGCAGGATGGCGGCTTCCCCCGGCTCGCCGATCAGCCCGTAGAGGAGGGCGCAGCCCAGCAGCAGCAGGTTGGTGGGCTCGAGCAGCGCCATGGGCCACGGCCTCCTGGTTCCTCTCTAGCGGCGAGCGGGCGGTTGTCGGGGCACGGGGGCAGCCGGGGCAGCCGGGGCAGCCGGAGGATCGATACGCTCCCCTGGTCGATTCGGTCAGGGCGGCATGCTCACCCCCCCGGAGCACTGGACCCCCGATTGCGCCCAGGAACCGCGCCTGCCCCTGCTCGGCCTGCCGGGCCGCTCGCTCACCTTCAGCGACCCGGTGGAGGTGGGGGAGCGGCTGGGCACCCTGCTGCCGGTGCGCAGCTGCGATCCGGTGCATCCGGCCCGCGCTGCGGTGCCGTTCCGCTGCCACATGGGCGGCCTGCAGCTGGGGGCGCTGGGCCTGGTGTCCCTCTGGGGAACGGGGCTGCATGGGGAGCTGGAGGACCCGGAGATGGCCACCCTGGTGGTGCCCTACCGGGGCCGCGGCCATTTCCGCATCGGCCGCCGCAGCCTGCTCAACCTCGCCGGTCACACCCTGCTGCTGATCCCGCCCGGCCCCTGGCGCACCAGCAACGACTATCTCGGTGGGGTGACGATCCGGATCGCCCCCGCCCAGCTGCAGGCGGTGGGCCGCGCCATGGCCGGAGCGCTGGCGAGGCCGGAGCGCTGGTTGGCTCTGGCCCGCTCGCCCCTGGTGCTCACCCAGGCCGAGAAGGGCCGGGCCGCCCGCTTCGCGCGCCTTTACCGCTCCCTGGCCTTCCTGCACGGGGTGGTGCGGCGCCATGGGGCGGTGCCGGACAACCTGCGCCTCGATGATCTGCTGCAGCGCCAGATCGTCGAACTGCTGGCCGCGGGATTGCCGGCGGAGTCTGCCGCCCCCGAACCCTCCGCGGTGGACACGACCCTCGACAGCCTGATCGACTGGATGCATGCCCACCGCCACGAGCCGATCAGCCTCACGGAGCTGGAGCAGCGCAGCCACTACTCCCGCCGTTACCTCCAGTACGCCTTCAAGGCCCGCTTCGGCTGCGGCCCGATGCAATACCTGCGCCGCCAGCGCCTCTGGCGCGCCCGCCGCCGCCTGGAGCGGGCGGATCCGGGCACCACGGTGAGCGGCGTTGCCCTGGCCTGCGGCTACCTGAGCCTGGCCTGTTTCCGCCGGGATTTCCGCCAACGCTTCGCCATCTCGCCCTCGGAGCTGCTGGCCCGGGCCCGTGGGGTATAGCTGGCCCCTGTCCCACCCCTGCCGGATCCCGATGGTCGAATCCTGCGGGGCTCTTCGTTTCCCGGAACGGCTGCCTGGCTTGGCGAACTGATTTCGTTTTGCAGCAAGCAAGCTGACCAAGATTGAACGATTAAGTTTCTCTTCTTCTTTGCTGTGCCCCGCGATCCACGGCTAGAGATGGAGAGTGTGGAGAACTCCCAACCTGCAATCCGTGGTTGCTCCTTCATCTTCAAGGCCCCTTGTCTGATGGTGGGAATGATGAGGCAACGTCGCGCCTTTTCCCCATTTCGCGTCAGATGCTCCACGCTGATCTCCTCCCATTGGTGACCCACCATGCCCCCAACCCCAACCGCGCCTGTGCCACCGCTGCCCCAGCCGTTGCCTCAGCCTCTTGATCCGGCAGTCCTTCCCGATCCGGTGGCGCCGCTCAATCCATTGCCGATCAAGATTCGCTCCGTTCGGTGTGGATGTTATCTGCTTCAATATAAGCCTACCGGTAGTTCTCTCGTCGCTTACGATGGTACGCTGCGTGTTCAATGCCATAGTAATGGCCGCACGGCAAGTGGCGATCTCTACCAGCGTCCCACAATCATCCTGCCGCCAAAGTTTCCGCCAAAGCCGCCGGTGATTGTGCTGGGTCCAGCTCCCAGTCCAGCGGCGGGGATACCGATACTCCCCCGTGGCCGGTATCGCTACTACCTGTCCGTCACCCAGATCCTAGAAAACTTCACGGTCGGCAATAGCTTTACGCTTGGCTTTCAGCGCTGGCGCTTCAATGCGGCAACGGCCAGCTCGCCGGCCTCCTGGACCAACGAGGGTAATTTCACGGCGGTGATGTCCTGGATTCCAGCCCCCGCAGGCTATCCATCGGCGGGCAATTATCTTGAGGGTGATGTGAAGGATGCTGCCAATATAGTGGTTGGACGCCTCAAGATGGGCTGGCTTTCTTCCTATTTGCGCAAAGCCACCATTGAGATCGACCGCGTTCCCCAGTCCGAGGCGCCCCTGAACAACGGTTCCACCGTCAATTGGAAAGCCGTCGGTGATGGCATCGACTGGGAGATCAAGGTGGATCAAAGCAACGCGGATGTGGTTGAACCGAGCGGCGAGTCCTGGTCAAATGCCGAATGTCATGCCGCCATGCTGGCTCGTCGTGCCGCCATCAGTCTCGACAGCGAGTGGCGCTATCACGTCCTTTGTGTGCGCCGTCTCGATGCTACGGAGCGAGGTATTATGTACGACAATGGTGCCACTGACTCTAATAATGTTCCCCGTGAAGGCTGCGCGATTTCCTCCCACTGGGTGATTCCGAACGACGCCTCATGGGGGCTCGTCAAGGGGCAGCGCTTCGGCACGGCCGCCGCTCCCTATTTCCGCACGGCAGTGCATGAAACCGGCCACGCGATGGGCCTTTACCACAACACGGTGGATAACGGCTATCTCAATACCACCGATGTCATCGCGGCCTCGGCCACGGCCGCCAATCCTTTCCCCAACAACATCCAATGGACGTACGCCGCCGACGATCAGAAACGCCTGCGCCACATGCCCGACATCTACGTCAGGCCTGGTGGCACCCCCTTTGGCACCTCCTATGGCACAACGCCCATCAGCCCTGACGATTCGGTCTTCGATGCGCAAGGGGTTCTTCTGACCGTCAAACCCCTGCTTGATGCCGTGCCGCTGGGTGCGCCTGTCCGCGTGGGAGTCAGCCTCCAGGCCAGTGATGAGGGGCCTGTTCAGGTTCCGCCGAGCCTCAGTCTCGGCTCCGGTTTCGTGCGGGGCGTCGTCATTGATCCCAGTGGAATCGCTCGCAGCTTCTCGCCCTTGGTGCTGTGCACCGATCACGAATCACTGCAGACGCTTGAGAAAAACCAGTCCGTGACGGGATCGCTGACGCTGCTGCGCGGTGGTCAGGGAGCCCTGTTCCCCTCGGCTGGTGTCTACACGATTCAGGTGGAGGCCCACTGGGAGGCTGCAGGTGCTGAGATTTCGGCGGTGGGCCAGGCCAGCGTCATCGTCACATCGCCTGTCGATGACTCCCACGCTGCCGCCGCCCTAAAGATCCTCTCCACCCCCGACACCCTGCTCACACTGGTTCTGGGCGGAGACCATCTCACGGATGGGATCGAAGCCATCCAGCAGGCGCTCGCCAATCCGGTGCTGCGACCTCACTACGCTTACATTGAAGCCAAGCGGCTTGCCACCCGATTCGGCAAGCGCAAGCCGGATCAAAAAGCAGCCGCAGCCCTGCTGAAGGATGCGGCGGTGTTGACGGACTCAGAGCGGCAGAAAGCGGACAAGTTCAGCGCCGCTGCCAAGGGAGCATAGGGTCGGCATTGCCCTGCGTTGTTTTGTCACAGGCTCTGACCAGGGTCACCCGTTCATGGCGGCGGCGGTTGTGGATCACCGCCGCCGGTTTTCCCTTCGCTTTTTGCATGGCGGTCCTCGCCACGCCCATGTCCCCTGGAGATCTGCCCATGGCCAGCAGCAGTTCAGTGAGTCCCCTGACGGGGGAGTGGCTCAAAG
This sequence comes from Aphanothece sp., assembly GCA_040381155.1. GTDB lineage: Bacteria > Cyanobacteriota > Cyanobacteriia > PCC-6307 > Cyanobiaceae > Cyanobium. Next base: position 6,942 of record JBEIHT010000027.1, read on the forward strand.
TCACAGCCTGCAGTTGCGGTGAACTCTATCCTGATCATCTGATCTTTCAGGATAACGGCATCTATCTTGGTCGCCGCGATCCACCGGGGACCTTTACGATCTGGGATGCGGGCAAGTACGAGCTGATGGGGCCTGAGCAGGTGCGGATCTCCACCGCCAATGATGCCATCCTTGGCTATCGTTACTCCCTCAATGGCGATGTGCTCAGCTTTGAAGATGAGCAGAACTGTGTTTTCCGCTATCAGCGAACCAATTTCTAAGTTACGGCGATGACTGGCTCAACCTTTGATCTGGCGCCACCGGCAAAGCTGGTGGATGGTCTTCTGGCCGTGCCCATCGATATCGAGCGCATCGAAGCGCAGTTGCTCTTTGATGGCGCCACCAGCACGGGCCAGGGCGACGCCACCATTTTTTTCAGCCTGGGAGCCCAGGCCGGCAATCCCATCTTTGATCTCCGCCAGACCATCACCGCCGCCTGGCTGGATGGTGTTGCTGTTGCCACGGCTGAGGTCAGTCACCATGATTTCGGTGCTGGGGCCCAGGCCGCGCTGCGCGTCCTGCAGCGAACGCTGGCCGCCGGCTCGTCCCATCAGTTGCGGGTGACCTATACACTGGGCCCGCCGCAGGCCTCCACGGTTGGCTCCTATCCCCCTGGCCTGCTCTGGAGCGCCGGGCCGCGCCTGGCCTTCAATTTCGGCTTCACGGATCTCGGCGCCGGGCGCTACCTGGAAGCCTGGGTGCCTGCCAATCTGATCTTTGATCAGTTTGAGCTGCGGCTGGAGCTCCGGATCAGGAACAGCGGTGTGGCCCACGCCGTGATCAGCAATGGAACGGTGACAGCGCTCGCGTTCAACCATTGGAGCGTGGCTTTTCCCGCCCGCTTCACAGCCCTCTCCCCCATGCTTGAGCTGCGGGCGGCCGATACGTTGCAATCCAGCAGCACCACCACGGTCCTGCCCGTGTCCGGAGGCACCGCGGTGATCGAGTGCTGGAAGCTGGCCAGCTCCGCCGTCAATCTCGCCACCCAGGCGGCCGCCATTGCCGGCCTGCTGTCCAAGAACGAAACCGCCTACGGACCCTATCTCCATGGCGGCCGCTTTGTGGCGTTCTTCACCAGCGCGGGCGGAATGGAATACGACGGTGGTACGACCACCTCGCCGGGGGCGCTCGCCCATGAAACCTTCCATAGTTGGTTCGCCCGTGGCCTCAAGCCCGCCTCCCAGGCCGATGGCTGGTGGGACGAGGGATTTACGACGTTCCAGGACAACGGAGCGGACGACGCCCAACCCTTTGACTTTTTGGCCCCGCCGGTGCGGCTCTGCTCCCGCGATCCCTGGCAGCGCATCACTGCCGCCAACTCCTACGCCGATGGCTTCTCCTTCTGGAAGGGGATGGCTGCGCTGCTGGGTGTGGCGCAGCTCAACAGCTTGATGCGCGATCTCTATGTGGCCCATCGGGGCCAGCCGGTGTCCACCGCCATGATCGAGGAGTTTCTGTTGTGCAAGTCCGGCAATCCTCAGGTGGTCGATGGCTTCCATCGCTTCGTCTATGGCTTGCCCGATCCGGCGCCCGCGCCTGATCTCTGGTTGCGGGATGATCCGGCTGATCCCGGTGCCGAAAGCTGGGGCGGAACCTTCTGGAACTCTCCGGATCTATGGATCCGCCGTCGCGACGACGGCGGCATGGCGCACCAGGCTCCGGAATACGGCCAGGACAACTGGTTCCACGCGCGGGTGCGCAACAAGGCCGCAGCTGGTGCCGCCAGGCATTTCCTGGTCACCTTTCACGCCAGGGGCTACGCCGGCACCCAGTTCCGCTTCCCTGCCGACTTCCTGCCCTGCATGGCCGCCAGGGCGGAGTTTGACCTGGCCCCCGGAGCCACCCGCATCGTCAAGGCCCGCTGGCCGCGCGAGCTGGTTCCCGCTGCCGGTTCCCACACCTGTCTGCTGGCCTCGATCCTCAGCCGTGCGGATCGGCCTGTGGCCGGTCGCCATGTGTGGGAGCACAACAACCTGGCCCAGAAGAACCTCACGGTGGTGGATCTGCAGGCCAACAGCTTTCTGATCATTCCGGTGGTGGTGGCCAACTGGCTGCCGTCCCTGGGCGAGGGCTTTTTCCTGGATGTGATCCGCTCCCGCAGCAGCGCCGCCTTCGCCGCCAGCCTGCTGCACGCCTCGCGCGACGCCTTCGCCAGCGCCATCGAGGCCAAGCCGTTCCTGCCCTTTCCCAACCGCCCGCTGTCTGTCGCGGCAACCGCCGCGCTGGACTGTGGCGCCCATCTGCCCAGCGACCAGCGGCGGTCGTCGAGGGACGTGCTCACCTCGGCGAACCCCGCCGCGATCCTCGAGCGCTATCCCCAGGCCTGGGAGCTTCCCTTCCCCAGCGGAGCTGCGGCGAGCCTGCCCTGTCGCCTGCCTTATGGCCGTCAGATCGTCTACGGATTGAAGATCTCTGTTCCCGCCAATGCCGTGGCTGGCCAGGTCATTCAGCTCGATGTCGTCCAACGAAGCCAGACGCTCGCCCGCAGCGTGGGGGGCATCGCGGTCCAGATCAACGTCACGAAGTAGCCGGGGCTGCTGGGCCGGGCGCTTGATCCTGGTCACAGCAATTGTTGTGCTCTGTCGTCTCCCTAAAGCTGCTGTCGCCATGCTGGTGACATCCCGCCCGCTCCCGATGCCCCCCCAGGGACCGGCCCTCGCACGGCTCGGTCAGCACCTGCACCAGACCCGCCTGCTCGGCTCGATCAGCAGCGCCCTTTATTACGACCAGAACACCGTGATGCCGCCGGCCGGTGCCGACTGGCGTGGGGAGCAGCTGGCCCTGCTCGCCCGCCAGATCCACCAGCGCCAGAGCAGCGACAGCTATCGCGATCTGCTGGCGGCGGCCGAGGCGGAGCTGGAGCGCAGCGACGACGCCCCGGCCGGCGCCGAGCGCAACCTGGCCCTGCTGCGGCTGGAGCTGGCCCGCCAGGGCCGGCTCGATCCGGAGCTGGTGGGGCGGATCGCCACCGCCCAGGCGAGGGGCAACGCCATCTGGCAGGAGGCCAAGCGCCGCAACGACTTCTCCCTCTTCGCGCCCGCCCTGGCGGAGATGGTGGCCCTGCGCCGCAGCCAGGCCGCCCAGCTGGCGGATGCCGAGCCGGTGCCCCGCAGCCCCTGGGAAATCCTCGCCCAGGCCTTCGAGCCCGACATCAGCACCGCCCGCCTGCAGCAGCTCTTCGCTCCCCTGGTGGCCGAAATCCCCGCCCTGCTGGCCCAGCTGCCCAGCACCGACCCGCCGGCGCCGCCGGAGATCCCGGAGGCCCTGCAGGAGAGCCTCTGCGCCGACCTGCTGGCCAGCTGGGGCTACGACGAGGCCCGCTGCCAGCGCTCCCGCTCCGCCCATCCCTTCTCCTGCACCGTGGGGCCCAGCGATTTCCGCATCACCACCCGGGTGGTGCCGGGCCAGCCCCTGGCCGCCTTCCTCGCCACCGCCCACGAATGGGGCCATTCCCTCTACGAGCAGGGCCTGCCCCGCGGCGACGAGCACTACTTCCCCTGGCCCCTCGGCGAAGCCACCTCGATGGGGGTGCACGAATCCCAGTCGCTGTTCTGGGAATGCCGGGTGGCCCGCGGTCGCGCCTTCGCCGCCCTCTGGCATCCCCGCTTCCAGGCGGGCCTGGGCCACGACCCCTGGGGTGGGGTGGAGGGCTTCTGGCAGGCCCTCAACCCGATGCGCCCCGGCCTCACCCGCGTGGAGGCCGACGAGCTCAGCTACTGCCTGCACATCGTGCTGCGCTTCGAGCTGGAGCTGGCCCTGCTCGAGCAGGAGATGCCCGTGGCGGAGCTGCCGGAGCGCTGGCGCCAGCGCATGGGCGAGCTGCTGGGGGGTGGTGCCCGCCAGCGACGCCGAGGGCTGCCTGCAGGACATCCACTGGGCTGAGGGGCTGTTCGGCTACTTCCCCTCCTATGCCCTCGGCCACCTGATCAGCGCCCAGCTCAGCGAGGCGATGGAGGCGGAGCTCGGCCCGATCGAGGCGGTGATCGCCGCCGGCGAACCCCAGCGGCTGCAGCAGTGGCTGGCCCGCCAGGTCTGGCCCCTCGGCCGCCTGGTGAACGGCGAGCAGCTGGTGGAGCGGATCAGCGGCAGGCCCCTGGAGGCCCGGCCGTTTCTGGCCCATCTGGGCCGCAAGCTCGCCCGATGCCCTGCGTAGGATGCCGCGACTTTTCCACTGCCCATGGCGAACATCGATCACGCCCCGAGCCGCACGATGCTCAACCTGCTGCACGTGCTGCCGGCCTTCGCCGACGAGGCCGAGCTGCGGCTCAACGCGATCGTGGAGCTCAACTCCAACACCATCAACAAGTACGAGCTGATCACCGAAACCGGCCAGCTCAAGCTCGATCGCGTGGGCTACAGCTCCCTGGCCTACCCCTTCGCCTACGGCTGCATCCCCCGCACCTGGGACGAGGACGGCGATCCGCTCGACATCGAGATCGTCGGCGTCAGCGAGCCGCTGGTGCCCGGTTCACTGGTGGAGGCGCGCATCATCGGCATCATGAAATTCGACGACGGCGGTGAGGTGGACGACAAGGTGATCGCCGTGCTGGCCGACGACAAGCGCATGGACCACATCACCTCCTACACACAGCTGGGCGACCACTGGCTCAAGGAAACCCAGTACTACTGGGAGCATTACAAGGACCTCAAGAAGCCCGGCACCTGCCGTGTCAACGGCTTCTTCGACGCCGCCGAGGCCGTGCGGATCGTCAAGGAGTGCGAGGTGCGCTATACCACCACCATCGACCCCAAGCTGGTGAATTGAGCCGCGGTGGCCGCCGCGCCGGCACGGCCCCTGGCCCTCCCCCCGCCCGTTTCCCCCACCTCGTCATGACCCGTCGCCCCCTGGCTGGCCTGCTCCTCCCGGGCCTTGTGGCCGCGGCCGGCCTGTCGGCCGTTGTTCCGTTGCGTCCCCTGGCCGCCGCGGAGCCGCCACCATTGCCGGCCCTCTCCACCGCCGCTCCGCTCACGCCGCCTCCCACCCCCGCCGCCACCGCGGCGGTGACCAGCAACCGCCAGATCCTCCTGGAACTCGGCCGCCGCACCATCAGCCTGCTGGAAGACGGCAAGGTGCTCGGCAGCTGGCCCGTGGCGATCGGCGACCCGGCCACCCCCACCCCCACCGGCACCTTCGCGGTGCGCAACAAGGTGGTGAATCCCCAGTACCAGAGCACCAAGAGCGGCAAGGTCAACCCCACCCTCGGCGCCCAGGGACCCCTCGGAGACCGCTGGATCGGCTTCCACGCCACCGCCAAGGACCAGTTCGGCATTCACGGCACCCCCAGCGCCTGGGCCTGGACCGTCAGCTCCCGCGCCGCCGTCACCCAAGGTTGTGTGCGCATGCTCACCCCCCACGTCCGCCAGCTCTTCGAGCAGGTGCAGGTGGGAACCCCCGTGGTCGTGCGTCGCTGACGCCCGCAGGGTGCCAAGCGAGATCGGGAATGATTCTGCAGATTGGAGCCGTCGCTACCCGGACGATGAGTGTTTCGGCCTACTCTCTGTAACCGTTGGATTGGATTTGAACACCGTTCCTGATGGTGCCGTGTTCAGTTCCGGTCGTTACGCCTCCGCAGCCCCCATCCCCTCCTCGCCGCGCCTCCGATGACCCAATCGCCGGGTTCCTCCCCCGGAACCGCCCCCCGCACCGATCAACTCAACGGCACCTCCCTGAAGTGGGGCAGTGACGGTGAGCTCTCCGACCTCGACCTGCAACGGATCCTCAACCTGCTCTCCCAGGCCGATCCGGTGGCCGAGGCTCTGGTGGGCAACCGTTACGACGGGCAGGCCTGAAACCGTCGCGCCAGGGCGCGGGCCAGTCCATCACGGCTGGCCAGCCCCTTCATACGCGCCAGTGGCAGGCCCTGCGGCGGTGTTCCCTCCGGCAGATACCCCAGCTTTGCGTCGGAAACATCGAACACGGGCACCTGGCGATGGCCCCGGGCTTTGATCTGATCCTCGAGCCGATCCAGTCGGGCGCTGAACGGCAGCCACACCAGATTGCTGCGGCGGCATTCCAGCAGGGTCACGGCACACCCATACTCACCGGCCGCGGCGATCGACCCCTGCAGATCCGCCAGGGTCACCAGCGCCACCACCTGGTCCCCCTCCGTCACCACCAGGCAGTGGCCATGGCAGGCGATCAGCTGGGTCAGGGCTTCCGCCGCCGGTGTGGTTGCCGGCAGCACCAGCGGCGCCTCCGGTTCGAAGGCGTCCGCCACCGGCAGGGCCGCGAGCTCCGAACGCCGCCGCTCCTCCAGCAGATCCGGCCCCAGTAAGCCCGGATCGACAAAGCCCTGCCAGCGCTCCACCAGTACGGAGCTCAGACCCGCCGCTGCCATCAGGGGCAGCACGATGCGGATGTCGCGGGTGAGCTCGAACATCAGCAGCAGGGCCGTGAGCGGAGCCCGGGCGCTGCCCGCCAGCACCGCCGCCATTCCCACCATCGCGTAGGCGGGGGGTTCGGCCACCGGCAGGTGCAGGCCGCCCTCGCCGAGCAACTGGCCGTAGGCGTTGCCCAGCACGGCGCCGAGTACCAGGGCCGGCGCGAAGCCGCCCCCCACAAAGCCGCTGGCGTTGCTGAGGGTGGTGGCCAGCAGCTTCACCCCGAGCAGCGCCAGCAGGGTGAGCAGGGGGATGCCCCCGTCGCTGCCGAGCAGGGCCTCGATCGTGTCGTAGCCCACGCCGAGCACCTGGGGGAAGGCCAGCGCCATCGCCCCCACCGCCGCCCCCCCCAGGGCCGTGGCCAGCCCGGGGGGCAGGCGCCGCAACCGCCGCTGCAGGGCGTCGCCGCGGCCGAGGGCCAGCAGGCGCACCAGCAGGAAGGACATCAGGCTGGCCAGAACCCCCAGCACCAGATAAAGGGGCAGCTCGAACAGGAAGCGCACCTCGTAGTCCGGCAGCCGCAGGATCGGTGAGTCCCCCAGTCCGATCTCCGTCACCAGGGTGGAGGCCACCGCCGCCACCAGCACCGCCCGCAGGCTGGGGCGCACGGCGATCGAACTGAAGCTGCCCTCGAAGGCGAAGATCACCCCGGCGATCGGCGCCTTGAAGCCCGCCGCCAGGCCGGCCGCCACTCCCGCCGCCACCAGCGATTTCTGCGCCTCCGCCGGCAGGCCCGCCCGCACCGCCATCCACAGGCCGATGTTGCCGCCGCTCTCCACGCTCGGACCCTCCGGCCCGAGGGAGGCGCCACTGCCCAGGCTGAAGGAGGCGGCGATAATCCGCAGGAGGGGCAGCCGCGGCGCGTCCGGCAGCGCCCCCTCCGCCATCGCCATCAGGCTCGGCAGCCCCGGGCCCAGTTCACCGCCAACCCAGCGCAGCAGCCCCACGGCCAGCCCGCCCAGGGTGGGCACCACCACCACCGGCCAGAGCTCCAGCCAGTCGAAGTCCGCCGGCAGGGCGATCGGGGTGGGCTCCGGCGGCAGCGGCGGTGGCGGCAGCAGGCCGATCCCCCCCAGCCCGAGCTGCAGCAGGGCCTTCAGCGGCGCCGCCGAGGGCAGCCCCAGGCTGGGCAGTACGGGGCCGCTGGGTGCGGGCAGCTCGGGCAAAGGCGGCGGGCTCAGGGGTGAGCGGCCCACCGCCAGCAGCCATTCGATGAAGGGCCCGTAGAGGAAGTTGTTGATGAAGCCCAGCAGTTCGTGGAAGCCCACCACCGCCAGGCCGGTGATCGCCCCCACCAGGAAGGCCCAGGCCAGCAGGCTCCACTGGAACGGCAGGCCCAGCCGCAGCGGCGGGGACTCAGGCCTCGGGCCGGACGCTGGCAAAGATCTCCTCCAGGATCGCCCCGGCCCCCTGGGCGCGCAGGGTTTCCGCCAGGGCCTGGCCGATCGCCTCCGGATCCGCCTGCTCGCCCCGCGCCTCGTCCCGGATCAGACGCTGCCCGTCGAGGCTGGCCACCATGCCGGTGAGCACCAGCTGCTCACCCTCCAGCCGGCTGTTCACGCCGATCGGCACCTGGCAGCCCCCCTCCAGGGAGCGCAGAAAGGCCCGCTCCGCCCGGCACCGCAGGGCGGTGGGCCGATGCTCCAGCACCTGGATCCACGCCTGCACCCGGCCATCGCCCTGGCGGCATTCGATCCCCAGCGCCCCTTGGCCCACGGCGTGCAGCGAGATGGCCGGATCGATCAGCTCATGGATGCGGGAGCCCAGGCCGAGGCGCCCCAGGCCGGCCGCGGCGAGGATCAGGCAGTCGTACTCGCCGGCGTCGAGCTTCTCCAGGCGCGTGATCACGTTGCCGCGCACATCCTGGAAGCGCAGGTGGGGGTAATGGTGGCGGAGCTGGGCCAGACGGCGCAGGGAGCTGGTGCCCACCACCGCCCCCTCCGGCAGAGTGGCCAGGCTTCGCTCCCGGTGTTTCTCATGCACCACCAGGGCGTCGGCGGGATCCTCCCGTTCGGTGATGCAGCCGAGGATCAGCCCTTCGGGCAGGTTGGTCGGCAGGTCCTTGAGGCTGTGGACGGCGATGTCGGCCCGGTCCACTAGCATCTGGGCCTCCAGTTCCTTGGTGAACAGGCCCTTGTCGCCGATCTTGGCCAGGGCCACATCCAGGATCTTGTCCCCCTGGGTGGCCATCGCCTCGATCCGGATCGTCAGCCCGGGATGGGCCTGGCTCAGCGCATCCCGCACCCAGTGGGTCTGCACCATGGCCAGCTGGCTGCGGCGGGAGGCGATGCGCAGGGTGGGAGGGCTCATGGGCGAGGGCGGGGGGCCGGGGCTCTGCCGGATCACAGCCGCCCAGCCTAGGCACCGGCCTGCGCGAACAGATCCAGCGGCAGCGGTCCCCAGGTGTCCCCCAGGGCGGGGTCCTCGTGGTGGCCGCTGATCAGGATCCCCTCCCCCAGCCCGCTCTCCGGGCGCAGCAGATAGGTGCCGGTGTGCTGGTTGCCCTTGAGAAACACCGCACCGGCCGGATCGGCGCCGGCGGTGTCGTGGTCGTCCGGGGCCTCGATCGCCAGCTCCTGCTCCCGCAGGGGCGACCAGCCCAGGGCGGCCTCGCAGGAGCGCAGGGCGGCGAGGGCGGCGGCGGCACTGGGGGCCATCACCCCGATCGTGAACCAGCGGCAGGGGGCCAGCGCCGCCGTCAGTTCACGCCGCAGCTCCGCCTGGCCGGCGGCATCGAGCAGCGGCGCGCTGCGCAGGCCGCGCAGGGCGGCCAGGGGGCTGGTGGGGCTGGAGGGGTCGCTCACGGCGGGGTGGGGGGGCGGAACGCGCTGGCCCTCACTCTGCCCTGGCCCCGGCGCTCACCGGGCCGAGGGGCCGTCTCCGGAGGGCAGGCGCCAGAAGCCAAGGCACACCGTCAGCCAGGCCAGCCCCACGGCGCCTCCCGCCAGCAGGTCGGTGGGCCAGTGGGCCCGGGCGTAGAGGGTGCTCAGCCACACCAGAGCCACCCACAGACAGGCCCCGATCGCCAGGGGGCGGCGCAGCTGGGGGTAGTGGACCGACAGGATCAGCAGCATGGCGCCGTAGAAGGCCACCGCCCCGGCGGCGTGACCGCTTGGGAAGCTGCGGCCATCCACCACCAGCAGCTTGTCGGGCGGCCTGGCGCGATCGAACAACGGTTTGAGCACCAGATCGATGATCACCAGGATCCCGGCCGTGGCCGTCACCAGCAGCCGCAGGTCGTTCCACCAGCGGCGCAGCACCACGTAGATCAGGGCCGCCACCACCAGAAAGCCCGTCACATGCACGCCGCTGACCCGGTACACCTGCAGCAGCGTCTCGCCGACCGGTCCCTGCAGCATCTCCCCCAGCCAGGTGAGCACCGCCTCATCAAACGTTGGCGGGCGGCGGGGGTCGATCCATTGCGACAGCAGCAGCACCACGGCCGCGCAGAGCGCCACCACCAGGGCATCACGGCGCTTGGGAAGCCAGCGGATCATGGTTGCAGCGCCCCCAGCGGCACGCGCCAGAGTTCCTGCTCGCCCCGGCGGCCAAGGCGCTCGATGGCCTGCGGGGCGATCTCCAGATCCTCGAGATCGCGCCGATCGCCCAGCAGCCGCAGGCTGCGGCTGCCCGGGCGGATGCCCAGGGCGGCGGGGTCCTGCCGTAAGCGCTTGGCGATGCTGCTGCGGCCGTCCACGAAGGCGGCGGTCTCACCGCTGTAGAAGAGGGTGCTGTAGCGCTTGGTGCCCACCACCCAGAGCGGTTCGCCGGGCCCGGCGTTCTGGTGCGCCAGCACCGCCAGTTGGCGCAGCGGCAACTGGCGTTCCCGATCGAGCAGCGGCGCCAGGGGGGCCACCACCAGGGCCAGAATCGCCAGGAAGCCCGCCAGGTCCGGAACCCACAGCCAGCGCTTCCCGCCGGGTCGGCGCAGCAGCAGCACCAGGGCCAGGCTGGCCAGGGCGAGCAGCAGGGCCAGCCGCAGGGGCAGGCCGGAGCGCTCCAGGGCCAGCGCCAGCGCCGGATGGGCCGGATCACTGGCGGCCCAGCGGGGAGCCAGGGCGGCGGCCGCCGCCAGCAGGCCCAGCAGGGCGGCGTTCAGCCCGCCGGACAGGGCCAGGGGCCAGCCGGGCGGCGGGCCTGGCTGCACCGCCGGAGTGCCGCCTGTGATCGGCTGCCACCAGAGGGCCACCAGCAGCGAGCCAGCCGGCAGGGCGGGGAGGATGTAACCGGGCAATTTGGTGGCGGCGGCGGAGAAGAAGGCCACCATCAGGCTCAGCCAGAGCAAAAGCAGCAGCGGCAGTTGGGCCACCGCTTGTTCCTCGGGCTCCGCTCCGGCCGGCCGCCAGCGGCTCCAGCTCCAGAAGCGGGTCGCGCCGATCGCCGCCGGCAGGAACAGCGACCAGGGAAGCAGCAACAGCAGCACCCAGGGCAGATAGAACCAGGGCGGACCGGGGTGGTCATAGATCACCGAGGTGAAGCGCTGCAGGTTGCTGAAGCCGAGGAAGCCCCCCAGGAAGGCCATGCCGTTCACCCTGGCGGCCGCGCCATACCAGGGCAGGCAGACCCCCAGGAACAGCAGGACCATCGCCAGCAGGGGCCAGGGCCGCAGCCATGCCCCCCACTGGCCGGTGAGGGAGAGAAACACCACGATCACCAGGCCGGGCAGCAGCAGCCCCACCGGACCCTTGGCCAGCACCGCCACGGCGCTGAATCCCGCCAGGCCGATCCGGCCGAGGGGTGCCAGCTGGGGATGGCGGGGGTGGCGCAGGGCCAGCAGGAAGCCGAACAACGCCAGGCTGATGGCGCTGGAGAGGAACATGTCGGTGGTGGAGGTGCGCCCCCAGCCGATCCAGCCGGGCGAGGTGGCGAGCACGGCCGCCCCCAGCAGGGCACGGCCGTAGCGGCGCCGGGCGGGCTCCGCCGCCAGGGGCCAGATGAGCAGCAGCAGGAACGCCGCCACCACCACAGCGCTGGCCGCCAGGGCCACCGGCAGCCGGGCCGCCCACTCCGAGACCCCGAACAGGCGGAAGCTGAGGGCCACCACCCAGTAGCCCCAGACCGGGTAGTCGAAGAAGCGCTCCCCGTTCCACCAGGGGGTGACCCAGTCGCCGCGCTGGTGCATCTGGTGCCCCACCTCCACGAACAGGGCCTCGGTCTTGTCCATCAGGCCGAGGGCGCCGAGGCCATGGAAGAAGGCCAGCCAGCAGAGCAGGCCCAGGGCCAGGGCGCTGAGCCAGCGCAGTCGGGCGGGCGACGCGGCAGGGCTTGGGATCACCAGGCGGTCGGAGATCGTCAAGCGACGCGGGCGAAACGATGGCAAACCTACGCCGCGACGCCAGCGGCCTAGGGGCTGTTCCAGACGAAGCGGGAGGAGGCGGCGTAGTTCCAGACGAACACCACGACGATGCCGGCCAGCTGGGCCCAGAGGGTGTCGTGGGCCACGAAGCTGTAAAAAGCGGAGGCCACCCCCACGTTCGCCAGCACCGGCAGGGAGGCCACCACCAGGAACCTCAGCAGGCCCCGCAGCAGGGCCAGGCCGCGCTGGCGCTGAAAGCGAAAGGTGAGGGAGTTGTTGATCAGGTAATTGGAAGTGGCCGCCGCCAGCACCGCTGGCGGTAGGGCCTGGCCGAAGCCCATCCCCAGACCCATCAGCAGGTGGGAGGCGGCCAGTTGCACTACCACGCCACTGGCCCCCACCAGGGCGAAGCTGATCGCCCGCCTCGGCACGCTGCGCCAGAGCAGGGTGTGCAGGATCGAGACCCCCAGATCCCAGACGATCGCCAGATCCAGCTTCGAGTTGCCGGCGATGCGGGGCTGAAAGCGAAGCGGCACCTCCTCCACCCGCAGCCGCCCGCCGCTGATCGAGAGCAGCTCGTAGAGGAATTTGAAGCCGTTGACGTCGACGCGTCGCACGAACGGCAGGGTCGCTTCGGGGCGCAGGACGAAGAAGCCGCTCATGTAATCCGTCAGCTGGCGGTAGCGGGGCAGGCTGAAGCGGGCGAGGGCGTTGGCCCAGGTGGAGTTGCGTTCCCGCTGCTCGCTCAGGCCATGGATGCGGGCCTGCTGGTGGAAACGGCTGCCGATCACCAGATCGGCGCCGCTGGCCTGCAAGGTCTCGACGGCGGTGGCGATCGTCGCCGGCTCGTGCTGGCCGTCGCAGTCCATCACCACCACCAGATCGCCGGTGGCGTCGAGGATGCCCTCCTTGATGGCGCTGGACAGCCCGGAGCGACCCACCCGTCGGATCAGGCGGACGGCGGGATGGGCGCGGGCCAGTTGACGCACCCTCTCGGCGGTGCCGTCGGCCGAATCGTCGTCGACAAACAGGATCTCGAGATCGAAACAGCGTTGCAGCGGCAGCAGTTCGTCCACGATCGGCCCGACGTTGTCGCGCTCGTTGAACGTGGGCAGCACCACCGAAAGGAGCAGTGCCGACTGGCAGGGGACGCTGGTCAAGGGGGTATCGCCAGGCGAGAGCGGACGCCCGGGCACCCCTACTTGATGTACTCCTTCAGCACACCATTGCGGTTGGGATGGCGCAGCTTGCGCAACGCCTTGGCCTCGATCTGGCGGATGCGCTCGCGGGTGACATCAAAGATCTGGCCGATCTCCTCCAAGGTTTTCATGCGGCCATCATCCAGCCCATAGCGCAGCCTCAGCACATCGCGCTCGCGTGGGCTGAGGGTGGCGAGCACGCCCTCAAGATCCTCCCGCAGCAGGTTCTTGGCCACATCCTGTTCGGGGTTTTCGATGTCGGCCTCGATGAAATCACCGAGGCGGGAATCCTCCTCTTTACCGATGGGGGTTTCCAGGGAGATCGGCAGCTGGGCGCTCTTGGCGATGAAGCGAAGCTTCTCGATCGTCATCTCCATCGCTTCGGCGATCTCTTCCTCGGTGGGCTTGCGGCCGAATTCCTGGGAGAGGGTCTTGGTGGTTTTCTTGATGCGGGAGATGGTTTCGTACAGGTGTACCGGCAGCCGGATCGTGCGGCTCTGGTCGGCGATCGCACGGGTGATCGCCTGGCGGATCCACCAGGTGGCGTAGGTGGAAAACTTATAGCCCTTCTCGTGGTCGAACTTCTCAGCGGCGCGGATCAGGCCGAGGCTGCCCTCCTGGATCAGGTCCTGGAAGGAGAGGCCGCGATTCATGTACTTCTTGGCGATCGACACTACCAGGCGCAGGTTCGACTGCACCATCTTTTCCTTGGCGCGGCGACCGAGCATCAGGCGGCGGCGAAACTTGAGCGGGGTCATCTCGAACAGTTCCGCCCACTCGCCCACCTGGGGTTGGCGACCGTGGTCGGATTCGAATTCCGCCGCCTTTTCCTCCAGCTCCAGGAGGTCGGCGATCTTGCGCGCCAGTTCAATCTCCTCATCCGGACGCAACAGCCGGATGCGGCCGATCTCCTGCAGGTAGACGCGGATCGAATCCTCGGTGTAGACCCCCTTGGGACCCACCTTGATGCTGGCCAGGGCCTTGGCATTCTTGGCCTCCGGCTTCTCGGCCGCCTCCTCGGGGAAGCCCAGATCCCCGTCCTCCCCGGCCGGAAGAGCGGATTCCAGCAGCAGGTCGTCGGCGGCGGCTTCCAGATCCGGGGCCGGTTTCACCTCCTTCGGCTTGGCCGGGCTCTTGGCCTTCGACTTGGCTTTGGCTTTCGCCTTTGGCTTGCCGGCCACCGCGGCGGCCGCCTTGGCGCCCTTCGGCGCGGCGGTGGCCGCCAGGGTCTCGATGCTGATTGCCTCTCCGCTCACCGACACCGTGGCGACGATCTCGGGGAGGGCCTTGGCGGTGGTGGTGCTGGACTCGGTGCTGGCGGCTGCAGGACTCATGGAAGCGGGGCGGGAGCGGGGAGGGGGGTGCCGTCCCTCAGGGACTGGCGAAGCGAAGAAAAGAAGCGAGATCGGACCCATCCGCCCAGCGATGGTGGTGCTGGATGCCGGGGTTCACCGGTACGGAGGACGGACGCGAAAAAAATAAGAAGAAAAAATCTGACGACAAAGGCAGTGCTCGGGCGCGCACTGGCGGCGTTGCTGCGGCGATGGCGAACCCGGGAAAGGGGCCGGAGCGGAAGGTTCAGTTGGGACCCCCGGAGGGACCTGGTGTTGGGGAGGGAGAGGGCCGCGGATCAGGACCGGGACCAGGACAGGGTTGGCAGGGGTGGTCTCAGACTGGAGGGCCACTGGAGGGAGACAGGCTCCCGGGCTCGCTCGATGGGTCTTCCCGCTGGACGGAACTCTGTCGTGTTCCGACGGCAGCCTGGTGGACTGCCCAACTTCCACATCTTAGGAATGGCGGGTGTCGATTGCAAGACTGATCACTCCCACCCCCCAGGCTTCCCCTGGCGTTCAGCCCGATGAAGGCGCCACCGCCTGGCTGGAGGTCTGGCTGGAGGCCGGCCGGGAAGGTCGGGTGTTCACCTACGCCAACCCCCGCCAGTTGGCGGTGGGGGTTGGCGATCTGGTGGAGGTTCCCCTGCAGGGTCGGCGCCATGCCGGCCTGGTGGTCCGCTGTCTCACCCACCTGCCGCTGGACCTGGAGGGACGGCGGATCCAGCCGCTGGAGGGGGTCCTGCAGCCGGCAGCCGTGGATCCCAACTGGCGAGCCCTGATCGACGCCGTCGCCGACCTCTGCCACACCAGCCGCTTCCGCACCCTCAAAAGCGCCCTGCCCCCGGGTTGGCTGGGCCAGCGTCGCCGGCCCGTCCCCTCTGGAGCGGGACGGACCCTGCGCTGGCTGGAGCGGGTCGCGCCTGCTCCCGAGGCGGAGGAGAGCCTCACGGTTCGCCAGAGGGAACTGCTGGCCTGGCTCGCCGAGCGGGGCGACGGGGCGCTGCTGCGGGATCTGCAGGCGAGCGGGGGCTTCGGACCGGGGGTGGTGGCGACCCTCGAGCGGCGGGGATGGTTGCGCCGTCGCGACATCCGGGCGGCGACCCTGGAGGCGGCCCAGGACGTTGCCAGGTCCGGATCCGCCCACTCCTCGCAGCCGGGCGCCCCCCTGGCCGCCAGCGCCGAGCAGGGCCAGGCGGTGCGGACGATCGCCGCGGCTCCGCCGGGGCAGGCCCTGCTGCTGTGGGGGGTCACCGGCGCCGGAAAAACGGAGGTGTATCTGCAGGCCGCCGCGCTGGAGCTGGCCCAGGGCCGCAGCGTGCTGCTGCTCGCCCCGGAGATCGGGCTGATCCCCCAGCTGCTGGATCGCGCCCGCCAGCGCTTCGGCGCGGGGGTGCTCGAATATCACAGCGGCATGGGCCCGGCGGAGCGGGTGGCGGCCTGGCGGGCCTGCCTGGCGGCGGCCACCGCCGGCGAAGCGCGGCTGGCGGTTGGCACCCGCTCGGCGGTGTTCCTCCCCCTCCAACCCCTCGGGCTGATCGTGCTCGATGAGGAGCATGACGGCTCCTACAAGCAGGACAGCCCCATGCCCTGCTACCACGCCCGCAGCGTGGCCCGGCTGCGGGCGGGTCTCTGCGGCGCCCGCCTGGTGCTCGGCAGCGCCACCCCATCGCTGGAGAGCTGGAGCCGTTGCCGCGGTCCCGATGCCGATACCCACCTGCTGCGGCTCCAGGAGCGGATCGGTGGCCGGCCCCTGCCGCCGGTGCGGCTGGTGGACATGCGTCTGGAGCTGGCGGAGGGCCACCGCCAGCTGATCAGCCGGGCGTTGATGGACCGGCTCACGGCGCTTCAGGAGCGGGGTGAGCAGGCGGTGGTGCTGGTGCCCCGGCGCGGCTACCGCTCCTTCCTCAGCTGCCGCAGCTGCGGCGAAGCGGTGCTCTGCCCCCATTGCGACGTGGCGATGACGGTGCACCGCAGCGGCCCTCAGGAATGGCTCCGCTGCCACTGGTGCGATCACCGCCAGCCCCTCGGCCACCGCTGCGGCCATTGCGGTTCCACGGCGTTCAAGCCCTTCGGGGCCGGCACCCAGCGGGTGCAGGAGCGGCTGGCCGCCGAGCTGGAGGGCCTGCGCCTGCTGCGCTTCGACCAGGACACCACCGGCGGCCGCGACGGCCACCGCCAGCTGCTGGAGCGCTTCGCCGCCGGCGAGGCCGATGTGCTGGTGGGCACCCAGATGCTGGCGAAGGGGATGGATCTGCCGCGGGTGACCCTGGCGGCGGTGCTGGCCGCCGATGGCCTCCTCCACCGCCCCGACCTGCGGGCCGGGGAGCAGAGCCTGCAACTGCTGCTCCAGCTCGCCGGCCGGGCCGGCCGCGGTGAGCTGCCCGGTGAGGTGCTGGTGCAGACCTATTGCCCGGAGCATCCCGTGATCCGCCACCTGGTGGATGGCCGCTACGAGCGCTTTCTGGAGGAGGAGCTGGAGCTGCGCCGCCACGGATCCCTGGTGCCCTTCCGCCGGGCCGTGCTGTTGCGGTTGGCCGGCTCCGCCGCCAGCCTCACCGCCACCGCCGCCACCGCCCTCAGCGAACGGATCCGGCCGGCGCTGGAGGCCGCCGGCTGGTGCGTCATCGGTCCGGCACCGGCGCCGGTGGCCCGGGTGGCGGGCCGCAGCCGCTGGCAGGTGCTGCTGCATGGTCCGAGCCTTGGCCCCCCCGAAGCGCAGCGCCTGCCCCTCCCTCCGGAGGCGGAGCTGCGTGAGCTGCTGCCCGCGGGCATCAGCCTCACGATCGACCCGGATCCCCTGCAGTTGTGATGCCGGCGGGCAGCTGGGGCAGGCCGTAGCCGAGCGCCAGGCGCATCCTCTGCAACAGCAGGGCCAGCCCCAGGACCAGGGCGATGGCCAGTCCGCCGATCCCCAGGGGACTCCAGCGCCAGCAGCGCACCTCCAGTTGGTTGGCCCCGCCGGGGGCCAGCGGCCAGCGCAGGCCATCCCCCTCGGCCACCGCCGGCAGCGGGCTGGCGATCCGCACCGCCCGCTGCCGCAGGGGCGCCAGCCCCAGCTCCAGCCGCAGGCCGGCCATCGGCTCCAGATCCGCCAGATCCACCTCCAGGCGCAGGCGCTGCTCCACCCCCAGCAGCCAGTTGCGCTCCCGCAGCTCCGCCCGCGGCGGCGGCAGCGCCAGGCCGGCCAGTTCCCCCGCCGCGCTGACGCTCTCCACCCAGGCGTCCAGGGCCTGGGGGGCCGGCAGCACGGGGGTGCGCAGCCGGCGGCCACCCTCGCCCGGCTCCTGCCGGAAGCCGCGGCTGGCCAGCTCCCCCTCGAGGCTGCGCTGCCAGGGGCTGATCGGACCGGTGGCGCTGCGGACCTGGTGGCTTAGCTGCAACCGGCCGGGACCCACGAAGCGCAGGTCGCTGCGCACCTGCACGCACCCCCCCAGCAGGGCCGCGAGCAGCAGCAGCAGCAGGAGAAGTCCGGCGAGGGCCGCGAAACCCACCGGCGCCCGCGTGGGCCCCACCGGTGGCGGCGGGGGTGGCGGTGGTGTCGGGCGGCGACGACCGCCCGCCCCGGGCCCCAGGCGTTCCAGCGGGGTGTCGCTGGCGAGATCGGGCAGGGTGAGCGACCAGCTGCGCGGCCGGTTGAGGGCGGGGGCCTCCAACACGGTGAGCAGCTCCCGGGCCCGGGCGCGCAGGCCGGGGTCGAGGCAGTTCTGGACCGCGCGGCAGCACTCGGCGGCCCGCTCGCTCTCCCCCTGGCCCATCAGGGCGGTGGCGATCAGCAGGCGCACGCCGGCCCCCAGCGGCGTGCGCGGTCCGTGAGCCGCGGCGATGGGCTCCAGCAGGGTCAGCACCTTGCCGTACTCCCCCCGCTCCAGGGCGTTGCGGGCGGCGGCGAGGCTGGCGGCCTGGGCGTCATCGACCATGGCGACGGTTCAGCTGCGCGGCTGCGGACTGCCGGAGAGCATCGTGCCGATGCCGCTGTCGGTGAACACCTCCAGCAGCAGCGAGTGGGGCACCCGGCCGTCGACGATGTGGGCGGCGCGCACCCCCTGGGCCAGGGCGCGGATGCAGCATTCGGTCTTCGGGGTCATCCCCCCGGCCACCACGCCGTCGGCGATCAGCTGGCGCGCTTCGGCCAGGCCGAGGTGCCGGAACAGGGAGGCGGGATCCTGCCGCTCCCGCAGGATCCCGGGCGTGTCGGTGAGCAGCACCAGCTTCTCAGCCTGCAGCGCCGCGGCCAGCTCGCCGGCGACGGTGTCGGCGTTGATGTTGTGGGCCCGGCCCTCGCCATCGGGGGCGACGCTGGAGATCACCGGCAGGTAACCGGCCTCGAGCAGCGGCTCGAGCACCGACGGGTCGACGCCGGCCACATCCCCCACCAGCCCCAGGGAGCCATCCCCGAAGGGGCGCGCCCGCACCAGGCCGCCGTCGCAGCCGCAGAGACCCACTGCCCGGGCCCCCACCTGGTTGAGGCCGGTGACGATCTGCTTGTTAACCCGCCCGACCAGCACCATCTCCACCACCTCCATCGTGGCTGCGTCGGTCACCCGCAGGCCGTCATGGAAACGGGGCTCGATCGCCAGCTTGCCCAGCCACTGGTTGATCTCCGGCCCGCCACCGTGCACGACCAGCGGCTGCACGCCGACGCAGGCCAGCAGGGCCAGGTCGCGGAAAACGGCCTCCCGCAGATCTTCGCGGACCATGGCCGCCCCCCCGTACTTGACCACCACCCGCCGGCCGGCGAAGCGCTGGATGTAGGGCAGGGCTTCGCTCAGCACCGCTACCCGCTGGGCGTCGGCGTCGCTGATCAGGGGGTCGGAGCTCATTGCGGGGGCAGCGGCAGGGCGGCGATTCTCAGCTGGCGGGCAGCAGGGAGAGGCTGAGGCGGCCGGTGCCGGCCTCGGCCAGTTCGGCCCGCAGCCCCGGACCGAAGAAGCGGCCGAGCCGCTCCCGCCGCTCCTGCCACCGCTCCGCCGGCACGCCGTTCAGCTCGAACAGCAGGCGCAGGCCGTAGCCGCCGTGATCGAGCTCCTCCACCGCCAGCAGCTGGGGCGGTGCCTCCTCATCCCAGAGCTTGAGTGCCTCAAGGGAGCTTTCCAGGTGGGCTTTCTGCCCGTAACGCCAACGGGTCACGTCGGCCAGCAACTTGCGCAGGGGCTCGTTGGCGGGGGCGTCCCGCAGGGCCTGCAGGCTGGCCGCGGGGGTGAGCCGCTCGGCCGGGGGCAGTTCGGACGACTTGAGCGCCAGCCCGCCCAGCAGGATCGGGATGCCGTAGAAGATCGTCGGCAGGCTCAGGTTGGCATTGTCGTCCAGGTAGGCGATCGAGCCGATCACCGTCAGGAGGGCGCCGGCGATGGTGACCAGGCTGCCCGGGGAGAGGAAGGATTGCATCGCCCCATCCTCCAGCAGCAGGGGTCAGGATGGGGAGCGACGCAGCCAGGCGATGACCCCAACCGCTCCCCAGGAAACCCCGGCTCCCCACCCGCCGGACGAGCTGGGTCTGGAGGACCTGCTGGAGCAGTTGCGTCAGGATCGGCTCTGGCTGCTGCGCCAGATCGACAGCGGCCGCTGGCCCCAGTGGCGACTCGACCTGGCAGCTCTGGAGCGGGAGCTCGGCCAGCTGCTCGACCAGGCGGCGGAGCGAGCCGCCGAGCGCTGATCGCTTCAGAACGGGATCTCGTCCTCCTCCTCGAGGGGATCCTCCGGCACCAGCGGCGAGGTGTTCCACACCGGGGGTGCCGCCGCCGCCGCCGTCCGCCGGGCCGGAGCCGCCGCGCCCGAGGGGGCCGGAGCCGCGGCCGCAGCGGGCCTCGGGGCGGCAGAGGGAGTCGGAGCCGGGGCCTGGGGGGCTGGTGCCGGAGAAGCGGCCCCCGGGGCGGCCACGGGATGCAGGCGGGAGAGCACGAATTCGGCGCGCTTCTCCTTGAGGCCGTCCTGGCGGGTGACGGTGCTCATTCGCAGTCGCCCCTCCAGCACCAGCCGCTGACCCACCTGCACCCGGTTCTGCAGGTCCTGGGCCAGATTGCCCCAGCCCACCACCTTCAGCTGACCCGGCGGGTCATCGGGCCGCAACCCCTCCAGCCGCACCGGCATCTCCGCGACCGGCGTCTGGTTGTCCTGGGTGTAGCGAAGCTGGGGAGCCTCCAGCACCTCCACCTCGAGCAGACAGTGATTCACGCCCCTTCCCGAGCAGTCGAGCGCCCATCCTGATGCAAGGCCCCGCCCTGCACCAGGGGGGTGCCCTCCCGCCGCCGCCGACAGGGGCGGGACGGATCTGGTTGATCGCCGGCACCGGCGAGGGCCCAGCTCTGGCTTGCCGGCTGCTGGAGCGCGGTTGGAGCCTGCGGGTGTCGGTGGTGAGCGCGGCGGCGGCGCGGGCCTATGCCCCCCATCCCCGGCTGGAGCTGCGGGTCGGAGCGCTGGATGGTCCGGCCGGTCCGGAGGGGGCGGTGCTGGCGGAGCTGCGGGAGGCGGCCGAGCGGGGCCGGCCCTTCCGCTGGCTGGTCGATGCCAGCCATCCCTTCGCCCGGCGCATCAGCGCGGCCCTGGCCTCCGCCTGCGCCTGCGCCGGCCAGCCCCTGGTGCGCCTGGAGCGGCCCCGGCCGGCGGTGCCCGGAGCCACGCTGCTGGCGGATCTGGAGAGCCTGGCCGGCATCGATCTGGCGGGCCGCCACCTGCTGCTGGCGATCGGCGCCCGGCGGTTGGCCGAGGCGGTGGCCCACTCCCCCGGGGCCGTGCACCACGCCCGGCTGCTGCCCCAGCCCGGCGCCTTCCGGCAGGCGATGGCGGCGGGGCTCGGCGCGGCCCGCCTGGCCGCCC
>JBEIHT010000028.1:0-26514 GCA_040381155.1 Aphanothece sp.
CCCGCTATCGCGACGACCGCTACCGCGATAGCCGCGACCTTGAAGCTCTGCCCCGGCGTGAGCCACCGTCCGCACTGCGACCGGAACGCACCGTTGACGGCCGGCGCTCCGAAGGCCGCGGCAGCCAGCGCCCCGCCGAACCGATCGATGTGGATCCCGAGGTGCTCGACGACCCCTGGTGAGCGTCAGCCGGCCTCGAAGCTCAGTGAGGCCGAATTGACGCAATAACGCTCGCCGGTGGGGGCAGGCCCGTCGTTGAACACATGGCCCAGGTGCGCGTCGCAGTTGGCGCAGCGGATCTCCGTGCGCACCATGCCGTAGGCGGTGTCCCGCAGGGTGGTGATCGCGCCGCGATCCACCGCGTCCCAGAAGCTGGGCCAGCCGGTGCCGGAATCAAACTTGGTGGCGGAGCTGAACAACGCGGCCCCGCAGCAGACGCAGCCATAGGTGCCGCTGCCCTTGTGGTTCCAGTAGGCGCCGCTGAAGGCCCGCTCGGTGCCGCCCTGGCGGGTGACCCGGAACTGCTCGGGGGTGAGCCGCTCCCGCCAGGCCTCCTCGTCGAGGCCGCGGGCCAGGCCGCTGTCGAGGCTGCAGGGATTGATCTCGCTCATGGCGGCAGGGGATGTGGCGGCAACCCTAGGCGGGATCGGCGGGCGGCAGCAGCTCCCGCACCAGCGCCGCCAGGGCCGCCACCGCCCCGGGCCGTCCCCGCAGGGAGCGCAGGTCGTCGCGCATCCCGGCCAGCCGCTGGGGGTGCTCCAGCCAGTCGGCGGCCTCGGCGGCGATCGCCGCCGGCGTGATCGCCCCCACCCGCTCCGGCACCACGGCGCGGCCGGCGCTGATGTTCGGCCAGGCCAGGAAGCCGCGGTGGCGCAGCCGCCAGGCAGTGAGGGCCACCCCCACCAGGGCCCGCAGCCCGGGCAGCCGGGCCACCAGCCCCAGCCAGCCATCCCAGGCCTGCATCACCTGCAGATGCTGGGTGGGCACCAGCACGATCATCGGCACTCCGAGGGCACCCAGTTCGGCGGTGTTGGCGCCGACGGTGGTGAGCGCCAGGGCGCACTGGCTGAGGGGACCGTGGGCGGGGTGCGCCTCGATCAGCCGGATCGGGGTGCCGGCGGCGGTGACCAGCTCCTTCCCCTCGCGGTGCGGCACGCCGGTGCCGAAGTGGCGGGCGATCGGATTGGCCGGCGAGGCCCAGGCGAGCAGCTCGGCCACCGTGGTGGTGGGCGCCACCGGCAGGAGGAAGCGGCAGCCCGGCCGCAGCTGCGCCAGCCGGTCGGCGGTGTCCAGCAGGAAGGGCACACCCACCTGCAGCTTGGCCCGCTTGGAGCCGGGCAGCAGCGCCACCCAGTCGCCGGGCGGCAGGGGGGCCTCGCTGCGGGCCGAGTCCTGCAGATCGGCCATCAGATCGCCCACCTGCACGGCCCGGCCGCGCCAGCGCTCCGCCAGCCGGCCGGCCGCCTCGGGGCCCATCAGCGCCACCCGGTCGTTCCAGCGCGGCCAGCGGGCCACCCATTCGGCGTAGGTGAGGTGGCGATAGCCGAGGCGGGCCGAGAGCAGCACCGTCCAGAACTGGTCGCCGCCGAGGAACACCACCACCCCGCGCCGCGGCCAGGGGCCATGGCGGCGGGGGCGCAGCAGCAGGGACCAGAAGTGGCGGGCCGGCAGCACCCGCCCGAACAGCCCCCAGTCGCTGGCGACTGCGGCCTCCCGCCCCGTGGCGTTGGGGCAGGGCACCAACACCAGGCGCAGCCCCAGGGCGGCGTTGGGTTGGAGCGGCCGCAGGGGCAGCTCGGCGTGCAGGCGGCGGGCCAGGGGGCGCACCCAGGTGCTCAGCTCCCCCGGCCCATTGCTCACCAGCACGATGGCGGCCTGCTCAGGAACCGGTGAGGGGCGGACGGGGGCGGCACCCACCACAGGACCCGTCGGCGAGAAGGAAATGCGGATGGCGAGACTTGAACTCGCAAGGCCGAAGCCACACGCCCCTCAAACGTGCGTGTCTACCAATTCCACCACATCCGCGTGGTTGGAGCCGCGATGGCTCGCGATCCGGCGCCGATCATACCCATCACCGACCCCCCCAACCCGTTGGTCGGTGGGGTCGGTGAGCGCTGATACAGTCCGCCATGGCCTGAAAACCGCCTCCCTCCCTGCCCCGCGGATGACCATCGGCAAGCTGCTGATCGCCAACCGCGGCGAGATCGCCCTGAGGATCCTGCGCAGCTGCCGGGAGCTGGGCATCGCCACGGTGGCCGTGCACAGTACCGTCGACCGCAACGCCCTGCACGTGCAGCTGGCCGATGAGGCGGTGTGCGTGGGCGAGGCGCCCAGCAGCCGCAGCTACCTCAACGTTCCCAACATCCTGGCGGCCGCCACCTCCCGCGGCGCCGACGCCATCCACCCCGGCTACGGCTTCCTCTCCGAGAACGCCGACTTCGCCGAGAAATGCCTCGACCACGGCATCACCTTCGTGGGGCCCTCCCCCGCCGCCATGCTGGCGATGGGCGATAAGTCCACCGCCAAGGCCACCATGCAACGGGTGGGGGTGCCCACCATCCCCGGCAGCGAAGGCCTGCTGGCCAACCCCAAAGAGGCGGCCGTGCTGGCGGAGCGGATGGGCTATCCGGTGATGATCAAGGCCACCGCCGGCGGCGGCGGCCGGGGCATGCGGCTGGTGTCCGCCGCCGACCAGCTCGAGAGCCTCTTCAAGGCTGCCCAGGGGGAGGCGGAGGCCGCCTTCGGCAACCCCGGCCTTTATATGGAGAAGTTCATCGACCGGCCCCGGCACGTGGAGGTGCAGGTGCTGGCCGATCGCCACGGCAACGTGGTGCACCTGGGCGAGCGCGACTGCTCGATCCAGCGCCGCCACCAGAAGCTCCTGGAGGAGGCCCCCAGCCCCGGCCTCGATGAAACCCTGCGGCGGCGCATGGGCGAAGCGGCGGTGGCCGCGGCCCGCAGCATCAACTATGAGGGTGCCGGCACCGTGGAGTTCCTGCTGGATCGCGGGGGGGGCTTCTACTTCATGGAGATGAACACCCGCATCCAGGTGGAGCATCCCGTCACCGAGATGGTCACCGGCATCGATCTGATCGCGGAGCAGCTGCGCATCGCCGGCGGTGAGCCGATTTCGGTGCGCCAGGAGGAGATCCAGCTCCGGGGCCACGCGATCGAGTGCCGCATCAACGCCGAGGACCCACGCCACAACTTTCGTCCTGCCCCGGGCCGCATCACCGGCTGGCTGCCCCCGGGCGGTCCTGGCGTGCGCATCGACAGCCACGTGTACACCGGCTACGAAATTCCGCCCTTCTACGACTCCCTGATCGGCAAGCTGATCGTCTGGGGCGTCGACCGGGACCATGCCCTGCGCCGGATGCGCCGCGCCCTCTCGGAGTGCGCCGTGACCGGCATCCCCACCACGATCGATTTCCACCTCGCCCTGCTGGATCGGCCCGAATTTCAGCGGGGCGAGGTGTACACGAAGTTTGTCGAGCAGGAGATGCTCGGCCTCAGCTGAGCTGTTGGGTGAGCAACCCCTGCTGGCCCACCAGCAGTTCGCGCAGCAGGCTCACCAGGCCCACCCACACCACCGGCGTCACGTCCACCCCGCCGATCGGCTGGATCAGGCGGCGGGTGGGGGCCAGCAGGGGCTCGGTGGGGGCGCCGATCGCCCGCATCCAGCCGCGGCTGAGGTCCACCTGGGGGTACCAGGTGAGCACGATCCGGAACAGGAACAGCAGGGTCCAGGCGCCGAGCAGCAGGGCCAGAGCCAGGTGCGCCACGGCCAGGGGGGAGTCCGGCAGGAACGGGGCGGCCGTCACAAAGCTCAAAGCGGTGGGAGAATGATCGTAGGCAACGGCTGCCGCTGACTAAGATCCTGCGAGCACGACGCTGTGGCCGACCGTCATGACCCCTTCCCTCGCCAACTTCCTCAGCAGCCTCGCCTACGGCGCGGCGATCGTCGTCATCCCCATCACGATCGCCCTGGTGCTGATCAGCCAGAACGACCGGGTGGATCGCAAGCTCTGAATCCCTAGAGTGGTCTGAAGTCCGTAGGACCACCCTTGGTCAACGCCAGCCTCAACTGGGCCAGCATCGTCGGCATCGTGCTGGCGGTCGGTGGTGCCCTCCTGTTCTTTCTCAGGAACTTCAAGCCGGCCATCGCCCGCGACACGGATGTGTTCTTTGCCGCCGTGGGCCTGCTCTGCGGCGGCATCCTTTTCTTCCAGGGTTGGCGGCTGGATCCGATCCTCCAGTTCGGCCAGTTCCTTCTGGCCGGCACCACGGTGTTCTTCGCCTACGAGAGCGTGCGGCTGCGGGGCATCACCACGGAGCAGGCCCGTCGCTCCTCCTACTTCGAAGACGAAGAGGCGGCCTCGCCCCGCCCCCGCGGCGGTCTGGGGGGCGGCTACGAGAGCGATGTTGACCGCCTTGACGAGCCCGAGCGTCTGCGCCGCCGCATCCGTCCCCGCGAGGAGATGGAGGAGGAGTTTTACCGTCCGCGCCGCACCAGCCGGGTGGCCATTCCCGAGCGCGCCGCCAGCCGCCGCGGCCAACCCGACGACTGGGATTCCCCCCGCCGCAGCGGCCGATCGGGCGACGATTTCGACGCGGAACCGGAAACCCCCCGCAGCCGCTACACCCCCTCCTCCGTCCGCGCCGCAACTCCGGAGTTCGGAGCCAGGCGGCGGGAGCGCGAGGCCGGTGCGGAGGTGCGCCGTGGCAGCCGGCCCACCGCCGCCAGCGACATGCCCCGCTCCAGCCGCCGGGGCTCCAGTGCCGAGCCCGGCGTTGGTCGCCCCCCGGCCGCAGCCGCGCCTCCGGCCACCCCTCCCGGCGTGCCCCAGGGGTCGCCGATCCGCTCCAGCGGTGGCCCGCCGATGAGCGATGCCGACTACACCCCGGTCCGCCGGCCGGCCACGCCCCCCCAGGGCGGTGGCGACCCCCCCCGGCCACGGGATAACAGCTCCCGCTTCGACGACTGAACCGCTGGGCCGTCCTCTCCCTTGGCCCCCTTCCCCTGGGCGCCCATTGCTGGCGCTGCTCCTCCTGGCGGCCTGCCTCCCCGGCTGCGCCGTGGTGGGCTGGGGCCGGCGTCCCGCGGCTCCCCTCGGCCTGGGCCGCATCGACCGGGAGGATCCGGCCCTCAGCGGTGACGGGCGGCTGCTGGCCTCCATCGTGGCCCGCTCCGGCCAGCCGACGGTGCTGCTGCAGGAGCAGGCCAGCGGCCGGGTGCTGCCCCTGCGCCACCTGCGCGCTGACCCCCCCTACAGCTCCCCCTCCCTCAGCTGGACCGGCCGCTACCTGGCGGTGCTTGCTGGCCAGGGGCGCCGCCGGCTGGTCCTGATCGAGGACCGGGCCAGCGGCCGTCTGCACCGGCTGATGCTGCCCCCGGATCTGGAACCGGAGCGGCTCAGCCTCTCCCCCGATGCCCGTCGGCTGGCCATCGCGGCGGTGCAGGCCGGACGCCCCCGCATCCGCCTGTTCGCCCTCTCCCCCCTGCTGGAACCCGACCTGCCCGCCGGCCTGCCGGTGCGGGGCGGCGGGCCCCAGGGCCCACCATGAAATGGCCGCTGACCCTGGCCCCGCTGGCGCTCCTGGCCCTGCTCCTGGGCGGCTGCCTCGGCGAGATGCCCCAGCCCCTGGCGGGTCTGGATCGGCAGCTCGACCTGGCGGGGGCGGGACGGGCCCCGAGCCTGGCCGGCCGCTGGCTGGCGTTGATCGCCCGCCGGGGCGAGCGGGACGCGGTGCTGCTGGTGGATGTGGAGAGCCAGGGTCCGGTGCCCCTGCCGGGTCTCAACCGGCCCGATGCCCAGCCCCTGAGCGTGGCGGTGGATGAACGGGGGGAGCGGCTGGCGGTGGTGCGCCAGCTTGAGGGCCGCACCGAACTGGTGCTCTACCGGCGCTCCCTGCTGAGCGTGGAGCGGATCGCCATGCAACCGCCGGGCGTGCCCCGGCGGGTGAGCCTGCGGGCCGACGGCCGCGAGCTGGCGGTGGAGGTGAGCCGCGATGGGCTCTGGCAGGTGGATCTGATCGCGGTGCCCTAAGGCTGCCGCGGCGGCTCGGGCTCAGGGCAGCAAGCGGCTCAGGGCACCAAGCCGGCCCAGTGCAGAAAGGTGTCGTGGCTGATCGCCTCGATCAGCAGCACGGCGCTGAAGCCGATCATCGCGAAGCGGCCGTTCACCCGTTCGGCATAGGCGCTCCAACCGAAGGCGGGGGCATCGCCCGTGGTGGCGCTGGTGGCCGGCGGGGCGGCGGGATCGGCGTTGTCACGCATCGGCTCGGGGCAGGGGGGTGGCGTCAGGAGGAGAGATCAAAGGTATAGCCCTCGGCCGGCAGCACCCGCCAGCCGCCGTGGCCGTCGAGCTCCAGCACCGTGTCGTGGTAGTGGGTGAGGGTGGGGCGGTGGCCGATGCTCACAAAGGCCATCTCCCGCTGCACCAGCAGCTGGTACAGCCGTTTCTCGGTGGTCACATCCAGGGCGCTGGTGGCCTCATCGAGCACCACGAAGCGGGGGCCGTTGAGCAGCAGCCGGGCGAAGGCCAGTCGCTGCTGTTCCCCCAGCGACAGCAGCCGCGGCCAGTCCTGCTTGACGGTGAGATCGGGGTAGCGCTGGATCAGATCCGGCAGGTAGGCCTGCTCGAGCACGTGGCGCAGCTGCTCATCGCTGAAGCGATCGGGAGATTGGGGATAGCAGAGCTGCTCCCGCAGGCTGCCGAGCAGCATGTAGGGCTTCTGGGGGATGAACAGCAGGTCGCTTTCGGGCGGGCGCTGCACCCGGCCGGTCTCCGTGTCCCACAGCCCGCTGATCAGCCGCAGCAGGGAGGTTTTGCCACAACCGGAGGGGCCCACCACCAGCAGGCGCTGGTCGGCGGCGACGCTGAGACTGAGGTTGTGGATCAGGCGGCGGCTGCTGCGCGGCGGCACCAGATCCACGTTCTCCAGCAGGATCGAAGCGCCGCTGTCGGCAGGCGGCAGTGCCGCCGCCGGCTGGCCGGGGCCACCGAAGAAGAGGCCGCTGATCGTCTCGATCCGGGACTGGAAGCCCTCAAGTCGGCTGATCGAAGCGGAGAAGGAGGCGAGTTCCTCGATGTTATTGACGATGAAACTCACCGAGAAGAACACCTGGGAGAAGGCGATGCCCGCCTGTCCGAACACACCGAAATCCTTCTGCTTGGCGAAGTAGAGCGGTGCGATCACCAGCCAGGGTAGAAAACGGGAGAAGTAGTCGTAGGAGCGTTGGATCACGGTGATCACCGCACTCCAGACGATCAGGCGATTTCGGTTGAGAATCACGCCGCCCAGGCGCCGATCGGCCTCCCGCCGTTCCACCTCCTCCCCCTTGTAGAAGGCGATCGCCTCAGCGTTGTCGCGGATGTGGACCAGGCCGTAGCGGAAGTCGGCCTCGAGCTTGAGTTGCTGGTTGTTCAGGAACACCAGGCGCCGGCCCGCGAACACAATCACGCTGGTGCCGATCACCGAATAGGCCAGGAGCACCAGCGCCAGTTGGCCGCTGATCGACCAGAGCACAATGATGAAACTCACAAACGTGAGCAGGGCCTCGAACACCCCGACGGTGAAGGCGAGGCTCTGGTCCGTGA
The DNA here is from genome assembly GCA_040381155.1 of Aphanothece sp. Taxonomy (GTDB): domain Bacteria; phylum Cyanobacteriota; class Cyanobacteriia; order PCC-6307; family Cyanobiaceae; genus Cyanobium. The sequence continues at coordinate 7,602 of JBEIHT010000028.1, forward strand.
AGCTGCTGGCGTCCTGGGAGATGCGCTGGTCGGGGTTGTCGATCTCCTCCTGGCTTTCGTCGTTGGGATTGAGAACGTAGTAGGCGCGATTCTCCATGTAGCGACTGATCAGCCGGCCCGTTAACCACTGGCGCCAGAGCAGGCCCAGCTTGGGCACCAGATAACTCTGGAGGCCCCGGATCGGCAGGGCGAAGACGAGGCAGCCGGCGTAGATGGCAACGATCTTCCAGAACTCCTCCTGCTTGTAGGCGACGAGGGCATTTTCGATGTTGCGGGCTACAAAGCTGATGCCCACATTGATGCCGTTGAGCAGCAGGATCAGCTGCACGATCAGGGCCAGCAGCAGCCAGGGCACCCAGCGCCCCTGCCGCAGGCGCTGGCGCATCAGGGCGAAGGCCAGCAGGCCGGCGAGGAAGGCCCCCATCACCCCCTTGCCCCAGGGGCCCGCCCAGATTCCCGCCACCCACTCGGGCACCCCCGGCAGGAAGCGGCTCCGCATCTCGGGGATCAGGGCACCGCTGAGGGCCACCGCACCGGTGAGCAGCAGCAGGGTGGTGCCCACCACCACGGCCACCATGGCCAGCATCAGCAGCAGGAACTGCCCACCCGTGCTGGCGCCGCCGCCATCGAGGGGCAGGAAGTAGGGCTGGGCCAGGCGCTGCAGCTTGCCCAGCTGCTCACGCAACGCCTTCAGGGGTGTCATGGAGATGTGCGAATGCAGGCATTGTCGCCGTCAGCCCGGCGGCCAGGCCAGGGGCCGGCCCCCGAGCACGTGCACATGCAGATGGAACACCGTCTGGCCGGCGCCGGCGCCACTGTTGACCACCAGCCGGAAATCCTCCAGACCCTCCTGGCGGGCCACCCGGGCGGCCACCAGCAGCAGGTGGCCGAGCAGGGCCTGATCCGACTCGGCCGCGTCCGCCAGGCGGGCGATCGGCTGGCGGGGGATCACCAGCAGGTGCACCGGGGCCTGGGGGGCCACATCCCGGAAGGCCAGGCAGAGGTCGTCGCTGAATACCGCGTCGCAGGGAATCTCGCCGCGCAGGATGCGCCCGAAGATCGTGTCGCTGGTCATGGCCGGTGGCGCGGGCGGTGGAGGGAGGGGGGCTGGCAGGGCATCTGGCCGGGCGGTGGCACTGATCCTGCAGTGATCCTGGATCGATGCTGGCACGCTGCAGCAGCGCCGCCCTGCAGGGCCTGGAGGCCTTGCCGGTGAGCGTGGAGGTGGACATCGCCCCGGGCCTGCCGGGCTTGCAGATGGTGGGGCTCGCCGACGCGGCGGTGCAGGAGGCCCGCGAGCGGGTGCGGGCCGCCCTGCGCAACAGCGGCCTGCGGGTGCCGCTCACCCGGGTGGTGGTGAGCCTGGCGCCGGCGGACCTGCGCAAGGCCGGCCCGGCCTTCGACCTGCCCATCGCCCTGGCCCTGCTGGTGGCCAGCGGCCAGGTGCCGCCGCAGTGGCTGGAGGGGGTGTGGTGCGCCGCCGAGCTGGGCCTCGACGGGCGGCTGCGGCCGGTGCGGGGTGTGCTGGCCCTCGCCCTGGCGGCCCGTCGGGCGGGCGCCCGGGCGCTGCTGGTGCCGGCCGCCAACGCTGGTGAAGCCGCCCTGGTGGCGGGGCTGACGGTGTGGAGCGGCGAGGATCTGGCCGGGGTACTGGCCCTGCTGGCGGATCCCTCCCGCTCGCTCCGTCCCACGCCCTGCCTGGCCTCCCCCGCCGAGCCCCCCGCCCCCGACCTGGCGGATGTGCTGGGCCAGGCCCACGGCCGCCGCGCCCTGGAGATCGCCGCGGCCGGCGGCCACCACCTGCTGCTGGTGGGGCCCCCGGGCAGCGGCAAGACCATGCTCGCCCGCCGCCTGCCCGGCCTGCTGCCGCCCCTGGCCGCTGCGGAGGCCCTCGAGCTCACCAGCCTGCACTCGGTGGCGGGCCTGCTGGCGGAGGGGAGCGGACTCGTGCGCCGGCGGCCGTTCCGAAGCCCCCACCACAGCTGCTCGGTGCGGGCCCTGCTGGGTGGTGGCGGCCTGCCCCGGCCCGGCGAGATCAGCCTGGCCCACCACGGTGTGCTCTTTCTCGATGAGCTGGCGGAATTCCGGCGGGAAACGCTGGAGAGCCTGCGCCAGCCCCTGGAGGAGGGGGAGGTCTGGATCAGCCGCGCCCGCCAGCGCTGTCGCTTCCCCTGCCGCGTCACCCTGGTGGCCGCCACCAACCCCTGCCCCTGCGGCTGGTTCGGCGATCCCGCCCGGCCCTGCGCCTGCGGGGAGGGGCAGCGGCGGCGCTACTGGGGCCATCTTTCCGGGCCGCTGCTCGATCGGCTCGATCTGCAGGTGGTGATGCGACGGCCCTCGCCCCAGGAGCTGGCCTGTCTGGGCCTTCCCACCTCCGGCGCCGCGGCGGGCGCTGCGACGCCGGAGGCCAGCGCCACGGTGGCCCAGCGGGTGCGGCGGGCCCGGCGGCGCATGGAGCGGCGCAATCCCGGGGGCTGCACCAACGCCGCCCTGCCGGCGGAAGCGCTGGCGGAGCTGCTGGCACTGGATGGGGGCGCCCGGGGGATGTGGGAGGCGGCGCTGGAGGTGCGCCACCTCTCAGCCCGCTCCGCCCTGCGGATGCTGCGGGTGGCCCGAACGATCGCCGATCTCCAAGGGCAGCGAGCCGTCGGGGAGGGGGCGCTCGCCGAGGCCCTCAGCTACCGCAGCTTCGACCTGCGGGCGGAGGGAAGCCCCGGCGGCGGTTGAGCGATGCGCTCAGCGACGGCGTGCCGGCCGATCCCGGTAGGGCTGAACCCCCACCAACGGCGGCTGGAGCAGGGCTTCTTCGCGGGGATTGCCGAAGGCGTGGCCGACGGCCTCCGCGAGCCAGCGGCCGAATCCGGCCAGACCGTTAGGGGTGGAGGAGTCCATGGCTTGGAGGGCGAGGATTCTCCAACCTTGGCCCCGCTGGGGTGACGGCCGGAACCGGTAAATGCACCGGTTTTTTGGTCCAGGGTGAACCTCGGGCTCTGACGTGGCACATTGCCACTGCGAGACACAACTCCCAGGAACACCCGACGGGCCAGACGGGCAGAACCCCCAGCGGGGCTTCAGCGGCGGCGGCGGCGCTGCTGGGCCTTACGCTTGTATTTCTCAGCCGGGGTTTCGTGGTGGCGCAGCCGCTTAAGATCGGCGAAGATCCCGGCTTTCGACACCTGGCGCTTGAAGCGGCGCAGGGCGGATTCGATCCCTTCGTTCTCGCCGACGGTGACCTGGGTCATGAACTGCTGCGTGGACAGGCGTAGAAGATGATCCTACCAATCGACCCCCTGGGCCTCAGCGCATGGTGGTGGGTCGGCCGCTGGCGGGCTTCGGCTTGGCGGGCGTCGCGCTGGCGGGCTTGCTGCTGGCGGGAGGGGTCAGGGCGGGGGGAGCTGCGGCCGGGGGAGCCACAGCAGGGGGAGCCGCGGCAGGGCTGGAACCCGCCGCGCCCGGAGCGCTGTCGGTGTACACGTACACATGGCCAAGGGAGCGGCCGCCGAACTGGCGGCGCTTGAGCTGCCAGCCGGGCTCCAGGTTCAGCTTGAGGAAGCCGCTGGCCACGCCGCCGCTGCGGGCCACCACCATCTCCGGACCGCTGCCCCGGGTGGGGATGGCCAGCAGCAGCGTGTCGTTGCCGGAGCGGCTCACCATCAGTCGGTAGGTGGTGGCCAGGTCCGTGCCACCAATCCGCAGGGAGTAGCCGTTGGCGTCGATGTAGCGGCCGCAGATGCCCGTGAAGTCGAAGGTGGCGAGCAGGGGATTGACCGCCGCTGGTCGCCCTTCCCCGACGGCGAAGCAGGGGCGGGTGGGACGGATCTGCTCATAAATGTTCAGCTGGGCCCGCTCGCCGTTGCCGATCGGAGCGGCCACCAGCACGAAGCGGCTCTGGTCGAGCTCCCCGGCCTGGAAGAGGGCTTGGGCGCCGGCGGCCATCGGCCAGGCCAGGCCGAGCACGGCGCCCGCCAGGCCCAGGCCCGCCAGGGCGGCCCGGGGGTGCGGCTGAAGGCGGTGGAAGGTCGCGGAGGTCACAGGATCAGGCGCCGAGCGCCTTGATCGTATGGAGGCGCCAGGGGGGCGATCGGCGGCCATGGCCCAATCCAAGGTCCGGCCGCCTCCGCTGGCCTGGCGGCGACTCAGGCCGGGCGATTGATGCGGATCGCCACCAGCAGGCTCAGCACCGTGCCCGGCAGGCTGGCGGCCAGGATGCCACGGGTGATCGACACCCCGAGGTCGGGATCGCCGTAGGCCAGCTCAAAAACACAGCCGGTGGCGGCGATGCCGCACAGACAGGCCAGGGCGAGGAACAGCCCGGCCAGGGGTTTCATCGGCATCAGCGGATCGAGCGGACGTGGTCGCGGGTGAAGCCGTGCTGCTTGAGCTCCTCGTTGAGGCTCAGCTCGTCGGTGACGCGATCGACGAACAGCACCCCCTGCAGATGGTCCATCTCGTGCTGGATGCAGCGCGCCAGCAGGCCATCGGCCTTGAGCTTGCGCGGCCGGCCGAGCTCATCGCGGAAGCTCACCTCCACCACGGAGGGGCGCACGACGTTGAGATACACCTTCGGGATGCTCAGGCACCCCTCCTCGTAGGTGTTGAGCGAGGAACCCGCCGCGGTGATCTCGGGGTTGATCAGCACCAGGGGGGGCGTGGCCGCTTCCTCCAGGTCGAGATCGATCACCAGCAGCTGCTTGGCGATCCCCACCTGGGGGGCCGCCAGGCCGATCCCCTTGGCGGTGTACATGCTGCGCAGCATGTCGCGGGCGAGCTCGCGCACGCTTTCGTCCACCTTGCTGATGCGCCGGGCCGCGGTGCGCAGCTCGCGGGAGCCGAGGGTGTGGATCGGCAGGGGGGCCTCCGGCAGGGCCTCCTTGGCCACCAGCACGGTGCTCCTGCCCTGCTCGGCGGACCGGGCCATCTGGGCGAAGCTGCGCGCCAAGGGGTCTCCTGAAGGGGTCAAATGGATTCTAGAAGCCGTACCCGGGTGGACAGCCGCACTCAACAGGAGGAACAGGAGCCGGGCCGGCGAGCAGGCGGAGGCGGCAAGCCGCTGCCGCTGGCGGCGGCGGTGGGTGGCCGCACCTCCTGGCGGGAACCGCGCTGGAGCGGCAAACGGCTGCTGTGGCTGGAGCAGCGACCGGCGGAACGGGGCCGCACCACCCTGATGATCCGCGAGCGGCCGGGCCAGGCGCCCCGGGAGCTGACGCCGGGGGCCTGGAATCTGCGCAGCCGCGTGCACGAGTACGGGGGCGGGGCCTGGTGCGTGGCGGGCGACACGGTGGTCTTCAGCCACGACGGCGACCGCGGCCTCTGGCGCCTCGAGCTTCCCCCCGCCGGAGCGGCCGCGGCGAGCCCGCGGCCGGAACCCCGTCCCCTCACGCCGCCGGCGCCGCCGGGGGAGGAGCGGGCCTTCGCCGATGGGCGGATCGACCAGCGCCGCCACCGCTGGATCGGCGTGCTGGAGCGGCAGGGCCGCGACCAGCTGGTGGCGGTTCCCCTGGCCGGCGGCGAGCCGCGCACCCTCTGGCAGCCCGCCGATTTCTGCGGCTACGCCGTTCTCAGCCCCTCGGGCAGCCATCTGGCCTGGGTGGAATGGCAGCAACCGCACATGCCCTGGGAACGCAGCCAGCTCTGGCTGGCGCGCCTCCGTGCGGACGGGACGCTCGCGGAGGCCCGGCCGGTGGCGGGCTCCGGCCCGGGTGATGGGCGGGGGGTGTCGGTGTTCCAGCCCCTCTGGGCCGGATCGGATCTGGTGGTGGCCAACGATCGCAGCGGTTGGTGGAACCTCGAGCGGCTGGTCGGGGCTGATGCGCTCCCCCCGGATGGGGAGCTGGCCTGGGAGCCGCTGCTGCCGATGGAGGCGGAGTTCGGCCGGCCCCAGTGGGCCTATGGGTTGGCGACGATCGCCTGCGATGGCGAGCGGCTGCTGGCCTGCGCCTGCCGGGAGGGCCGCTGGCAGCTCGGGCTGGTGCACCCCGGCGCGGCCGAGCCCTGGCAGCCGTTCGCCCTGCCCTTCGATGATCTGGAGACGCCGGTGGCTGCCGCCGGGCGGCTGGCGGCGATCGCCGCCGGACCCGGCCATGGTTCGGGCCTGCTGGAGCTGGAGATCGGCAGCGGCCGCTGGCAGCACACCCCGGCGGCCCCTCCGGGGGCACTGGCCACGGTGGCGCTGAGCGTGCCGGAGGCGCTCTGGTTCGCCGGCCACGGCGGTCGCCCCACCCACGCCTGGTTCTATCCGCCGCCGGCGGGCGCCGGTGCGCGCACGCCGCTGCTGCTCCGCGCCCACAGCGGCCCCACCGGCATGGCGCGCACGGGTCTGAATCCGGCCATCCAGTTCTGGACCAGCCGGGGCTGGGCGGTGCTGGATGTGAACTACGGCGGTTCCAGCGGCTTTGGGCGGACCTACCGCGAGCGCCTCGACGGACAGTGGGGGGTGGTGGATGTGGCCGACTGCGCCGCCGCCGCCCGCGCCGTGGTGGCGGCAGGACGGGCCGACGGCGAGCGGGTGGCGATGGAGGGGGGCAGTGCCGCCGGCTTCACGGTGCTGGCCCTGCTCTGCAGCGACAATGTGCTGCGGGCCGGGGCCTGCCGCTACCCGGTGACCGACCTGACGCCGCTGGCGGGGGAGGGCCATCGCTTCGAGGCCCATTACTTTGAAACCCTGATCGGCCCCTGGCCGGAGGCGAGCGCCATCTACCGCCAACGCTCGCCGCTCCATCATGCAGAGCGTATCCAGGCTCCCGTGATCCTCTTCCACGGCCTCGACGATCCGGTGGTGCCGGCGGCCCAGAGCCAGCGGCTGGCCCTGGCCCTGCGGGAGCGGGGCCTGCCGGTGGAGCTGCACCTGTTCCCCGGCGAAGGCCACGGCTTCCGCGATGGGGCGGTGCAGCGCCGGGTGCTGGAGGCCACGGAGCTGTTCTTCCGGCGGGGCTTCGGTCTGTGATCGCCCACCTGCTCTCCTCCCTGCCCGCCCCCTCGGCCCTGGGCACCTTCGCCCTGGCCGTGGCCCTGCTGCTGGTGCTGCTCAGCGCCGGCACCCTGGTGGGCCGCGGCGTCGGGGTGCACCAGTGGGGCATCCCCGAGGCCCTGCTCGCCGGCGCCCTCGGCCTGCTGGTGGCGCCGGCGGGGCCGCTGCCCCTGATCCCCGCCGCGGTGATCCGCCTCTGGGACCAGCTGCCCCTGGTGCTGCTCACCCTGGTGTTCGGCACCCTGCTGCTCGGCAAACCCCTGCCCCGTCCCGGCGGTCTGTGGCGCCCGCTCTCGGCCCAGGTGCTGCTCGCCCTCACCCTCGGATTCGGCCAGTACCTGGTGGCGGGGCTGGCGGTGTTGCTGGTGCTTCAACCGCTGCTGCACGTCAGTCCGGTGATGGCGTGCCTGATCGAGGTGGCCTACGAGGGGGGCCATGGTTCGGCGGCGGCGATGGGCCCCACCTACGAGCGCCTGGGGGTGGAGGGGGGCACCGCCCTGGGGCTGGCGATGGCGACGGTCGGGCTGCTGGCCTCCACCTCCGTGGGAGGGGTGCTGGTGGTGATCGCCCGCCGGCAGGGCTGGCTGGCGACGGGGAGTCCGCCGCTCCCGCCTGCCGCGCCGGCCGCCGCTGAGCCCGCCGCTGAGCCGCCCGGCTCCCCCGGGCTGGCTGCCCAGCTGGCGGCCTGGCTCGTGAACCTGGCCCTGGTGGGTGTGGCGGTGGCGATCGGCTGTCTGCTGCTGACGTTGCTCCGGGCGCCGGAGGCCCGCCTGGGTGGCGCCTACACCCTGGTGATCGACACCCTGCCGGTGTTTCCCCTCGCCCTGGTCGGCTCGCTGCTGATGCGGCTTCTGCTGGAGCGCACCGGGCTGGCGGGGCTGGTGTCGGGTCCGATCCAGGGGCGGATCGGCACCCTGTCGGCGGATCTGCTGATCGTGGCGGCCACCGCCTGCCTCGACCTGTCCCTGCTCGCCCGCGACTGGCTGCCGCTGTCGGTGCTGGCGACGGTCGGGCTGGTGTGGAACCTGGCGATGGTGCTGCTGCTGGGGCGGCGGATCCTGCCGGACCCCTGGTTCGAGCGAGGCATCATCGAATTCGGCCAGGCCACGGGCGTGGCGGCCAGCGGCCTGCTGCTGCTCTCGATGGCCGATCCCCATGATCGCGGCGACGCCATCACCCCGTTCTCGATCAAACAGCTACTCCTCCAGCCCCTGCTGGCCGGTGGGGTGATCACCGTGGTGATGCCCCTGCTGGTGGAGAGCCTGGGGCTGCCGCTGTGGACCGCCCTCTGCGGCGCGGTGGTGCTGCTGGCGGGGGGGCTGGGGCTGTGGCTGGCCCGGCGGACGGCGGCCGCCTGAGGGGCCTCAGCGCACCATCGCCGCCACGTTGCCGCCGTCGACGGTGAGCAGGGCGCCGGTGGTGCGCTCCATCTGGGCCAGGGCGACGAAGGCATCGGCCACATCGGCGGCCCGCACCTCCTGGCCCAGCAGGTTGCCGGCCATGTAGAGCTCCTCGCTGATGCCGCGGGCCGCCGCCCGCTCGCGGATCATGGTGTCGTCGAGCAGGCCGGAGCGGATGCGGTCGGCGTTGATGGCGTTGGCGCGGATGCCGGCTGCGCCCTCCTCGAGGGCGTACTGGCGCATCAGGGCCAGCAGGGCCGCCTTGGCGATGCCGTAGGCGCCGAAGTTGGGGCCGGGGTTGAGCGCCTGCTTGCTGGCGTTGAACAGCAGCTGGCCCCCCAGGGGAGCCTGATCCGCACGGGCCTCGCCGGCCTGGTCCTGCCGGCGGAAGCAGGCCACCGCCGCCTGGGCCACCGCCTGGTGGGCGAAGAGGTTGAGTTCGAAGCTGGCCCGCAGCTCCGCCTCCGGCAGGGTGGCGATCGGCCCGGTCCAGGCGGCGCCGGCGTTGCTCACCACGATGTCCATGCCCCCGAAATGGCGGCACACCCGGGCGAAGGCCCCATCCACCTGCCGCGGATCGGTGACGTCGCAGGCCAGCCCCAGGGCCCGCCCGCCGCAGGCCGCCGCCGTCGCCAGGGCGCCGTCCTGCTGGAGGTCGAGCACCGCCACTTCCGCCCCCGCGGCGGCGAACGCCCGGGCGGTGGCGGCGCCGATCGCCCCGCCACCGCCGGTCACCACCACCACATGGCGGGCCAGGGGCTTTTCGGCGCCGCGCCCGAGCTTGGCCTGCTCCAGGCTCCAGTACTCCATGTCGAAGCTGTCGTCCTCACCGACGGGCTGGAAGCGGCCGATCGATTCGGCCGCCAGCAGGGTGGTGGCCCAGCTCTCCGCCAGGTCGGCGCTGATGGCGGCGTCGGTGGCCGAGCGCCCCACCCCGATCAGCCCCAGCCCTGGAATGGCGATCACCCGGGGCAGGCTGTCCAGCCGGCGCTTGTGGCCCCCGACGCGGGCGTTCTGGCGCTCGAAGTAGGCGCGGTAGGCCCGGCCGTAGTCCGCTATCGCCTGCGCGATCGCCGCGGCGGAGGGGTTGGCGGGCAGCACCAGCGGCGCGGCCTTGGTGCGGATCACATGGTCGGGGGTGGCGACGCCCCGGCCTGCCCATTCGCCCAGGCGGGCGTCGTCGACCACGGCCCGCGCCAGCTGCGACGGCCGCAGCTCCAGGAGCCAGCGGCGGGGGGCGCCCTCCAGGCCGGCGGCCCGGGCCAGGGCGCCCCGGAGCTGGGGCAGCAGCGCTTCGGCGGCGGCGGGGGGCTCCGGCAGCGCCACCGGCTGGAGCGTGCGGTGCCCCTGGGCCAGCCGCTGCTCCGCCAGGGCCACCAGGTCGATCATCCGCCCATAGCTCTCGCGGGCCGTGGCGCCGAAGGAGAACAGGCCGTGGCGGAGCAGCACCATCCCCTCCGGCTGGCTGCCGCGGGCCACCGCCTGCTCGTAGGCATCGGCGCAGGCGCGGGCCAGGGCGAAGCCCGGCATCACATAGGGCACCAGCACCACCCGCTCGCCGTACACCTCGCGGCAGAGGCTTTCCGCCTCGGGCTGATCCGCCAGGGCCAGCAGGGCCGTGGCGGGGGTGTGGTCCACGAAGGTGTGGGGCAGGAAGGCGTGCAGCAGCGCCTCCACCGAGGGGTTCGGAGCCGCCGGATCGATCAGGTTGCGGCGCTGGGCCGCCACCATCTCCTCATCGCTGAGGCGCTCCAGGGTGCGCAGGGCCCGCAGCGGCTCCAGCCGCACCGCCGGATGGCCGGGCGGTTCGATCGTGGCCAGATCCCAGCCGCTGCCCTTCACACACAGCACCGGGATCTCCTCCCCCAGCAGGTCGTGCACCGTGGTCTTCACCGAGGTGTTGCCGCCACCGTGCAGCACCAGGGCGGGATCGGCCCCCAGCAGCCGGGCCGAGTAGGTGCGCAGCGCCAGCGGTTCGGCGACACCCTGGGCGCCCCAGTGGGCCACGGCCTCGGCGGCGGCGGCGTCCGACCAGCGGTTGGCGACGGGCATGGAGGGGCTCCCGGGGGCAGGGGGGAGGCTACGCAGCCAGGTGGGCCGGACCGGGTGGCGGCGGTCCGGTCCGGAGGGCATGGCTACCTTGCGGGCGTCGTCGTCCGGCGGATCCGGCCATGGCCCTGCGCACGGTGCTGTTCCTGATCACCAACCTGGTGGTGGTGCTCACGATCTCGATCCTGCTGCAGCTGGCCACCGTGGCGGGGCTGCTGCCTCCGGATCTGCCCCTGCTTCCCCTGCTGCTGGGCTGTTTCGGCTGGGGTCTGGTCGGCGCCTGGATCTCACTGCTGTTCTCGCGCCAGGGGGCGATCCGCGCCATGGGGGTGCGGGTGCTGGAGGAGGGGGAAGGGGGCTCGGCGGGGCGCTGGCTGCGGGACACGGTGGCCCAGCTGGCGAGCCGCGCCGGGCTGCCGATGCCGGCGGTGGGGGTCTACGACTCGCCGGAATGGAACGCCTTCGCCACCGGCGCCAACCCCCAGGGAGCGCTGGTGGCCGTTTCCACAGGGATTCTGGAGGGCATGCCGCCGGCGGATCTCGAGGCGGTGCTCGCCCATGAGCTCAGCCATGTGGGCAACGGCGACATGGTGACGATGACCCTGCTGCAGGGGGTGATCAATTCCTTCGTGATGTTCCTGGCCCGGGCGGTGGCCCTGCTGATTCCGCCGCCGCGGGATGAGCAGGGACGCCCCCTGGGGGCGCCGCCCCTGGGCGCGCTGATCTGGCCCCTGGAGGTGCTGCTGGGGATCGGCGGTTCGCTGATCACGGCCTGGTTCTCGCGCCATCGCGAGTTCCGCGCCGACGCGGGGGCCGCCCAGCTCACCTCCGCCGGGGCGATGATCGGGGCTCTGGCCCGCTTGGGGGAGGCCAGCGGCGTGCGCGATCCCCGCGGCGAGCGGGGCCTGGCCAGCTTCAAGATCGCGGCGCCGCCCGCCCTGCTGGGGCTGTTCGCCAGCCACCCGCCCCTGGAGCGGCGCATCGAGGCCCTGCAGCGCAGCGCCCTGCAACCCGCCCGCGGCTGAGGAACGGCTGATGCGCGCCATCGTCGCCACCTGTGGCCTGCCCTGCGACCATCCGGACTGCCTGCAGGAGGTGGATCTGCCGGAACCGGTTCCGGGCGCCCATGACCTGCTGCTGGCGGTGGAGGCGGTGGCGGTCAATCCGGTAGATGCGAAGGTGCGCCGCTCCCTTCCGGCCGAGCCCGGACCGCCCCGGGTGCTCGGTTGGGATGCCGCCGGCACCGTGCTGGCCCTGGGGGAGGCGGTGCGGGGATTTGCGTTGGGCGATCGGGTCTGGTGCGCCGGCGACATCGGCCGGCCGGGCTGCAACGCCGAGCGCCTGGTGGTGGACGCCCGGCTGTGCAGCCGCCGGCCGACCAGCCTGAGCGCGGTGGAGGCGGCCGCCCTGCCGCTCACGGCGCTCACCGCCTGGGAGTCGCTGTTCGAGCGGCTGCGCCTCGATCCGCAGGGGGCGGATGCGGGCCGCAGCCTGCTGATTCTGGGGGGCGCGGGCGGTGTGGGTTCGATCGCGATCCAGCTGGCCCGCCGGGCCGGCCTGCGGGTGATCGCCAGCGCCTCCCGGCCCGAGAGCGCCGCCTGGGTGAAGGCCAGGGGCGCGGACGCGGTGGTGGATCACAGCGCCCCGCTGCCGCCCCAGCTGCAGCGGCTGGGGTTGCCGATGGTGGACGCGATCGCCAACTTCAGCGCCCTTGAGCCCTACTGGGAGGTGATGGCCGAGCTGATCCGTCCGCAGGGATCGATCGTGGCGATCGTCAGCAGCCGCGCTCCGCTCGACCTCAACCTGCTTAAGGAGAAGAGCGCCGGCTTCGTGTGGGAGTACATGTTCACCCGCCCCCGCAGCGGCGGCGACGACCAGGCCCGTCAGGGCCAGATCCTGGCGGCCGTGGCGGAGGCGATCGACGCGGGCACGCTGCGCACCACCCTGCGGCAGAACCTGGGGCCGGTCACGGCGGAGACCCTGCGCACAGCCCACGGGAGACTGGAGGGTGGTCGCACGATCGGCAAGCTGGCGCTGGACGGCTGGGGGTGAGGAACGCTTGCCGTGCGCCCGGCTCAGTCTTCCCCCGCTTGCGGAATCACCCCGGCGCCCTCCAGATGGGCCAGCACCTGGGCCACGCAGGCCTCCAGGTCCTGGCTGCCGGTGTCGACGCGCAGCTCGGGTGTGGCTGGAGCCTCGTAGGGGCTGGAGATGCCGGTGAACTCCTTGATGGCGCCGGCGCGGGCCTTGGCGTAGAGGCCCTTGGTATCGCGCTGTTCGCACACCTCCAGATCGGCGGCGCAGTGGATCTCGATGAAATCGCCTGGCTCCACCAGGGCGCGGGCGCGGTCGCGGTCGGCGCGGAAGGGCGAGACGAAGGCGGTGAGCACCACCACGCCGGCGTCGAGGAACAGTTTGGCCACCTCGCCGATGCGGCGGATGTTCTCTTCGCGGTCGGCGTCGGAGAAGCCCAGGTCGCTGCAGAGGCCGTGGCGGACGTTATCGCCATCGAGCACGTAGCAGGCCAGGCCCTGCTCGAACAAGGCCGAATTCACCGCGTTGGCCAGGGTGCTCTTGCCGGCTCCGGAGAGGCCAGTGAACCAGAGGATGGCGCTGCGGTGACCCCGCTGGTGGGCCCGGGCCGCCCGGGTCACCGTGGAGTGGTGCCAGACGATGTTGGTGGCGGTGGGGGTGCTGGCGGCGGACATCGGACGCTCAGGAGGTAAGGGCCGCGGGGGCCGCAGTGGTGCCATTCTCCCCGCTGGCCCGGCCGGGGGCAGAGGAGGGCGGCAGCCGCACCTCCAGGTGCCGGCGGCGCCCGTCCCGCTCGATCGTGAGCCGCAGCGGTTCCGCCGCCGGATGGTTGGCCACCCGCAGGATCACCTGGCCGGCCCGCTGCACCGCCTCCCCGTTCACCGCCACGATCCGGTCGCCCAGCCGCAGACCCGCCGCTGCCGCCGCTGAGCCCGGCGCCACCCGGCGCACCCACACCGCCCCGGCGGCGCTCTCCAGGTAGGCCCCCAGCCGGGCGCCCCGCGGCGCCGGAGCGCAGGCCGGCGGCAGGGTCGGCCGCAGCAGGGTCAGGGGGCGCTGTACGCCCAGGGACCGCAGCTGGGTGGGGATGCCGTCATCGTCCTCCAGGTGGCCGCGCCCCACCAGTGCCACCGCCAACCGGCCGGGCTCGGCGCGGCGGGCGGCGACGAGGCGCTCGGCCATCGCTCGATCCCGCAGTCGCTGGCTGTCGATGAAGCGCTCCAGATCCTCCGCCGGGCCGCCGCCATGCCCGCGCCAGGCCGCCTCCAGCCGCTGCCGGTAGGCCGACCCCACCGGGGCCGGCGCGCCGATCCCCTGCCGCTGCCCGGCCGGCACCCCCGCCAGCCCCTGCCGCCGCACCCGGCGCACCAGCTCCGGCTCGGCGTTGAGGGCCAACAGCGGCACCCCCTGCTGCCGGGCCCAGCGCAGCAAGGGCAGATAGAGATCGGGATCATGGCCCCACACCTCGGCCCAGCCCACCTGCTGCAGGAAGGCGGCCTCATCGAGGGATCCGGCGCCGTAGCGATCGAGCAGCGCCTGGCGGGCGGCCGGGATCATCTCCAGCCCGAGCAGCAGGGGCACCCCCGCCCGCCGCAGGGTGTCCAGGCTTTGCAACTGCCAGGCGTGGTCGGCGGCGCTGGTATGGATCTCGCCCAGCAGCAGCACCTCCAGGCCCCGCGCCTGCTGCGCCAGCTGGCTCTGCTGGTCGCGGGCGGCGCGCAGGGCGGGGCCGCAGTCGGTGGCGAGGGCGGGGGAGCCCGCCAGCAGGGAGAGCAGGGCCAGCGGGGCGAGGACGCGGGCCCCCATCAGCCCCGCACCAGCAGGCCGCCGCGGGGGCTGGGGCTGGGAATGAGCTGCAGGCCCAGGTCCTGATCCGGCTCGAGCTGCAGCCGCGTCTGCCGCAGCAGACCCACGGCCATCAGGCGAATCTCCAGCTCGGCCAGGGACTTGCCCAGGCACACCCGCTCGCCGCCGCCGAAGGGCAGCAGCAGGGGCACGGCGCCGTCCTCCAGATGGCGCTGGGGCCGGAACCGCTCCAGATCGGTGGCCGCGCCATGGCGGTTGGAGGCGGCGAGGGCCACCTGCACCACGCTGTCGGCGGGGACGAGCACGCCATCGAGCACCAGCGGCCGGGTGGTGCGGCGGAAGAAGCCACCCACCGGCGGCGTGAGGCGCATCACCTCCTGCACCACCGCCGCCAGCCGCGGCGCGGCGCTGGCGTCGTAGGCGCTGGCGGCCTGATCGGCGGCGGGTGGCCAGGGGAGGGTCTGCAGCTCCGGCCGCAACCAGTCCAGGGTGTCTGGATGCTGCAACAGCGCCGCCATCAGGCAGCTGAGGGAGGAGGCGGTGGTTTCGTAGCCGGCGAACAGCAGCAGCAGCAGTTGCTCCACAAGGTCGTCGTCATCCAGGGGCAGACCCGCCTCGTCGAGCCCGCCGCTGAGCAGGTCGAGGCCGCCGCTCAGGGGCAGCCCGGCGCCGCTGCGCTGCCGCGCCTGGCGGAGCACCTGGCTCAGCCGTCGCAGCAGCCGCTCGCGGGCCTGCAGGGCCCAGGCGAAGGGGCTGCCCGGCAGCGCCCATGGCAGGGAGAACAGCGCCTTGGTCCAGATTTCGAAATCGGCGAACAGGGCGTCGCGATCGTCGCCCTCCAGGCCCAGCACCACGCTGGCGATCACCCGGAAGGCGAAGCGCCGCATCCGCTCCACCAGGGGCACCGCGGCGGTGGCGCTGCCCAGCTCGACGGCCAGCTCATCCACCAGCGCCACGATGGCAGGGCTGTAGCGCCGCAGGGCCGCGGCCGAGAACAGCTGACCCACCACCCGTCGCCGCGCCCGATGGGCCTCGCCGTTGCGGTTGGCCAGGGAGCGGCTGCCCAGCAACTGGCGCACGGAGGCGGGCCACCAGCCCTCGCAGGCGTCGCCCTGGCTGAGCAGCGCGCTGAGGGCCGCCTCGCCGCGGATGAACACCAGCGGCTGGCCGAGCAGGCGGGTCTCGAACACGTTGCCGAGGCGCTCGAAGCGTCGCTGGGCGAAAGCGCCATCGCGAAAGAAGGCGAGCGTTTCGAGGATGCCGCTGCGCGCACCGGTGCTGGGCAGGGGCCTGGCGTCGGCAGGGGGGAGCCCGGTCGGCATGGCTCAGGCGCTGGCGGCGCGCCGCTGCTGGGCGGCGAAGGCCACCGCACCCCCGGCCACCAGGATCAGGACGCCGGAACTGGCCAGGAAGATCAGGCTGAGCAGCAGGCCGAGCACGGTGCCCAGCAACGACATCTTCAGTCGCAGCAGCTTGCTCTTCATCAGCAGGATCAGCAGCAACACCACCGTGGCCCGCAGACCGGCGATGCGGGCGGCGGTGAGCGGGCAGGGCAGCAGAAGGGGGATGGGCACGGGCAGCGGCAGGGGGATCACGGGGCTTCGGGTGGTCGGCCGTCCAGTCTGACCGTCGCGGCGCAGAGCCGTTTGCGCGAGGGCTGCGGAAACGGGAACATCGCGCCGATTGCCATCCCCTCCGCCCCGTGCTCCGCCCCATGCTTCGCCCGGCTGCCGCCGCCCCCGCTTCCGGCCTGCTGGGCCTGCTCCTGGGCGGTGCGATCGAGGCGGCGTCGCCGCCCGCCCTGGCCGCCGCGGCGCCGGAGTCGGCGTTGGAGGCGAGCCTCGCCCTGCCCGGCTGCCGGTCGGCCCTGGGCCTGGCGCCCGACACGCCGGCCGCCCAGCTGCTGCGGCAGACCCCCGGCCTGGCGACCCGGCTGGCGGCCGCCCCGGCCTGCCGCCACCCTGAGGAGGCCCTGGCCCGGCTGGAGCGGCTGGAGCGGGAGCTGGCGGCCTCCCGGCAGCGGGTGGCGGCGCAGCAGGCCCAACTGGCTGCCGAAACCGCCCGGCAGGATGCCCTGGCCCAGGATCTCGCCCAGCTTCGCCAGCAACTCCGCCCCCAGGGCCCGCCCGCCGCCGCGCCCCCTGTCGCCGCCCCAGGCGACGCCGCCAACGCCGCCCCGCCGGAGCCGCTGCAGTACACCCCAGGCAAGGGCTTCACCCTGCAGGCGGGGGGCAGCAGCCTGCGCCTCTCGGCCGAAGCCCGGCTGCTCGGCTTCTCCACCAGCCGCTACACCTTCAACCCCGGCCAGCCCCTGGTGGTGAGCCCGAAGAACCCGGCCGCCGCCTACGACCTCTCCGCCCAGCAGAGCACCGTGACGGCGGCGTTCCGGGGCCCCCGCTGGGGCAGCTGGACACCCGGCGGCTTCGCCCTCTTCACCCTTCAGGACAACCTGCTGGCAGAGGGTTACAGCTTCACGCCGGTGGCCTTCTACGGGGAGATCGCCAACAGCCGCTGGCGCCTCGCCGCCGGGCAGAACTTCGATGTCTTCGCCCCCCGCGATCCCGACAATCTGCCGAGCGGCAAGCTCGCCGCCAGCGGCAACCCCGGCTCCTATCGGCCGCAGTTCCGGGTGGAGCACACCTTCTCGGCGGGGGAGAGCTTCGGCGGGCTGGTGCAGGTGGCCGCCTCCGCGCCGATCACCACCGCCCTGCCGGACTCCTTCGATCTGGCCAATCTCTCCAGCCAGGAGCTGGTGGAGGACAACGGCTGGCCCAACGCGGAAGGCCGCCTGAGCTTCGGCTTCGGTCGTCCCGCCGAGCGGGCCGGCGGTCGCCGCTTGCGCCCGCTGGAGCTGGGGGTTTCCGGTGTGGTGGGGCAGTTGCGGGTGCTCGACAACATCCGCTTCAGCGAGCCCCTCACCCTGCGCAACGACCGCACGGAGGTGACCGTGTGGGGCGCCGCGCTCGATGGTCAGTTCGCGCTGGGCCGCAGCTTCGCCCTCAGCGGTGAGCTGTACACCGGCCAGGCACTCGGCGAATACATGGCCGGCATCTTCCAGAGCTACAACCGCCTCAGCAACCAGGCGGTGCCCACCTCCGGCGGCTGGGTTCAGCTCTCGGCCTATCCCGCCGACAACCTGCGCCTCAGCTTCGGCTACGGCATCGACAACGCCACCGATTCCGGCCGCTTCGGCCTGCAGGCCAACAGCACCGCCTTCGCCGTCGTGGCGTGGGATGTGAACGCCTGGCTGCAGCTCGGTCTGGAGGGCAATTACAAGCTCACCAGCTATGACAGCTTTGGCGATAAAAATGCCTGGGTGGTGATCAGCGAAGTGTTGTTCCGTCTCTAGGGAAGCTCGTCTAGGCTGGTACGGCGCAAGGACCGCGATGACAAGACGTCTCCATGTCGGTGGCCTGGTGCGCCGAGAGGGTTGGGAGGTGATCAGCCCGATGCCGGGAGAGCATGTCGATCACGTCGGCAACGCCAACAACCTCTCCCGTTTCCGCGACGGGACCTTCGCCGAGATCTATGCATCCCATGTGGTCGAAGCTGTTTCGTGATGTGCCGATCAGCCTGAACCTCATCGCCGAGAAGCCGCCCCGATCAGAAGCTCTTGAGTAGCAGGGAGCTGCCCATCAGCAGGGCCAGTACCTCGAAGGCACGCTTCACCACGCGGCTGCCCCGGGCGATGGCCAGGTGGGCGCCGAGGTAGCCGCCGGCGATGGAGCCAGCCAGCAGCATCGGCACCCAGCTCCAGGCGATCTGCCCCTGGCGGCCGAGGGTCAGGGCCCCGGCCCCGTTCCAGAACAGCCCCACCAGCACCAGGGTGTAGGCCACGGCTCGGCTGTAGTCGAGGCCGAACCAGCGCACCAGCCAGAGGGTCACGAACAGGCCGGTGCCGGAGGTGAGCGAGCCGTTGAGGAAACCGATCGCGAACAGTCCCAGCCCGCCGGTGAGCAGGCGGCCGGCGTTGCGGGGTTGGGGGCGGGCGGTGACCCCCAGGCTCGGGGAGGCGAGGGAATAGAGCCCCAGGCCGATCGTGAGCAGGCCGAGCAGCAGGGTGCAGAGCCTGGGGGGCAGGGCGAGCACCACCCGGGCCCCGAGCACCACCCCCGGCAGGCCGGTGGCGAGCACGAAGGCCGCCAGCTTCGGGTTGAGCGAGCGCTCCCGCAGGTGGCGCAGGCTGGCGCCGACGCCCAGGGCCACGCTGGCCAGCTTGTGGGTGGCCAGGGCCAGGGGGAAGCTGAGCCCCAGCAGGATCAACACGGGCAACTGCACCAGGCCCGCGCCGCCGCCGGCCAGGGCCGAGAGCAGGTTGGCCAGCAGCGAGGCGCCGAACAGGGCGAGTTGCAGCAGCGGGTCGGCGGGGTTCATCCCCCCGCCTGCTTGGGCCGGAAGCCCGCCTGCTCCAGGGCTGCCAGGGCCGCGGCCACCTGGTCGCCCTGCAGCTCGATCTGGCCGTCCTTGAGGGTGCCGCCGGTGCCGCAGGAGGCCTTGAGTGATTTCAGCAGCGCCCGCGCTTCCGCCTCGCCCACCTCCAGCCCCGTGATCGCCGTCACCAATTTGCCGCCCTTGCCCGCCTTGCTGCGCTGCACCCGCACCCGCTGCTGCGTCTTCGGGGCGGCGGGCGCGGCGGGTCGCGCCAGCCCCGGCGCGG
>JBEIHT010000029.1:0-25302 GCA_040381155.1 Aphanothece sp.
CTTGCCTCTCTGCCCGACAACGTGGAGGCGCTCCTGGCCGGCAGCCGTGGTGCCCTGCGGCTCACGGGCAACAGCCTCGCCAACCTGATCCTCGGTGGTCGTTCCGGCGACACCCTTGATGGTGCCAGCGGCAACGATACGCTCCAGGGCCAGGCCGGCAACGACCTCTACATCGTGGACAGCCCTGGCGATCTGGTGTTGGAGGGCAGCGGCAGCCTTGATGGCCGCAACGACAGCGTGGCCAGCTCCGTCTCCATCACCCTCGCCGAGAACGTGGAGACGCTGGTGCTCACCGGCAGCGCCAACCTCAGCGGCACCGGCAACGCCGCTCGCAACTCGCTGTTTGGCAACAGCGGCAACAACACCCTGGTGGGTGGCGGCGGCCGCGATGAACTGATCGGCGGAGCCGGCAACGACTTCTACAGCGTCGATTCCACTGACGACCGCGTGCATGAACTCAGCGGCGAAGGCAGTGACACCCTCAGCGCCTCGGTGTCGATCGAGGCGTTGCCAGACCAGGTGGAAACCCTTCTGCTCGTCGGCGGCGAGAATCTCCGCGGCACCGGCAATGCGGATGCCAACCTGCTGGTGGGCAACAGCGGTGACAACCAGCTCGATGGCGGCGGCGGCACCGACACCTTCAGCGGCGGAGCCGGCAACGACCTGTACATCCTCGATTCCAGTGACGATCTGGTGCTCGAAGCCAGCGGCGGCGGCACGGACACCATCCAGAGCTCCGTGTCCTTCGTGTTGCCCGACCAGGTGGAGGTGGGCAGCCTCAACAGCTCCGCCTCCCTTTCCGCGCTGGGCAACGGGCTGGCGAATCTGCTGATCGGCAATCGTGGCGACGACACCCTGAACGGTGGGGTCGGGGCCGACACACTTTCAGGCGGACGCGGTAATGATCTCTATGTGGTAGACAACGCCGCCGATCTCATTGTCGAATCGGCGCGCTCGGGCACCGACGCCGTGCTCAGCAGCCTTGCCTTCACCCTGTCCGATCAGGTCGAGAATCTCACCTTGCTGGAGGCCGCCGGCGCCAGTCAGGGCACCGGCAACAGTGGTGCCAACACGATCAGCGGCAACAGCTCCGCCAATCTTCTGTTCGGCCTCGCTGGCAACGACACCCTCAATGGCGGCGCCGGCAACGACACCCTCGATGGCGGTGCTGGCATCGATGTGTTGGTGGGGGGCAGCGGTGCCGATCTCTTCCGCTTCGGCAGCGCCGAGGAGATCGCCCGCTTCTCACGCTCCGACAGCATCAGTGACTTCAATCCCGCTGACAATGACCGCATCGACCTCAGCGCCCTCGCCGCCAGCCTCGGGCGGAGCCTCACCTGGCTCGGCAGCACCCCCTACAGCGGCCAGAGCGGGGAGGTTCGTTACGAGAGCGGCAGTGGCCAGCTCGGCATCGACCTGACCGGCAGCGCCCGATCCAGCGTCTCAATCCGCCTCTCCAGCGGCCTCAGCCTCAGCAGCGCCAACGTGGTGCTCAGCTGAGATCACACCACCGCTGCTGGGCTTCACCACTCCAGTCGGCCCAGCAACTCCGAGGAGACCAGTGGACGCAGCGGCATGCTCTCCACCAGCTCCCGGAAGCTGGGGTGGCCGTGTTCCACCATCAGGAAACGCCGATGCTCCAGGGAGGGCTTGCACACCGGGTAGCGGTGCAGCACGGTCAGGGTGGCCGCCGTCTCCAGAGGTCCCACGAATCCCTGCTCCGGCAGCACCCCCTGGGCCAGCTCCCGCCGCTGGTTCTCGCTGATCACAAAGAGACCCGCATGGGCATTGGCGGTGCGATCAAACACCACCTCCCTCCCGGCGAAGCTGGCCCTCACCACGGCCTCACGGGGATCGTTCAACGGATCGATCAATCCCGGCTGCAGCGGACCATCCACCAGCAGACGCCCGCCGGCCCCGCCCCGCACCAGCTCGTAGCGATGCGGCATCAGCACCATCCGCTCTCCACACCGCTGCAACCACCACCACTGCTTGTCAAAGAACAGCGGATCAAGCAGCACCAGATCATCCTCCAGGTAAAGCCAGAGGTCGGCCGGCTCCCGATCCTCCAGCAGCAGAGCCCTGGTCTGCAGCGGCAATCGCTGCGGATCGTCCCCCGTCACCACATGCTCCTGCACATCGTCGCGAAACGCCTCCAGCACCTCCACCAGGCGGTCGTGCCCGTTGCTCACCACCACAATCGTCAGGCGCAGCTCCGGCAGTTCCTCTTCGCTGAGCCGCGCCGCGGCCAGAACATCGACCAGACGCTCGCGGATGTTCAGCAGCAGATCCCGCCGGCGCCGCCGCTGGGCCTGCAGGGCCAGCAGGCAGCGGCTGAACGCCAGCTGGCGCAGCCAGCGCTCCTCGCTGCGGCCGCTGGCGTAACGGCCGGATTCCTGGCGGCCGCAGAAGTGGGGGATGTAAACCCGCACGCGCAATGGCTGGGACGGAACGGCGCGAACGAATTCCATCAGCCCCGCAGCAGCAGCGGCTGAAGCTCCGCCGGTGGTACCGGCGGAGCCGGTTCTTCGCCGGCCAGAAGCTGCCGCACCAGCTCGAGCATGGCCGGCAGGCAACGGCTGCGCAGGTCAAAACGGTCGACCACGTCCCGACGTGCCTGCTCGGCCAGGGGTGCGTGGGCGGCGGGGTCCGCCAGCACGGCTGCCACCTGACGAGCCAGTGCCTCACTGTCGAAGAAGTCAACCAGAAGGCCGTTACGACCCGATTCGATCACCTCCTGCAACGGAGGCGTGCGGGACCCCACCACCACCGCTCCACAGGCCATGGCCTCCAGGAGACTCCAGCTCAACACAAAGGGAACCGTGAGGTACACATGGCAACGGCTGAGCCGCATGACGGCGTGCAAAACCCGCGGCGGTACCCGGCCGACGAAATGCACGCGCTCCAGATCGATGCGGCCCTCCAGTTCCCGGCAGAGCACTTGGCGCCAGTTCGCTCCAGCGGGAGGGGGATTGCCATAGCTGATCCCATCACCGCCGATCACCACCACTCGCGCCTGGGGTCTCAACTCCTGCAGCAGCGGCAACATGCGCATGAACACGTGAAAGCCGCGCATCGGCTCGAGATTGCGGTTCACGAATGTCACCAATTCCTCCCCTGCCCCGATCACCAACCCCCGCTTGCTGAGGCGCAGTTCATCACTCTCCTGGGCAGGTGGCTGCGGTGTGATCAGCTCCGTGTCAATTCCTTCATGGATCACCTGCACCCTCGCTCGGTAGGCTTCCGGAACGCTGCTCCACTGAAACCAGGTGGCCGTCAAGCCGCAGGAGAAGGTATCGAGGGCCTGAAGTTGCAGGCTGCGCCGCAGCCTCACCCGCGTGGCCGCTGCCCAGGTGGGGGGATCGACCGCCGGATCGAAACCGAAATCGGCTCCCTGCACGCGATAGATGAACTCCTGTTGATGCAGCACCGGCACCCCCGGCAGCAGGTCCGCCAGGGCCAGCAGCTCTCCCCAACCGGGATGGCCGATCACCAGATCTGGGCTGAAGCCTTCATCGAGAAGTTGTCGCACCAGCAGGCCCACCGCTTCCGCCCTCAGCAGCTTCCCCTGGGTATCCGCCAGCCAGGGATGGCAGGCAGGCTGACCCTGCAGGGGGCGTGGGTCATAGCGACGCAGGGGGATGTTCGAAAGAGCGCGGGATTGTTCAGCGCCAATGCTCACCAACTGATGGCCCTGGCTGGCCAGGGCTGGTGCCAGATGCAGGTACTGGCCCGGAAAATTCTGGTGGATCAGCAGGATACGGGCTGACTCAGGGCTCATGGCGCCCCCGCACCTGGAAGCTCGCAGAAGCGGTCAGAAGGGGGAGGAGGTGCCTTCCGGGTTGCACTGCGTGCGGATCCCATTGGGACGGGAAACTCGCTTGGGGTTGGATTGGTGTTGATCCCAGTGGTCCATGGTTTCGTGGAGTATCGCCGCCACCATTGAGGCCAGGGTCTCGCCATCCTGAAGCGCCCGCAGCCGCAATCGCTTGTGAAGTTCGGCACCGATCTCCACGGTGAGGCGCCGCCGAATGGGAACCGATGCTGGGGGTGACGTCGGGCGGCTCTCGTCTCCCGGGGATGGTGAAGGCATGGCGAGGGGATCGAGTCGCATTGTTGAAGATATCGACATCCCCAGAGGGAAGGGTTTCCAACCCTATGGGAGGGCTCGGTCGCTGCCTGAAAGTAGTCAAAGGAAGAGCTGAAAAAACCTGAAACCACGTCGTCCAACGCACATCGCGGTGGGTGGAACGGTCATCAGGCCTGGGGTTCCTCGATGTGCACGCTGAGGATGCGACTACCATTGTGGAGAGCCAGTACCACCTTCAAATCGTCCGTCTGGCCGAAGACCGTGTGCTGGCCATCGAGGTGTGGCTGCGGGGCGTGGCAGAGAAAAAACTGACTGCCGCCGGTGTTCCGGCCCGCGTGGGCCATCGAAAGGCTGCCCGCCCGGTGGAGGTTGGCGTTGATCTCACATGGGATCGTGTAGCCAGGGCCGCCGGTGCCGGGCATTCCCCGGGCCCCCTCGCGGGTGTTGGGACAGCCGCCCTGGGCCATGAAGCCATCGATCACCCGATGAAAGGAGAGGCCGTCGTAGAAGCCATCGCGGGCCAGCTTCACGAAGTTGGCCACGGTACCGGGGGCATCGGCATCGA
Organism: Aphanothece sp.; assembly: GCA_040381155.1. Classification (GTDB taxonomy): domain Bacteria; phylum Cyanobacteriota; class Cyanobacteriia; order PCC-6307; family Cyanobiaceae; genus Cyanobium. The sequence goes on from JBEIHT010000029.1 coordinate 4,656, forward strand.
ACAGGGTGAGATGGATCGTGCCCGCATCGGTTTCCATCACGGCCTGGGTCATCGTGGATCCTTTATTCACTTTTCGACCATAGACCGAACTCCTCTCTGCTGGGGCGCCTACGCTGGGGACTGAAGGCATGGCCATGGGCACCGCACCCCCCACCGATCCAGCAGACTCAGCACCGGAGGCCCACTCCCTGGCCAGCGCCAGGCTTGGCGTGCTCGGAGGCAGCGGCCTCTACGCGATGGACGCCCTTGAGGATGTTCGTGAGGTTCCCGTCGAGACCCCCTTCGGCTCGCCTTCCGACAGCCTCCGCATCGGACGGCTCGGCTCGCTGGAGGTGGTCTTCCTGGCACGGCACGGTCGCCACCACAGCTTCACTCCCAGCGAAGTGCCCTACCGCGCCAACATCTGGGCCCTGCGCTCGCTGGGCGTTCGCTGGATCCTCTCAATCTCCGCCGTGGGCTCGTTGCGGGAGGAGGTTCGCCCTCTTGACATGCTGGTGCCGGATCAGTTCATCGATCGCACCCACCAGCGCCCGCTGACGTTCTTCGGGGATGGGGCCGTGGGCCATGTCACCCTGGCGGATCCCTTCTGTGCCGATCTCTCGCACGTGCTGGCGGAGGCCGGTCGCCAGAGCATGGCCCCAGGCCACACCCTTCATGAAGGTGGCACCTACCTCTGCATGGAGGGTCCGGCCTTCTCCACGAGGGCTGAATCGGAGCTCTATCGGTCCTGGGGATGTTCCGTGATCGGCATGACCAACCACAGCGAAGCCCGTCTGGCCAGGGAGGCGGAGATGGCCTACGCCACCCTGGCCATGGTCACCGACTACGACTGCTGGCACAGCGACCATGCGGCCGTGACCGTGGAGATGGTCATCGAGAATCTCCGCAGCAATGCCGCCCTGGCCCAGCGCATTCTTGTGAACGCCGCGGCCCTGCTGGCGGAGCGACGCCCCACGAGCCGTGCGCACACCGCCTTGCGCCATGCCCTGATGACCCCATCCCAGCATGTGCCGGAGAGCACCCGACGGCGCCTCGATCTGCTCACCAGCCCCTACTGGGGGGCCTACGGGGGTTAGCCACCGTGGCTTCTCTCAGCGCCGCCCCTGGTCAGCCGTGGGAGTATCGGGTGATCCACCTCAATGTGGAGCCCCCCAAGCCAGGCCGGCCCGAAACCCCGCCTGAAGCCGAGGCCTCGGAACCCCCGATTCCGTTCAGCCGTCAATACCTGGCGCAGGAATTCCCGAGCCACTACACGCCCCTGGCGGCGGGCAAGGGCCAGCCCCATCATCCGGCGCAGCAGTTGCAGATCTTCCTCAACCGCCTGGGTCAGGAGCGTTGGGAGATGGTGGGGATCAACACCATCGGCAGCCTGTCGATGATCATCTTCCGCCGTCCGCTGGCCGATCCAGCAGCGCAGGCGGTTGATGCGGAGTCCGACGCCTCCCTCACCGCCATCCTGCGTCGACTGGAACGGCTGGAGGCTGATCGCGACCCCAAGGCCCGCAGAAGGCCAACCCCTGTGCCGGGCCTCTCGGGGTTCTGTGATGGGCAGGTGGTTGAACCCCTGCTGCTCGAACGCCTGGCCGATCGGGCCGCTCTGTCCACGCCAGCCGCCGCCGCCGCCCTCGGCTTCCGCTCCGCCGCCAGCCTTGCCAACCTGGGAAATCGCTCCGGCTACCCCCCCGGACTGGTCAAGGTTGGAAGCAACGGACGCGTGGCCCTGTACCGGGGAGCGGCCACGGCTTCACCCCGCAGTCAGAGGCTCTGGGTGGTGTTGGACGCCGACGAGATCCCCTGATCCTTGAGGGCGCGCAGGGTGGAGCGCAGCGAGGGGCCCCAGCGTTCCAGGGCCTCTCGGGCGGGAACCTCCTCCAGCTGGGCCATCTCCATCAGCAGCGCCAGCTTCACCGAACCCCCGGCCCGGGCGAGCAGAGCGCCGGAGCGAGCCCGGTCGATGCCGCAGAGATCACTGAGAATGCGCAGGGCCCGGTCTTCCAGCTTGCTGTTGGTGACCGCCACATCCACCATGCGGTTGCCATACACCTTGCCGAGGCGCACCATCACGCCGGTGGAGAGGATGTTGAGGGCCATCTTGGTGGCGGTGCCGGCCTTCAGGCGGGTGGAGCCTGTGAGCAGCTCCGGGCCCGTGAGCAGCCGGATGTCGATGTCGCAAGGCATGGGCGCCTGCTCCGCCGGCACGCAGGCCATGGCGATCGCCAGGGCCCCGAGGGCTCGGGCGTGGGCGAGGCCGCCGAGCACGTAGGGGGTCGTGCCACCGGCGGCGATCCCCACCAGAGCATCGCCCGGGCCGAATCCCCGGGCCTCCAGATCGGCCCGGCCGGCGTCCGCCAGGTCTTCCAGGCCTTCCGAGCTGCGCAGCAGGGCGGCGGCGCCGCCGGCCAGCACCCCCTGCACCAGCTCCGGCGGGGAGCAGAAGGTGGGGGGGCATTCGGCCGCGTCGAGCACCCCCAGCCGACCGGAGGTGCCGGCCCCGAGGTAGAAGAGCCGGCCACCGGAGCGCAGCCTCCCGGCAATCGCATCGACCGCGGCAGCCAGAGGCCCGGCGGCGCCGGCCACCGCCCGCTGCGGCTCCAGCTCATTGCGGCAGAACAGGTCCACCAGCTCCGTGGTGGCGAGCTGATCGAGGTGCTCGCTGGCCGGATTGGCCTGTTCGGTGAGCAGGTGGCCCCGACTGCGGATGGCCGCGGCGGAACCGGAGGGGCCCGCGGGGCCGGCGGGGCCGGAGGTGCTCACAGCAGGCCCTCGAGACGGCGGCGGAAAGCCTCCAGCTCGGGATCACGACCCTCGGCAGCCCCAGGCTCGGAGCCCTCAGCCTGAGCGAGCTCAGCCTCGGCGAGCTCACGCCAATGGCTCACATCCAGGTTCTGCTCCGGCGGGGCGATCAGCAGCCGGTCCTGATCGCTGCGGGGCAGGAAGCCGGCGGGCACGTGGCGGGCCTCGTAGCCCGCCTCGGAACAGAAACGCTCGATCTCCTCCCGCTCCAGGGCCTCCACGCTGGGCATTGGGAAATCCTGGGCTTCCAGCAGGCCTGCGTAGCGCTCCGCGTCGTCGGGATCCTCGAACAGCAGAACCACCGTGCGGCCGTTGACTTCCAGGGAATGGATCCCCTCCGTGTCGCTGCCGGCGTCGAAGAGCAGCACGTGCACCGGTTCGGAACTCACGGGCGGTTGGGGAAGGCTCCGGCTCAGTGTCTCATCCGCCGTGCCGTTCCTCCGCCAGCTCCCGCAACCGCCGGTAGAGGGCCTGCTGGGCTTCGTCGAGGGAGTCCTCCACCACGATGCGCACCTCCACGAGCTGGTCGCCCCGCTGCCCACCGCTCTCCAGGCCCCGGCCCCGCAGCCGCAGCAGCCGCCCACTGGAGGAACCCGCCGGCACCCGCAGGCGCACGGGCCCCTCCAGGGTGGGAACCACCGCCTGACAGCCCAGGGCGGCGTCGGCGGGGGGCAGATCCAGCTGGAAGAGCACCCGCAGCCCATCGATCCGCAGCCCCTCCTCCGTGCGCACCCGCAGCTGCAGGAAATGGTCGCCCCCCCCGGGTCCGACCCCCGCAAGCCGCAAGCGCCAGCCATCGCCGGCAAGGGGCGGCGTCCAGACCTCCACCTCGGTGCCATCGGGAAGGCGGAGCTCCACCCTCGTCCCCTCCAGGGCCTGCTCGGGGGAGAGCTCCACCAGGCTCTCCAGGTCGCCGGCCGCCTGCACGGGGGGTGGGGAGGCGGGCCTGGCGGCCACCTCGCCGGCGCCGCTAGGCCGCTGCCCTGCCCGGGGCTGGCGCTCCAGCGGCTCCTCCTCCCCGTCCTCCTCGCGGCGCACGCCGAAGAGGGCGGCCAGGTAGTCCTCGAAGCGGGGGAAACCGCTGGCGAAGGGATCCCGTTCCCCCGCCGGGCCGTTGCCCTCCTCCAGCCCCGCCTCCCAGGCCTGGCGCCGGCGGGGATCGGAGAGTACCGCATAGGCCTCGTTGACCAGCTTGAAGCGCTCCTCGGCCACCGGGTCGTTGCCGTTGAGGTCGGGATGCCAGCGGCGGGCCTGCAGGCGGAAGGCCCGCTTGAGGCTTTCGTTGTCGGCCCCTGGCTCCAGGCCCAGCACCGACCAGAAGTCAGGCCGGCCATCCAGGGAGGGGCCGGCGGTGGCGGAACGGCTCACGGCAATTCGTCGTCCGCCCAGGGGTCGTCCTGCAGCTTCCGCACGGGCCGGCGGGCCATCGCTTCAGGCAGCGGCGGGCGCCGCGGCGGCGGCGGACCCTGACCGTAGCCATCGTCGAAGTCCCGCGCCGGCTCGCGGCCGGGGAGGACGCCGTAGGGATCCCGCCCCTCCTGCCCCCCATAACCTCGGGTCGGCATCGCCCAGGGATCGGCGCGGCGACCCCCCTCCCAGTCGCCCCGGCGCGGGCTGTCCCAGTCATCCCAATCGTCCTCGGCGAACAGTTCGTCCTTGAGGGAGCCGAGGGTGTTGCGGATGCCCTGCAGGGGGCCGGCCTCGGCGCGCCGTTCGCTCATCAACCGCCGGTTCAGGCCGAACAGGGCCTCCTGCAGTTGGCTGACCGCCAGCTCCAGTTCGGCGGACTCGCCGCTGGCGAGCAGATCCTGCACGTCCCGCAGGGCCAGCTCCACCGCCCGCTGCTGGCGCTCAGCCCCGTAGGGCCCCAGCTCGAGGGCGGCGTCCCGCAGGCGCCGCTCCGCCTGGCCCACCAGGGTCTGAGCCCGGTTGCGCCGATCGATCTCGGTCCGTTGGCGCCGGTCCTCCGCCGCCTTCTGCTCCGCCTCCTCCAGCAGCTTCTGGATCTCCTCCTCGCTCAGATTCGATCCCCCCTGGATCGACACGCTCTGCTGGCGCCCGGTGGTGCGGTCGGTGGCGGAGACCTGCAGCAGGCCGTTGGCGTCGATGTCGAAGGAGACCTGCACCTGGGGCACGCCCCGGGGGGCCGGTGGGATGCCGGAGAGGCGGAAGCGCCCGAGCGACTTGTTGCCTTCCGCCATCTGCCTCTCCCCCTGCAGCACGTGGATCTCCACGGAGTTCTGGTTCGCCTCGGAGGTGCTGAACACATCCGCCTTGCGCACCGGGATCGGCGTGTTGCGGGGGATCAGCACCTTCATCACCCCGCCGATCGTCTCAAGCCCGAGCGAGAGGGGGGTGACGTCGTTGAGCATCAGATCCCGCAGCTCGCCGGTGAGGATGCCCGCCTGGACGGCGGCGCCGATCGCCACCACCTCGTCCGGGTTCACCGACTGGCACGGTTCACGGGGCACCAGGGTGCGCACCATCTCCTGCACCATCGGCATCCGGGTGGAGCCGCCAACCAGCACCACATCGTCGATGTCGTCAGCGGTCATGCCGGAGTCCCGCAGGGCGCGCTGAACGGGCCGCAGCAGGCGATCGAGCAGATCGGGGCAGAGGCTTTCCAGCACGCCCCGCTCCAGGGTGGTTTCGATATGGAGGGGGCCCTCCGAGCCGGTGGCGATGAAGGGCAGGGAGATCGGCGTGCTGCGCACCCCGGAGAGCTCCTGCTTGGCCTTTTCCGCCGCCTCGCTGAGGCGCTGCAGGGCCTGGCGATCGCGGCGCAGGTCGATGGCGTGCTGCTTCTCGAAGGCATCCGCCACCCAGTCGACGATCCTGCGGTCCCAGTCGTTGCCACCGAGCTGGGTGTCGCCGCTGGTGGCCTTCACATCGAACACCCCGTTGGCGATGCGCAGCACCGAGACGTCGAAGGTGCCGCCGCCCAGGTCGAAGACGAGCACCCGCCGGGCGGCGCTGCGGTCGAAGCCATAGGCCAGGGCCGCCGCCGTGGGCTCGTTGAGGATGCGTTCCACCTGCAGGCCCGCCAGGCGCCCGGCATCGCGGGTGGCCTGGCGCTGGGCGTCGTTGAAGTAGGCGGGGACGGTGATCACCGCCGCCTCTACCGGCTCCCCGAGATAGGTGGCGGCATCGTCCACAAGCTTGCGCAGGATCGAGGCCACCAGCTCTTCCGGGGCGTACTCCCGCTCCGTGGCGGGGCAGACGATGCGCACGTTGCCCTGGTCGTTCGCCCGCACCGTGTAGGGCACCCCGAGGCTGCTCTCGTCGAGTTCGTCCCAGCCGCGGCCGACGAAGCGCTTGAGGTTGGCGAAGGTGTTGCGGGGATTGAGCACCAGCTGGCGCCGCGCCAGCTGGCCGACGAGCAGTTCGCGCTCCCGGCTGAAGCCCACCACCGACGGGGTGGTGCGGCCCCCCTCGGCGCTGGCGATCACCTGGGGGCGCCCGCCCTCGAGCACCGCCACCACCGAGTTGGTGGTGCCCAGGTCGATGCCAACGATCCGCCCCATGAAGGAAGAGAGGTGCCGTCCTGCCCGGACGGGTGTGAGCCCAAGGTACCGGCCCTGGCCATCCGTTAATCGAAGCTTAAACGGTCGCGCAGGAACCTCTTCCTAAAATGAGATTGAAATCGGCCGTCGTACGGCTTTCCCCACTTCCGCCCTTATGAATAGGCTGGATGGCCTCCCCCCCAGTGGCAGTGTTCAGGACGCCTTCACCCTGCGCCGCCGGCCGGCTGCTGAAAAGCTTGTCGACAACGGGTTCCGCTGGCTGACCCTTGGCTTGGCAGGTCTGGTGGCCATTGTGTTGGCAGGCATTTTTTTTACAGTCCTGCACGGTGCTCAGGAGGCATTGAAAGATTTCGGTCTGAATTTTCTAATTACTTCTGCCTGGGATCCGGTTAACAATAAATATGGCGCCTTCACGGCCATATACGGCACTATGGTGACTTCATTTCTTTCCCTTCTGATTGCAGTCCCTTTAGGTCTCGGTACCGCCATCTTCATCACCGAGGAGCTCATTCCTCCTGTTTTCTGCGAGGCGATCGGATTGATGGTCGAGCTGCTTGCCGCCATCCCCTCTGTGGTCCTCGGTCTATGGGCGATCTTTGTGATGGAACCCATGCTCCGTCCACTGCTGGGAGCTCTTCACACCTACCTGGGCTGGACACCACTCTTCTCCACAGTTCCCCAGGGTCCCGGTGTCGCGCCTGCTGTTCTCATTTTGGTGGTGATGATCCTCCCCATCATCACGTCCATCTCCCGCGATGCCCTTCGACAGGTGCCCATCGAGCTCCGTCAAGGTGCCTACGGGGTGGGCACCACCCGATGGGGGGCCATTCTCAACATCATTCTTCCAGCAGCAGTCTCGGCGATTACTGGTGGAATCATGCTGGCACTCGGTCGTGCGATGGGCGAGACGATGGCCGTGACAATGATCATCGGCAATTCCCTTAACTTCTCCACCTCCCTGCTTGCACCTGGCAACACGATCGCCTCACTGCTTGCCAACCAGTTTGGCGAGGCCGATGGCATTCAGGTCTCGGCACTCATGTATGCTGCATTAATCCTTATGATTCTCACCTTCACTGTTAATGTCTTGGCGCGTTGGGTGGTTCGTAAGCTCAGCCTGCGGTACTAAATCTTTGAACACTTCCCTTACCTCCAGTTGATATGACTGCCACCTTCGAGCGCAACTCACTCTTCTTTGATCCCTCTCTTTCAAGGAACCGCTACAATCGAATGTTCACCTCCATCGCCGGCATTTTTGCGTCGCTGGCGGTGCTGCCACTGCTACTGGTTCTTGTCTATGTTCTCGTTCAAGGGGGCAAGCTTCTCAATCTCCAGCTGCTCACGCAACTGCCTCCAGCCCCCGGAATGAGCGGCGGCGGCATCGGTAATGCGATCATCGGGACTGTTGTTGTGACTTTACTCGCCTCGCTGATTGCCATCCCAGTGGGTGTGGGCGGCGGTATCTATCTCAGCGAATATTCTGGTCGAGGCTGGTTCGCACCCTTTGTACGCTTCGGCAACGATGTCTTGGCGGGTGTCCCCTCAATCGTTTGTGGTGTGTTCATCTATGGCATCATCGTTTCCACCCGGGTATTCTTTGGTCAGAGCTATAGTGCCATGGCGGGCGGCATCGCCCTCGCAGTCCTCATGTTGCCTACGGTCATCAAAACCACCGAGGAAGGACTCAAGCTTGTCCCCCAAGAAATGCGCTGGGGCTCCTTTGGGGTTGGGGCTTCCCGTTTTGTAACGGTCACTCGCGTGGTTCTTCCCGCAGCCCTCACCACGATCGCGACTGGTGTTGTTCTTGCTATCGCCCGGGCCGCCGGCGAGACCGCTCCACTCATTTTTACCGCTTTGTTCTCTCCATTTTGGCCAGAGGGGGTCTTCAACCCTATCGCCACGATGTCGGTGTTAATCTTCAACTTTGCGATCATGCCTTACGAAGCCCAGAACGAACTTGCCTGGGCGGCCTCATTTGTTCTGGTGCTTATGATCTTGGGAGCCAATCTTCTGGCCCGCTGGCTCGGCTCCGCCGGGAGAACCTGATTCCTTCATTGTCAAGCTCGTCCCACAACTTTTCCCATGACCACTTCCACCGCCTCCTCCAGCACATCTGATGCAAACGACGTCTGCATGTCACTGCAGGATGTCACAATTTCCTATGGAAGCTTTGAGGCCGTGCGCGGCGTTTTCATGGATATCCCCCGTGGCCGGGTGACCGCCTTCATCGGCCCATCGGGATGTGGCAAAAGCACAGTGCTGCGAGGCCTGAACCGGATGAACGACCTGATTCCAGGCTGCAAGCTAAAGGGGAGAGTGTTGTTCGATGGTCAGGATCTTTACCAGCCGAAGGTTGATCCGGTCGAGGTGCGGCGGCGCATCGGCATGGTGTTCCAGAAACCCAACCCCTTCCCGAAGACGATCTACGAAAACATCGCCTTCGGCGCCCGCATCAACGGCTTCCGCGGCGACATGGATGAGCTGGTGGAGCGCTCGCTGCGCAAGGCCGCCGTGTGGGAGGAGTGCAAGGACAAACTGCAGGAAAGCGGCCTGGCCCTCTCAGGTGGCCAGCAGCAGCGCCTCTGCATCGCCCGCGCCATCGCCACCGAGCCGGAGGTGATCCTGATGGATGAACCCTGCTCCGCCCTCGATCCGATCTCCACCCTGAAGATCGAGGAGACGATGCATGAGCTGAAACGCAGCTACACGATCATCATCGTCACCCACAACATGCAGCAGGCGGTGCGCGTGGCCGACATGACCGCCTTTTTCAATGCCGAGGCCGTGGAAGGTGGCACCGGCAAACTGGGCTATCTGGTGGAGTACAGCGAAACCGAAAAGATTTTCAACGCTCCCGGCCAGCAGGCCACCCTCGATTACGTCAGCGGTCGCTTCGGCTGAAGCCCACCCCACCCCCCTTGCCAACCCAGCGAGCCGCCGCTGGAAGTGAGCGGCTGGGCCATGAAAAAGCCCCTGACGGGGCTGGTAAGGAACGGAGAGGGAGGGATTCGAACCCTCGATAGAGTTGCCCCTATACAGCATTTCCAGTGCTGCGCCTTCGACCACTCGGCCACCTCTCCGCAGGAGGAATCAAGGCCCGTGGCAATGTAGCAGGCAGCTTCCTCCGCCGCCCCCCACTCCGGCCACCATGACCCGCAGCTTTCCGATCACCGTGCACTGGCGCCAGGCCGGACGGCTGATCCGCCACGACGTTCCCGAGGGGGAGTACATCCTGCGCAGCTTCGAGCGCCAGGGCGATCCCCTGCCCTTCAGTTGCCGCAACGGCTGCTGCACCGCCTGCGCCGTGCGGGTGCTGGCCGGCGACATCGACCATCGTGAAGCTCTCGGCCTCTCCCGCGAGCTGCGCAGCCGCGGCTACGGACTGCTCTGCGTGGCGCGGGCCATCGGTCCGTTGGAGGTGGAAACCCAGGATGAGGATGAGGTGTACGACCTGCAGTTCGGCCGCCACTTCGGCCGCGGCGCGGTGCGTGCCGGCCTGCCGCTCGACGAGGAATGAGCGACCTTTCCCTTTCCGCTGCGGCGCGACGCGGTGCCGGGCTGCCGCAGGGGGAGCTGCTGCACCTGGCGGAGGTGGCCCGGCGGGCGGCCGCCGCCGGCGCCGAGCCGCTGCGGCGTCTGTTCGGCCAGCTGGAGAACGTGCGCAGCAAGGGCAGCGCCGGCAACCTCGTCACGGAGGCCGATCTGGCCGCTGAAGCGGCGGTGCTGGCGGTGTTGGAGCAGGAGACCCCGTCCTTTGCGGTGCTGGCGGAGGAAAGTGGCCGGCGCAGCGGCAAGGGCGATCTCGAGTGGTGTGTCGACCCACTGGATGGCACCACCAACTACGCCCATGGCTTTCCGATCTTCGCCTGTTCCGTCGGCCTGCTCTGGCGCGGCGAGCCGCTCCTGGGGGCGCTGGAGCTGCCCGCCCTGCAGCAGAGCTTCTGGGCCGCCGCCGGCGAGGGGGCCTGGCGCAACGACAGCCGCCTGCAGGTGAGCGCCTGCGAGCGGTTGGCCGATGCCCTGCTGGCCACGGGCTTCGCCTACGACCGGGCCGGACGGCTCGACAACAACTACGCCGAGTTCGCCTGGTTCACCCACCGCAGCCACGGGGTGCGACGGGCCGGAGCCGCGGCGGTGGACCTGGCCTGGGTGGCGGCCGGTGCTCTCGATGGCTACTGGGAGAGGGGTCTGGCCCCGTGGGACCTGGCGGCGGCGGTGGTGCTGGTGGAGGAGGCGGGCGGGGTGGTGAGCACTTACGACGGCCAGCGGCTGCGCCTGGGGGATGGCCGCCTGATCGCCTGCGGACCTCAGCTGCACAGCGCGATCGTGGCGGACCTCGCCCGCTGCCAGCCCCTGGCGGGAGCCAGCTACGGCGCCCCGGAGCTCGACACCGATTCCCCCTGATGGGCCCGCTGCGCAGCGCTCCATAGGATCGGCCCGTCGCTTCCCCGCCCCCGCCGCCCCTGCCGCCCCTGCCATGGCCCTGCAACCCGCCGCCGGCGTCCGCGACCTCAACCCCCGGGAGGTGGAGGGCAACCGGCGCCTGAGCGACACCCTGGCGGAGGTCTACCGGCTCTGGGGCTATCAGGAGGTGGCGCCCCCCTCGATCGAGCGGCTCGACACCCTCCAGGCGGGGGGCGCCATCGAGGAGCGGGAGCTGGTGCGGCTGGTGGCGGATGAGCCCCTCGGCCTGCGGCCCGAGCTCACCGCCTCGATTGCCCGCGCCGCCAGCACGCGGCTGGCCGACCGGCCCAGACCCCTGCGCCTCTGGGCCTGCGGCAGCACCTTCCGCAGCGCCATGGCGGAGGCGGGCGGCCAGCGGGTGAGTGAGCAGCTGCAGAGCGGTGTGGAACTGCTCGGCGTTCCCTCCCCTGCCGCCGACACCGAGTTGATGCACCTGCTGCTGGCCGCCTGCGCCACCCTCGGGCTGCGGCCGGAGCACCAACCCACCCTGCTGGTGGGCCACCACGGTGTGCTCAGCGCCCTGTTGCGCCAGTTGCCTGCCCCCCAGCAGGGCCCGGTGCGGGCGGCCCTCACCGAGTTCGACCCGCTCGCCCTGGCCGAGCTGCCCCTTTCCGCGACCGAGCGCCAGCGGCTGATGACCCTGATCGCCCTGCGGGGCGAACCGGCCCGGGTGCTTTATCAGCTGGAGCAATGGCTTGGCCCGCTGCCGCTCCTCGACAGCCTGGCCCGCACCCTGGAGGGTGTGGCGCCCCGGGCGGCGGCCCTGGGGGTACGCCTGCAGCTCGATCCCACCTTCCAACCCCACTTCGATCTCTACGACGGCCTGGTGCTGAAGCTGGTCTGCCAGGGGGCCGATGCGCCGGTGGCGATCGCCAGCGGCGGCCGCTACGACGCCCTGGTGGGCCGCTTCTGCGCCGATCCAGAGCTCAGCGCCGGCACGGGGTTCGCCTTCGCCATCGAGGAGATCCGCGAGCTGCTGGGGGCGGAGCATCGCGCCGCCGAACCAGCCGCCCCCTGGCTGGTGGCCGCCAGCGGCGAGGCCGGCCTGGGGGCAGCCCTGGCTCGCCTGGCGGAGCTGCACGCGGCGGGCGAGGCGGCCGAACTTTGCCCGGACCCCTGCGACTCCGCCGCCGAAGCGGAGCGGATCGCGGCCAGCCGCGGTTGTCGCGGCGCCCAGTGGCTGGCTGCCTAGGATCCGGCCGTTCGACCTGCCGCAGCAATGGCCCACACGATCGTCACCGAAATCTGCGATGGCGTGGCCGACTGCGTGGACGCCTGCCCGGTGGCCTGCATCCATCCGGGTTCGGGCACCAACAGCCGCGGCACCCCGTTCTATTGGATCGACGCCGACACCTGCATCGATTGCGGCATCTGCCTGCAGGTGTGCCCGGTGGCGGGGGCGATCCTGCCGGAGGAGCGGCCGGAGCTGCAGAAGGTCGGCTGATCGTGCGCCAGGTTCGGACACCCCCCCTGCTGGGCGGTTGAGCTGTGCAGGGCTGTTGCCTAGGGTTTTGCGGTTGCATTGCATTGCCGCCATGCCGGTTCTGGAAGAACAGGGACAGATCCAGATCCATACGGAGAACATCTTTCCGATCATCAAGAAGGCCGTCTACAGCGGCCATGAGGTGTTCCTGCGGGAGCTGGTCAGCAACGGGGTTGATGCGATCAGCAAGCGCCGCATGGCGGCCATGGCCGGCGACTGCAGCGAAGGCCCGGTGGGCCAGATCGCCATCCGCATCGATCGGGAGGCCACAACGCTCACCATCTCCGACAACGGCATCGGCATGAATGCCGAGGAGGTGAAGCGTTACATCAACCAGGTGGCCTTCTCCAGCGCCGAGGAATTCCTCGAGAAGTACAAGCAGGAAGGCGATGCCATCATCGGCCATTTCGGCCTGGGCTTCTACTCCAGCTTCATGGTCGCCCGCCAGGTGGAGCTCGTCAGCCTTTCGGCCCGAGAGGGGAGTGAGGCGGTTCGCTGGAGCTGCGACGGCTCGCCCCGCTTCAACCTCACCCCCGCGGAGCGCAGCGAGCCCGGCACCGATGTGATCCTCCATCTGATGGAGGAGGAGCTGGAGTACATCGAACCGGCCCGCATCCGCACCCTGATCACCACCTACTGCGACTTCCTGCCGGTGCCGGTGCAGCTGGATGGCGAAACGGTCAACAAGCGGGAAGCACCCTGGCGCCGCAGTCCCCGTGAGCTGAGCGACAACGACTACATCGAGCTTTACCGCTACCTCTACCCCTTCCAGGGCGACCCGCTGCTGTGGGTGCACCTCAACACCGATTACCCGTACACCCTGCAGGGCATCCTTTTCTTCCCCCGCATCAGTGGCCGGGCGGACTGGGAGAACGGTGAGATCCGCCTCTACTGCAATCAGGTGTTTGTTTCCGATTCGATCAAGGAGGTGGTGCCCCGCTACCTGCTGCCCCTGCGCGGCGTGCTCGATTCCCCGGACATTCCCCTGAACGTCAGCCGCAGCGCACTGCAGACCGACCGGCGCGTGCGCTCGATCGGCGGCTTCGTGGCCAAGAAGATCGGCGATCGCCTCAAGGAGCTGCGCCGTGAGGATCCGGCCCGCTACGCCGAGATCTGGGAATCGCTGGCCCCCTTCATCAAGATCGGCGCGATGGAGGATGAGAAATTCGCCGATCAGGTGGCGGATCTGGTGCTGTTCCGCACCACCGCCGCCGCCGCCGGCGAGGGAGAGAGCGCCGATCCGATCGCCGCCGGCGACCACACCTACACCACCCTGGCCGGCTACCGCGCCCGCCTGGCGGAGGCGGACGCCAAACGCATTCTTTATTGCACCAATGAAGCGGCCCAGGCCAGCGCCCTCGCCCTCTGGCGCTCCCAGGGGGCTGAGGTGCTGCTGGCCGACACCTTGATCGATGCCCAGTTCATCCCCTGGCTGGAGCATCGCCACGGGGAGCTCAGCTTCCAGCGGGTGGACGCGGAGCTGGCCGAGAGCCTTCAGGACAACGAGCCCGAGCTGGCCGACGCCGATGGCCAGGATGCCGGCGAAAAGCTGCGTGAACTGTTCCGCTCTGCCCTTGCCGACGACCGGGTGACCGTCAAGGTGCAGGCCCTCAAGGGTGATGAGGCCCCCGCGGCCCTGATCCTGTTGCCGGAGCAGATGCGCCGCATCAACGACATGGGCGCCCTGATGGAGCAGCGGCTCCCGGGCCTGCCCGATCACCACGTGCTGCTGGTCAACCGGCGCCATCCGCTGGTGGAAGGTCTGCGCAAGCTCGCCGCCGGCGCCGTGATTACCGGTGCCGCCGAGGATTCGCCCAGCCGGCGCCTGGCGCTTGACCTCAGCCGCCATCTTTATGAGATGGCCCGCCTGACGGTGGGTGGACTGGAGCCCAACCAACTGGCGGGTTTCCAGCAGCGCGATGTCGCCCTGATGGGCCGGCTGATGGAGCGCCTGCTCTGAACCTCCGTTCCGCCGCCCGTCCCCCCCAGGCAACCCGGCCTTCCTCGCCTCTGGCGCGAACCCCTCTGGCCATGCTGGCGTTAGGCCTGGGTCTGCTGTTAGCGGTCGCCCTTCCCCTCTCCCTGGCGGCGGGGGCCACGCCGGCGCCCCTGACGGTGCGGGTGCTGATGCCCGCCTCCTTCGCCGATGCCACCGCCGAACCGGTGGACCGCTTCAACGCAGCGCACCGCGACCTGAAGGTGGAGGTGGTGCGGGGTCCCCTCGATGGCGACACCCTCTCCGACCTGGCGGTGAGCGGCCTGTTGCTCGGCGATACCCCCTACGACCTGCTCCTACTCGACCAGACCTGGACGGCCCGCTACGCGGCCGCCGGCTGGCTTGCCCCGCTGGAGCCCCTGCTGGGGGACGACGCCCTCAACGGCATGGTGGCCGGGGCCCGGCTCGCCACCCGCTTCGATGGTCACCTCTGGCGCTTCCCCCTGCAGGGGGATACGGGCCTGCTCTACTGGCGCACCGATCTGATGGATCGCCCGCCCCGCGACACCGCCGAGCTGGAGAGCATCTCCCGCCGACTGCAAAGGCAGGGCCGGGTGCGCTGGGGCTACCTCTGGCAGGGCCGGCAATACGAGGGACTGAGCTGCGTGGTCAGCGAGGCGCTCCAGGCCTTTGGGGCTCGCTGGTGGGAGCCGAGCAGCGGCGTGGTGGGGGGCCGACCCAGCCTGGAGGGCCCGGAAGCGGTGGCGGCCGTGGCCTGGCTGCAGGATCTGATCCGCAGCGGCATCAGCCCAGCGGCGGTGGCGGGTTTCGCAGAAAACGAGGCCCTGCAGCTCTTCGCCGCCGGAGAAGCGGCCTTCCTGCGCAATTGGCCTTATGCCTATGCCCTGCTGCAGGAGGGCGGTGGGCCCGTGGCCGGTCATGTGGGGGTCACGACCCTGGTGGGAGCCCCGGGCCAGCGGGGCGCCGGCACCCTGGGCAGCTGGGGCCTCGCCCTGTTGCGCTCCAGCCCCCACCCCCGCGAGGCCGCCCGCGTGCTCCGCTGGCTCGGGGGTGAGGACGTGCAGCGCCACCTGGCCCGGCGCTACGGCTACGCCCCCACCTGGAGCAGCCTCTACGACGACGAAATCCTGCAGCGGGAGCTGCCGCTGTTGGCCGTGCAGCGGCGCGCCCTGGAGGGGGCCGTGGTTCGTCCCGTCACCCCCCTCTACGCCCAGCTCAGCGACGTGCTGCAGCGGCAGGTGAATGGGCTGCTCAGCGGCGGCGGCAGCCCCGCCGCGGCGATCGCCGCCAGCCAGGGCCAGAGTGAGATCGTGCTGCGCGCCGCTTCGGGAACGGCCCCATGAACGCTTCCTGGCGCACAGATCAGGGGGAACGCCACCGCCACAACCTCGTCGAGCTGGAAACCCTCTCCCGCCGACCCCAAGGGTCTGAGCGGCGTGGTGAGCGAGGTTCTGCTGGCCCTGCTGGGCGCTCTGGTAGGCGCCCGGCAGGGGACTCGCGGCTGTGCAGAGCTTTGCCAACGGCGAAGCCACTTTGTTGCGCCACTGGCCCCATGTCGGCGCCTTGCTGCGGGCCAGCGGCAGTCCGGTCGACGGGCAGGGGGGGCAGCCCCTGAGTAGCCGCCCACTCATGAGCTGCGAACGGGTCGTCCGGCAGCCTGTGGTGCCTCATTTCCGAAGAAGCGCGTTCATCTGGCCGCTGCCAAGTCGCTGAGCCGCCGAGTCGCTGAGCCGCTGGCATCGCGATGGGGCGGTCCCGGGCAGACTGGCACAGACCAATGTCTGGCTTGCTGCCGCGAATGGCTCGCCAGGCAGCAGCCTCTGGGGGCAAGCTGATTACGGCAGTCCACGGTCAGCCGATTGACGTGCACGATGGGATGGCCCTGCCCTCGTCTTTGCTGGAGGGTTGTACCCTGGCGCCTGTCTGGCGTCCGCCACGATGTCCAACCACCTGCTGGAGCAGTCTCGGCCGCAAGGCGTCGTGGCTGAAGTGTGTCCCTCGCTGGAGGCCCATTTCCTTGCCAAAATCACTCAGTCGTGCAGCCGGCCCAGCTGATCAGCGGCTTGAAGGGCAGTGATCATTGGGCTGGCGAAGATCGCCAGGATTCGGGCAAAGGGATTGCAGCGCATGGCCGCAATGGTTCGGAGAGTGCTTGGCAGACTGATACCATGGGCTATCAGCTAATTCTCCAGACAAGCCATGCCAAAAACCGCTCTTTACGCTGGATGGGATTCTAACAGCAACTATCACCACCTCCGAGAATCCGGAGCCAATGCGCAGGTCAATACCTATCTGCTTCCTTTTATAAAAGATTCTATTAACTCGCTCAACAAGGAAGAATATTCCATCGCAGATTTTGCCTGTGGCCATGGCAGTATCTCAAGAGAAGTTTACCAAGCCTTTCAAGCTGCAGGTGCAAGGATTAGCCGGTTTGGGTTGCTTGATGTTGCCGCAGACAATCTTCCTCTCGCCGAGCGGGCTCTCAAGCATTGCTTCCGAGCTTCAGAAACTCAGCCCACGACCGAGCTGTTCCGGTTGAATGGCTCAGATCTTAACGATTTTACCGGCCGCAGGTATGACTTTGTCTACAGCTGGGACGCCATGGTTCACTTCGACATATTAGACATCGCCGGCTATCTGCGATCGTTCAGCAGACTCTGCTCAGGCCGCGCAATCTTTCATCATTCAAACCTGGCACAATTAACCCAAGACATCAGCGCCAACCCGCATTGGCGCAACTTCATGTCATCGGACATCTTCCATCAGCTATGCATTTCAAGCGGCCTCAAGGTGATCAGTCAAACTCTCGTTAACTGGGGCATTGACGACCTGGATTGCATCACTTATGTTGAAGTGGCTGAATCGATTTGATCTGGGAAGCTCGCAATTCAAGCTTTAAGTGCCCGTACTTGCGTCCTCGTCTCGCATCCTAAACAGCCTGATTCTAACGCGTTGTTCGCGTTATCGGCGGACGTCGGATTCACGTTCAACCGCGCATCTCAGCCAGCCATCACGGAACGGTCTTGAAACAGGGGGGGATTGCCATCGCTCCTGCCATTGCTTATGGCCCGACTCCTTGGGGTTTTCAGGGTGCGGCCAGGCCTGCTTCGCTGACCGCTTGTCTGGCCTGTAGCCCCAGGCAACCGTTGGCATGCCTGCAGGAGGGCTGTGAGAGCTGCCATCAGCTTTGTCGCAGGGTGCTTCCTGGTCTTGCCCTGCCATCGGATCATCTCGACGCAAGTCGGCTGGCCTCGCGCGACGGCTACGCCGCCACTTGGCGCCGCCTCGACGAGGACCGCGCTCTGGAGCGCCTGCCGTTACCCCTGGCAGTGCAGCGTGGGGGCGCTGGAAGGGGACATCACCCTGTCCAATCCCTCCTATCTTTTGGCGGTTCTGCGAGGTGCCGCAGCGGCAGGTGTACGGACTGATCAGCGGCGGCGGCACGGCGACGGCGGCGATGGGCGCCGTCCAGGGGCAGAGTGAACCCGCGCTGGGCACCGCTGCAGGGACACCCCCATGATCGCTTGGCTACCGATGGTGCCCGCCCTGGTGCTGCTGGCGGCGGTGTTCGTTGCCCCCCTGCTGCGCTACGCCTGGCTCAGCGCCCACGCCAGCTCCGTGCTCACCTCCCTGGAGCCGGTGGCCAACGGCGGTGCGAACTGGCTGCGGCTGGCGCAGGACGGGCGGTTTTGGCAGGACGCCTGGCAGACCCTGCGTTTCGCCGGCGTCTCCGTCTCCTTGGAGCTGGTGCTGGGGTTGGGGCTGGCCCTGTTGCTGCATCAACCCCGCAGCGGTTGGCTGCGCGCAGCGGTGCTGCTGCCCTGGGCCCTGCCCTCCACGGTGATGGCCCTCGGTTGGCGTTGGATTTTCAACGATCCCCACGGCCCGCTCAATGCCCTGCTCGTTGCCCTCGGCACCGCCCCCTACGGCTTCCTCAGCACCCCCGCCACCACCTGGTTAGCCGTGGTCGTTGCCGATGTCTGGAAAACCACCCCATTTGTGGCCCTGCTGCTACTCGCCGGCCTCCAGGCGATCCCGCCGGAGCTGGAGGAGGCGCTTATCCTTGAGGGGGCGGGTCGCTGGCGGATTCTGCAGAGCCTCACCCTGCCCTTGATTGCCCCCTGGATCGGCCTGGCGGCCCTGTTTCGGCTGGCCCAGGCGCTCGGTGTGTTCGACCTGATCCAGGTGCTCACCGGCGGCGGGCCCGCCGGCAGCACCGAGAGCCTGGCCCTCTACGCCTACCTCAACGCCATGCGCTTCCTCGACTTCGGTTATGGCGCCACGGTGCTGCTCGCCACCTTCCTGCTGCTGCTCCTGCCTGCCCTGCTCTGGCTGGTGTGGCAGCGGCGGGCCGGATCCGCCGCATGATCCGGGCCGTCGCGCTGCTCTGGAGCCTGGGGCCGCTGCTCTGGCAGCTCTACACCTCCCTGCGCCCGGCTGATTCCCTGGTGTCCGGGAATCTCGGGCTCGGGGGGCCGGGCGGGGGGATCTTCAGCGGCTGGACCCTGGAGAACTACAGCCAGTTGCTGGCGGCCGATCCCCCCTTCTGGCGCTATCTGCTCAACAGCGCTGTGGTGGGCGTGGCCGGCACCGCCCTCACCCTGCTGCTGGCCATTCCCTGTGCCTACGGTCTGCAGCAGCAGCGCGGCGCCCTGCGCTGGGGCACCCTCGCCCTGCTGGTGGCCGCGAGCCTCTTCCCCACCGCGCTCCTCTTCCTCGCCCTGCTGGAGTGGGCGCGCCAGCTGGGTCTGGCGAACCACCTGCTCGCCCTCGCCCTGCCCTACGCCGCCCTTTCCCTGCCCCTGGCGATCCTGCTGCTGCGCGCGGCCCTGGCCGACCTGCCTCCGGAACTGGAGGACGCCGCCCGGTTGGAGGGCCTCGGCCCCCTCCAGCGCCTGCGCTATGTGCTGCTGCCCCTGCTGGCTCCGGCGATCGCCAGCACCGCCATCCTGGTGTTTCTGTTCAGCTGGAGCGAATACCCGATCGCCCTCACCTGGATCAGCCGGGAGCCGCTGCTCACCCTGAGCGCCGCCATCGCCCGCATCGGCGCCTCCTCGGTGTTCACCATCCCCTACGGCGCCTTCGCCGCCGCCACCGTGCTGGGCAGCCTGCCCCTGGTGCTGCTGCTGCTGCTCTTCCAGCGGGCGATCGTCACCGGCCTCACCCAGGGGGCGGTGAAGGGATGAGCGCGCTGGAGCTGCGACAGCTGGGGCGCCGGGTCGGCGGCCGCAGCCTGCTGAGCGGCCTCAACCTGCGGGTGGAGGCGGGGGAATGCGTGGCACTGCTCGGTCCGAGCGGCTGCGGCAAAACCACCACCCTGCGCCTGGTGGCGGGCCTGGAGTCGCCGGAGGAGGGTGGCCGCATCCTGCTGGGGGAGCGGGACATCACCGCCGAGCCGGCCGGCCGGCGACGGGTGGCGATGGTGTTCCAGAGCTACGCCCTCTATCCCCACCTCAACGTCACCGCCAATCTGGCCCTGGGGCTGCGGGTGCGTGGCGTGCCGCCCCAGGAGCGGGAGCGGCGCATCGATGCCGTGCTCGAACTGCTGCAACTCGCCGAGCTGCGGGAGCGGCGTCCGGCCCAGCTCTCCGGCGGACAACGGCAGCGCCTTGCCCTGGCGCGGGCCCTGCTGAGCCAGCCGGCCCTGATGCTTCTCGATGAGCCGATGAGCAACCTCGACGCCCAGCTGCGGGAGGAGCTGCGCCCGGAACTGCGCCGCCTGCTCTGCGGCGGCGAGGCGCCGGTGCTCTACGTCACCCATGATCAGCAGGAGGCGATCGGTCTGGCCGACCGGCTGGCTCTGCTGGAGGCGGGCCGGCTGCAGCAGGTGGGCACGGCCCGGGAGCTGTACGAGCAGCCCCGCAACCGCTTCGTCGCCTCCTTCCTCGGCCGGCCCGCCCTCAACCTGCTGCCGCCCCGGGACGGACGTCAGCTGGGGCTGCGACCCGAGCATCTGCGGCCCGTTCTGGAGGGGGGCCTGGCCGCCCGGCTGCTGCGGAGGGAGTGGTGGGGCTCGCAGCAACTGCTCTGGCTGGAGAGTGAGCAGGGCGAGTTGCGCATGATGCTCCCCGCCGAGCAGGCCCCCCCGGACGCGCTGCGGCTGGGCTGGGAGCGCCACCATGAACTCTGGTTTGACGCGGCGACCGGCGAGCGACTGGTGCGGTCGCCTTGAAGGGGTGCTCAGGGGGGCAGAAGGCCTGATGCAGAGGGTGTTTGCTAAGTTGTCCTATCGGGCGACTGCCCGTCTGTTCGTTTACGGTTGAACGTCATGTCCCGGGTCTGCCAGCTCACCGGCAAGCGCGCCAACAACGGCATGGCCGTCAGCCACTCCCATGTGCGCACCAAGAAGCTCCAGCAGGTGAACCTGCAGGAGCGGCGGCTGTGGTGGGCTGAGGGCAAGCGTTTCGTGCGGTTGCGCGTCTCCAC
>JBEIHT010000030.1:0-24697 GCA_040381155.1 Aphanothece sp.
AGGGCAACGTGGCCCAGTTCAACGAATCCAGCACCTATCTGATGGGCTGGTTCCGCGATTACCTGTGGCTCAACAGCTCCCAGTTGATCAATGGCTACAACCCCGCTGGCTCGAACAACCTCGCCGTCTGGGCCTGGATGTTCCTCTTCGGTCACCTGATCTGGGCCACCGGTTTCATGTTCCTGATCTCCTGGCGCGGTTACTGGCAGGAACTGATCGAGACCATCGTCTGGGCTCACCAGCGCACCCCGCTGGCCAACCTGGTCGGCTGGCGCGACAAGCCCGTCGCTCTCTCGATCGTCCAGGCCCGTGTGGTGGGTCTCGCTCACTTCACCGTGGGCTACTTCATCACCTACGCCGCCTTCCTGATCGCCTCCACCTCCGGCAAGTTCGGCTAAATCCCGAACGCATCATTCCTCGAAGGACACCCCAGCCCCCGGCTCACGCCGGGGGCTTTTTTAATGGGACAATCCTCTTTAATGGACCAATCCTCAAGCCAACGCTCCGATCAACGTCGGTGTCGGCAGCGGCGTCAGCAAAGCTGACGTGAGCATGGGCGCTCCAGCGAGCTGTGCCGCGGATCAGAGTGAGATCAGATGGATGGCGGCGCCGCCTGGGCGGGGTGACGGGGCTGAGGAGGCTCGGGGTTGTAGAGCTGGTCAAGACCGTGGAACGCCGCAACGCCAAAACCCATGACAACGAGCATGCTGATCCCATACAGGGCCAGGGTGATCAACGGATCGTGGCGCCTGGCGTGATAGCGGCGCAGATTGTCCCTCTCCTGACTGCGGCGCCGACGTCTTCTGACGCGCACTTTGACCATGCCCTCGCGATGGTCTGAGCCAGAGCTTGGTTGGGCCTCTCCTTCAAGAACGCGCCGCCGGCGTCGCCGTCTCGTCATGACAACCAGCTCAGCCCCTGGAAGAGAGCAGACAATAACCGAGCCCCTGAATGCGAATCCTGCGAAGGATGGCTCGCTGGCTGCCAAGCGGCAGCCGCCTGGAGAGGAGTGGAGCCATGAAAAAAGCCCCGCCGCAGGGCGAGGCTCACAACAGGCAAGGAAACCGGGTGGGGGAATGACTGGCCTGGAGCCAAGGACTTCAGCCCAGGCTCCACACCCCGCCAGCGATCTTCACCAGGGGGGAGACCAGGGTGGTGCTGCACAGGAACCAGGCGAAGGCCGCCCCGCCGCAGCCGCCCAGCCAGAAACCGCTGGCGAACTCAGCCCAGCCGGCCTTGGTGAACAGATCGGCCGGTGGGTTGTCGATCGTGGCATCCGGCGGCTGCACGTTCGGGCCATTGCCGGCGGTGCCATAGATCGAGAGGCACACCGTGAGAATCGACACCAGACCGATGGTGGCCAGCAGGCCAGCGGTGCTGGAGTATTCCGTGAGCCGCAGGGGGCCGGTGATCGCAAAGGGACCGTAGAGGAAGAAACCGTGGGCCATCCCCACCTCAAGGCCGCGACGGTTCGGCGACAGGGAGGGGCGGTAGGCGGGCAGCGCGTTGAGGAACGCCTTGGTGAAGTAGCTGCTGTTGACGGGGGTGGCGAGGTTGCCGACACAGGGGTCGGCCACGGGGGTGACGGTCATGGTCGCTGGGGAGCGGCGGAAGGGAGTGGCGGGGTCGGGGCGTGGAAGGGCTCAGTCGCGCGCTTCGATCACGTTGAACAGCAGGGCCATGGCCACGGCGGGGCCAAGGATGCCCACAAGCGGCACGAACACCGAGGGCAACCAGGAAGCGGCAAATTCTCCAGTCATGGCGCGGGCCACAAGCAACCGCCGGTACTGTAAGGAGCGCTTTCCGCAGCCCCCCAGCCGGCCTGCAGGGGTGACATAAAAGTTCAGCACCTCCCCTCTGACAGCGCCCTGCTTCGCGCGTCCCGCCGATCCCCATGAACCCCTCCCTGCTCGGAGCCGCCGCCGCCACCTTGCTGGTGGCGCTCTGGCTGGTCACGCGTCGCCAGCCGCGGCCCTTTCTGCGCTCCGCCGACACCAGTGCCGTGGCCGCCCTCAACCGGGCCCAGCGGGAGTTGGTCGCCCCGGGCCCGGCGGCGGCAGTGCCCCCCCCGATCGCAGCGGCGGACTCCCCCCCAGCCGAGCAGCCCCTGCCGCGCCGGGCGGATCAGCGCGGCCGCGCCCAACTGCTGGCGCGCCTGGCGGCGGCGGCCCACGGCAGCCAGCCGGAGCGACTCGAAGCCATGCGCACCGCCCGCCGCTGGGGCCACCCGGCCACCCTGCCGCTGTTGCGCCGCGGCCTGCGGGATGTGCACCCGGCGGTGGTGCAGGAGGCCGCCCAGGCGCTGGAGGCCTTCCGGGGCCGCACCAGGCCCGCCCCTCAGGCCGAGCTGACCGCCGCCAGGCCCCGGCCGCGCACCGTGTCGCGCACCCGGTAGATCGGCCGCCCCTGGCTCTCGTGATAGGTGCGCATCTGCAGCTCCGCCAGCAGTCCGAATCCAAACAACTGCACGCCACTGAGAATCGCCAACACCGCCATCAGCAGCAGCGGCCGGTCGCCGATGTCGGTGCCGAGCAGCAGCTTCTGGGCGATCAGCCAGAGCAGCAGGGCCACGCCCGCTCCGAGAGAGAGCAGTCCGGCGAAGCCGAAGACATGCATCGGGCGGGTGAGGAAACGCTTCATGAACCAGACGGTGAGCAGGTCCATCAGCACCCGGAAGGTGCGGTCGATTCCATACTTGCTGCGGCCGTAGCGGCGAGGATGATGGTTCACCTTCACCTCGCCGATCCGGGCCCCCTCAATGAAGGCCAGGGCCGGCAGAAAGCGGTGAAGTTCACCATAGAGATTCAGATCGGCCAGCACCTCACGGCGGTAGGCCTTCAGGGAGCAGCCGTAGTCATGCAGCCGCACGCCGGTGACGCCGGCAATCAGGCGGTTGGCCAGCAGGGAGGGCAGCAGTCGGCTGATCGTGTTGTCCTGGCGCTGGTGGCGCCATCCGCTCACCAGATCGAGATCGCCATTCTCCAGCCGATCGAGAAGCATGGGGATGTCGGCCGGATCGTTCTGCAGGTCGCCGTCGAGGGTCACGATCAGCGCGCCGCGGCTGGCGTGGAAGCCCGCCGCCATCGCCGGGGTCTGGCCGTAGTTGCGACGCAGCAGCACCGCCACCAGTTCGGGCACGCGGGTGCAGAGGTCGCGCAGCACCGGTGCGGTGCCATCGCGGGAGCCGTCATCCACCAGCACCAGCTCAAACGGCCGGCCCAGGGGTCGCAGGGCCGCCAGCAGCTGCTCCACCAGCGGTGGCACACTCGCCTCCTCGTTGTAGAGGGGCACCACGATCGAAAGGTCGGGCGGAGGGGAAGCCGGGATGGGATCGGATTGGGCCACGGCCGCCACCGAAGGGAGATGGCACGACCTTACGGGGGAAGCGGACTGCCGTCGTGGCTGTGCATCACCCGGCCGGCGCCCCGCAGTTCCCGCCGGTAGTGGCTGGCCACCGGATCGGGGTTGCGGGGGTTGAGGTCATCGCGGCCGATGCCGTTGCGGCCGTGCTCACGGCCCGAGCTGTGCAGGTAGCGGCCGCCGCCGAGGTGCAGGCCCACGTGGGTGCAGCGCACCGCCGTGCCGAAGAAGATCAGATCGCCGGGCAGCAGCAGGCTGGTCTGGCCGGGGCGCACCGCCACGCGCTGGCAGAAGCGCTCCTGCAGGTAGGCGTCGCGGGGAAGCCAGACGCCTTTGGCCGCATAGGCCGCCTGCACCAGGCCGGAGCAGTCGTAGTCGGGGCCAAGGCTGCCGCCCCAGAGGTAGGCGTTCGGCAGGCCGGCGGCGGCCTCGGCGAAGGCCAGCACCCCGGGCAGCCGCGCCGCGATCGCGGCCCGATCCAGGCGCGGCAGGGGCGGCGGCAGGGCCGGCCGGCCATGGATCGCCAGGGCCTCGCCCTCCAGCCAGCAGGGGTAGCCGTCCTCCCAGAGCCGCACCCGCAGGCGACCGCCACCGGCGGGGTCGGCCGCCAGCACCCGCAGGTGGCGGCCGGCGCACACCTGGGTGGCCAGGCCCTCACCCCGCGGCCGACTCCAGGCATCAAGGGATCGCTCCAGGCGCAGCACGCTGCCGGGGGGGGGGACGGTGCCTAATGTCGCCATCGCATGCAGGGCGGTGATGGCGTTCTACAGCCCGGATCCGGCGATGGGCCAGACCCTTGCCGCCGTGCTGTCGGCCCTGGCGGCCGAGGGTCGCCCCGGCCTCGACGAGCGGCTCTCGATCACCTGGCTGCGCTATCCGGAATCGCTGCGGCGCCAGGCGGAGCGGCTCGGGCCGGAGGCCTTCTGGCAGCAGCGGCCGACCGGCGCCAGCCATGGCGGCGAGCGGCTGCGCTACCCGGCCAGCGTGGTGAAGCTGGTCTATCTCGCCGCCAGCGAGGCCTGGCTGCAGCGCCGGCTGCTCCAGGACGAACCGGAGCTGCGCCGCGCCCTCGCCGCCATGATCCGCCAGTCCGACAACGACGCCACCGCCCTGGTGGTGGACCTGCTCAGCGGCACCACCAGCGGTCCGGCCCTGCCCGCGGCGCAGCGACAGATCTGGGAGCGGCAGCGGCAGCTGGTGAACGGTTGGCTGGAGGGCCTCGACTGGCCGGAGTGGCGCGGCTGCAACGCCTGTCAGAAAACCTGGGCGGAGGGCCCCTATGGCCGCGAGGCGCAGTTCATGGGCGTCGACCGGGAGAACCGCAACCGGTTGAGCAGCGACGCCACCGCCCGCCTGCTGCACGCCGTGATCGGCGGGGCGATCGTCTCGCCGCCGGCCTGTGAGCGGATGCGGAGCCTGCTGGAGCGGCCCCTGGCGGCCGCCAGCCGCGCCGCCGATCCCGACAACCAGGTGGACGGCTTCCTGGGGGGAGGACTGCCGGAGGGGGCACGGCTGTGGAGCAAGGCGGGTTGGATGAGCCAGGCCCGCCACGACGCCGCCTACGTGGAGGCCGAAGGCCACCGGCCGATGCTGCTGGTGGCCCTGGGGGAGGGGGCGGCCTGCGCCCAGGACGAAGGGCTGCTGCCCCGGCTGGCGGCGCAGCTGCTGGCGGCGGAGCTGTCGGCGGCGGAGCTGCCGGCGAGCGGCGGTGGCGCGACCTGAAGCGGCGGGGCCTCAGGGGAGCGCCGGCGGCGCCTGGATCGGGGGTGGCGTCAGCGGCGGCGGCGCCGGCGGGGGCGACAGCGGCGTGACGGGTGGCGAGACCGCTGGCGGAGTGGCCGGGGGAGGGCTGCTGGGCGGCGGCGACTGTGCCGTTGGTGGGGGCAGGGTCGGCGCCGGGGGCGCGGGCTCGGTGCTGGGGCTGGGCGGGGGCGAAGCGGCGGGCTCTTCCGGGCCTCGGGAGGGGGTCTTCGCCCTGGGCGGACCCGCCTCGACCGCAGCCAGTCGCTGTTCCAGTCCCTCGACGGAGGAGCGGGCGAAGCTGCTGGCGGACACCGCATCGAGCCGGGCCCTGGCCTCGGCAAGGACATCAAAGCGCTGGGGGCCATCCGGGGCGGCGCGCTCGAGTTCGCCGATCAAGGCGGCGGCCTCCTCCAGGCTGCGCTGGGCGCGCTGCTCCTGCCGCAGACGCCGATGGGCGTCGTCTGCACGGCTCTGCAGGCGCTCCCGTTGCCGTTCCTGGCGGGGATTGAGCCGCCGCGACACCAGGCTGAGCAGGGTGGCATCCAACCGATCGAGCCCCGCGACAAAGGTGTCCAGGCTGGTGGCGGTTTCCAGCTCCGTGGCGGCCGCGGTGGCCTGGCTGAGGCTGGCGTCGATCGAAGCCTCCGCCTCGCCGCCGGCGGCGAGGCACAGACCCAGGGAGGGGCAGAGGCGGTTGCTGCGCACCAGGGCGAAGAGCAGGCCGCTGCCGAGGGCGACCGCCACGGTGAGGGCCGCCAGGGCAGGCAGGCGGGAGGGGGGACGGGGGCGGGGGCGGGAGCTGGCGCGAGAGCGGGAGGGCGCCCGCGGCGGAGCCGCCTCGGTAACCGCCGGGGGGGCGACAGGGTCCAGCAGGCCCGCGAGCACGCTCCCCAGCCGAGCCATCACCCCGGCGCTGTAGGTCTCCGCCAACTCCCGCTGCAGCTGCGCCAGGGCGGCGAGGCGCTCCGGCTCGCCCCCACTGGCGAGCAGGCGGCGGAAGCCGGGGCGACCCACCAGATCATGGAGGGGAGCCTGAAGGCCGTGGTCCTGGCCGAGCAGGTCGGGCAGCAGATCCCGCAGCCGCTCGGGCGACGGGGCACCGAGCCCGGCAAGCCCCCGTGCGAGCAGGCGCCCCAGGGCCCGGTCGGCGGCATCGGGGCGGTTCGGAGCTGGCGGCACCGCGGGTCGGGGGTGGGGGCGGGGCAGGGGCCGGGTTAGACCGGCAGCGTGAAGGTGGGATCGGGAACGGAGAGGGAGGGATTCGAACCCTCGACAGAAGTTGCCTCCTGTAACTCCTTAGCAGGGAGCCGCTTTCAACCACTCAGCCACCTCTCCAGTGGCCCCGAGAGCTTACCCGACCAGCCGACGGCCCCGCTCAGTCGCCGCGGAACAGGCGCTGCACCCGGCGGCTGTCGATGTTGACCAGCAGCTCGTAGGGGATCGTGCCGGCCCGCTCGGCCACCTCCTCGGGGCGCAGCTCCTGCCCCTCATGGCTGCCGAGGATCAGCACCTCATCGCCGACGGCGGCCTCGGGCACCGGATCGAGATCCACCGCCATGGAGTCCATCGACACCCGCCCCAGCACCCGCACCCGGCGGCCCAGCACCATCACCTCGCCGCGGTTGGCGCTGCGCCAGGGCACGCCGTCGTTGTAACCGACCGCCACGATGCCCACCCGCTGCCGCTCGGCCTCGATCACGTAGGTGCCGCCGTAGCCGATCCGCTGGCCCCGCGGCCAGAGCGCCACCTGGGCCAGCCGGCTGACGAAGGCCACCGCCAGGTTGAGATCCATGGCCTCGGCCACGGCGGGGGAGGGATGGATGCCGTAGAGCCCCAGGCCGAGGCGCACCATGTCGAGCCGGGCCTCGGGGAAGCGCACGGCGGCGGAGGTGGCGGCGGCGTGGAGCAGCGGGGCCGGCTCCCCCGGCGCCGCCTCGGCGCGGATCGCCGCGACGGCCTCCTCGAAACGGCGCAGCTGGGCGCGGCTGAAGGCGTCGGTGGCCGGATCGTCGGCGCTGGCCAGGTGGGTCATCAGGCCGCTGAGGCGGGTGACCCCGGATCCACGCAGCAGCCGGGCGGCGGCGATGGCCTCGCCGGGCGCCACCCCCAGGCGGCCCATGCCGCTGTCGATCTCCAGGTGCACCGCGCAGCTGGCGTTGCGCTGCCGCAGGATCTCCACCAGGGAGCGGGCGAAGGCCAGGGAGTACACCACGGGGGTGAGGCGCCAGCGCAGGGCCTTGTCCACCTCATCGATATCCATTAGCAAAACCAGGATCGGCAGATGCACCCCCGCGCGGCGCAGGGTGGCCCCCTCATCGGCGGCGGAGACGCCGATCCAGTCGACGCCGCTCTCCTGCAGGGCGGTGCCCATGCGGGCCAGTTCGCTGCCGTAGGCCCAGGCCTTGAGCACTGCCAGGATCGCCACATCGGGACCGCAGAGGGCGCGGAAGCGCTCGAGGTTGCCGCGGATCGCGTCGAGATCCACCAGGAAGCGGCGCGGCGCCATCGACTCCCAGATGGCGCAGGCCGCCGCCGCCAGTCCTTGCTGGGCCGGCCCCTTGAGCAGCAGGGTGTCACCCCGGCGGGCCAGCTGCCGCACCGTCTCCCGCAATTCGGAGCTGTCGGCCAGCTCCAGGGGCGGAACCCCCGGCCGGGCCGCCCGCCAGGCGGCGGCGGTGTGCTCGCGGGCCGGGTGGGGGAGCAGCAGCAGCTGGCTGAAGCCCCGCTCCGCCGCCAGCCGCCCGATCAGGGCGTGCTCGCTCGCCTGCCGCTCCCCCAGCTCCTCCATGCCCCCGAAGACGAACAGGCGGCGTCCCCCCAGCTCCTCCGCCCCGGCGGCCACGGCCTCGAGGGCCGCCTGCACCGAAAGGGGGTCGTCGGCGGCGGTGTCGTTGACGATCGTGATGCCCTCGGGGGTGCGCCAGGTCTCCATGCGGGTGGGCCCGAAGCGGTGGTCCGCCAGGGCGGCCAGCACCTCCTCCACCGGCACCGCCAGACGGCGGGCGGCGCAGATGGCGATCAGCAGGTCGTCGAGCAGGGGCCCGGAGCGGGTGCGCACCGTGAGGCTCTCGATCCGGCCGGCGAAGTCGAGGCGGAGCTCGGTGCCCACGGGGCAGGGGCGGCGCTCCAGCTCGCGGGGGTCATCCTCGCCCGCCCGCACCCGTCGGCAGCCCAGGGACGCGGTCTCCACCAGGGGGTCGTCCGGCAGGATCAGCCAACCATCCGGCGGCAGATCGCGGAACAGGCGCAGCTTTTCACGGGCGGTCACCTCCCGGCTGCCGAAGGCGGCGATGTGGGCCAGGCCCACGTTCACCAGCACCCCGCAGTCGGGCTGGAGGATCGCGGCGAGGCGCTCCATCTCCCCAGGAGCGGAGACGCCCGCCTCGAACACGCCGATCTCCGTTCCCGCCGGGGCGGCGAGCACCGCCAGGGGCACTCCCACCTGGCTGTTCCAGCTACCCGGGCTGGCGGCCACCCGCCAGCGGCTGGCCAGCAGGGTGGTGAGGGCGTTCTTGACCACCGTCTTGCCGTTGCTGCCGGTGATCGCCACCACCCGCTGGATGTGCTGGCGCCGGTACCAGGCCGCCAGGGCCTGCAGGGCGTCCAGCGGCTTGTCCACCGCCAGGACCGCACCGCCGGCGGCCAGGGCAGCCGCAAGGCCTGGCCAGCCGCGCCGCACCACCACCAGGGCCGCACCGGCCGCCAGGGCGGCGGCCGCGAAATCATGGCCATCGCGGCGGCGGCCGGCGAGGGCAAAGAAGAGATCGCCACGGGCCACCCGGCGGGAATCGATCCGCACGGCGCAAAGCGGCTCCAGGGGCGCCGAGCCCCAGAGCTCTCCGCCGAGGAGATCGGCCAGTGCGGCGGGGGCGGGGAGAGCCATGGCCCCGGCACCCTAGCGACGGCGCCACCGGCCGCAGGCGGGGGCCGCCGGTCGTGATCGACACCGAGGCCCTGGGGAATTCTCCGTAGCATGGGTCCGATCCCGCGGGACGGCATGGGCCACGTTCTCGTTCTCAACGCCTCCTACGAGCCGCTCAACATCACCACCTGGCGACGGGCGATGGTGATGTTGCTCAAGGGGAAGGCGGAGGGCCTCGAGCACGACCCCGACCATTGGATTCGTCCCGATCTGCTGCTGCCCACGGTGATCCGCCTGCGCCAGTTCGTGCGGGTTCCCTACAAGCAGGTGCCGCTCACCCGCCGCAACGTGATGCAGCGCGACGGCCACGTGTGCCAGTACTGCGGCTTCCAGGGCGAACCCCTCTCGATCGACCACGTGATGCCCCGCAGCCGCGGCGGCGGCGACATCTGGGAGAACGTGACCACCGCCTGCCTGCCCTGCAACGTGCGCAAGGGCAACCGCACGCCGCGGGAGGCGGGCATGGCCCTGCGCCGCGAGCCCCGCCGCCCGCCCGGCAGCCTGAGCTTCGAGGCGGTGCGCCGCATCAGCGCCGGCCAGAACCGGGAATGGGCCAAGTACGTGATCGGTGTCTGACGCCGGGCCCTACGGCCCAGCGCCGGCGGCCTGGAGGCTGAGCTGCTCCAGGGCCAGCCGCTGCTCCGCGGCGATGCAGCTCTCGATCACCTCCTCCAGGTTGCCCGCCAGCACCGTGTCGAGGGAGAAATTGCGGCCCAGGCGGTGGTCCGTCACCCGGTTGTCCTTGGCGTTGTAGGTGCGGATCTTCTCGCTGCGATCGCCGCTGCCCACCTGGGCGCGGCGCGCGGTGCGCTCCTGGTCGGCGGCCTCCGCCAGCTGGCGCTCCAGCAGCTTGGCCCGCAGGATCTCCAGCGCCCGCTCCCGGTTCTGCAGCTGGGAGCGCTCCTGGGTGCAGAACACCCGGATGCCGGAGGGCTTGTGGAACAGATCCACCGCCGTTTCCACCTTGTTGACGTTCTGGCCACCGGCGCCACCGGAGCGGGCGGTGCTGATCTCCAGGTCCTTCGGGTCGAGCTGCACCTCCACCGGATCAGCCTCCGGCATCACCGCCACCGTGGCGGTGGAGGTGTGCACCCGGCCCTGGGATTCGGTGGCCGGCACCCGCTGCACCCGGTGCACGCCCGCCTCGAACTTCAGCCGGCTGTACACCCCCTCACCCTGGATCGAGAGGATCAGCTCCTTGAAGCCCCCCAGCTCCGCCTCGGACGCACTCAGCGGTTGCACCTGCCAGCCCCGGGCCTGGGCATAACGCTCGTACATGCGGGCCAGATCCCCAGCCCAGAGGGCCGCCTCATCGCCCCCGGCCCCGGCGCGGATCTCCACCATCACGCTGCGCTCATCGCGGGGATCCCGCGGCAGCAGGGCGAGGGTGAGCCGCTGCCGCAGCTCCGCCAGGCGCCCCTCCAGGCTGCGCAACTCCTCGGCGGCCAGCTGGGCCAGCTCCTCCGCCTCCGCCGAACCCCGCGGCGCCCGCAGCAGCGCCTGCGCCTCCTGCTGCTCCCGCTCCCAGCGCTCCAGCTGCTCGGCGTCACGCACGATCGGCTCCAGCCGCGCGCGCTCCCTGGCGAGGTGCTGCAGCTGGGCCGGATCCGCCGCCACCGCCGGATCCGCCAGCTGGCGCTCCAGCACCGCAAAGGCCTGGCAGGTGGCCTCCAGTCGGTCGCGCAGCAGGGCGGGATCCATGGGCAGGGGCGGAGGGCGGGGCTGGAGCCAGCAAAAAGCCGGATGCCCGTGGGCATCCGGCCGGGGGGACCGCAGGGCGGCTCAGGCCTTCTCGGCGGCGGCGGCCTTCTCGGCGGCGTTCGGCTTGCTGGGGCCGGTGGCCTTGTCGGCGCCGCCCATGCCGTACTTGCGCATGAAGCGGTCCACGCGGCCCTCGGTGTCGAGGATCTTCTGGGTGCCGGTGTAGAAGGGGTGGTTGCCGCTCCACACATCGACGTGGATCTCGGGCTGGGTGGAGCCGGTGGTCATCACCACCTCCCCGTTGCAGATCACCTTGGCGTCGGGGTACCAGGTGGGATGGATGTCGGGCTTCGGCATGGCGGCAGGCGCGGGCAGAAAGATGCGGTGGGGGCTCAGCGCTTGGAGAACTGGGGCGCCTTGCGGGCCTTCTTGAGGCCGTACTTGCGGCGTTCCTTGGCGCGGGGATCGCGGCTGAGGTGGCCTTCCACCTTCAGCGGCTTGCGGTTATCGGGGGAGAGGTCACACAGGGCGCGGGCGGCCCCCTGTTTGATGGCGTCGGCCTGGCCGGTGAGGCCGCCACCGCGCACGTTCACCAGCAGGTCGTACTGGCCTTCAAGGCCGAGGGTCTGCAGGGGGGCCTTCACCGCCGCCAGGTAGACGGGGTTGTAGTTGAGGTAGTTGTCGCCGGGGCGGCCGTTGATCGTGACACCACCGGTGCCGGGCACCACACGGACGCGGGCCACGGCGGTCTTGCGGCGGCCTGTGCCCCAGTAGACAACACGGTTGGAGGAGCTGGTCATCGGAGGGCGGAGGCGGCGGGATCGAGGGCGAGGGGCTGGGGCTGCTGGGCGGCGTGGGGATGCTCAGGCCCGCGGTACACCTTCAGCTTGCGGAAGAGCTGGCGGCCGAGGGTGTTGTGGGGGAGCATGCCCTTGATGGCCTTCTCCACGATCCGCTCCGGCAGGCGACTCTGCAGGTGGGCGAAGGTTTCGGTCTTCATGCCGCCGGGACGACCGGAGTGGCGGCGGTAGAGCTTCTGGGTGTCCTTGTTGCCGCTGACCCGCACCTTCTCGGCGTTGATCACCACCACGAAATCCCCCGTGTCGAGGTGGGGGGTGTAGGTGGGCTTGTTCTTGCCCCGCAGCACGCGCGCCACCTCAGTGGCGAGGCGACCGAGGGTCTGATCCGCCGCATCCACCAGGTACCACTGGCGATCGAGCGTTTCGGGAGAGGGCAGGGTTGTCTTGTTCATTGCGCCTGTACGGCAGCGGCGGCCGGCTGTTGGAAGGGCCCATCTGGCCGGATCGCCGGAGACGGGTCGCGGACGGGACGGACAGAGACGGGGGCGGCGGAGGGGGTCCGGCAGCCCGGGGGCACCGTCAATCTCTTCCGACCCTACATCGCAGCCCTATCGCATCGGGACGTCGGCCTGAGGGGGTGGATCGAGCGACTCCAACTGAAATCGCGGTTGGCAATCATACCAGGCGTTTTCCGGGAACGGCGGCTCCCGGTAGCCCACCCGCAGCAGGCAGAGACCCTGGGGCGGAGCCGCCTCCTTGACGTCGACGCGGGCGCGCTCCCGCCAGCGGCGACGAAACTCTTGCGGCTCCAGCCGCCCCTCCCCCAGCGCCACCAGCTGGCCCATCAGCAGCCGCACCATGCCGTAGAGGAAACCGCTGGCCTGCACCTCCACCACCAGCAGGTCCCCCTGGCGCTCCAGACCCACCTCCTGCACGGTGGTGAACGCATGGGCGCGGCGGCTGCCGGCCCGCTGGAAGGCGCCGAAATCGTGCTCGCCCCTGAGCTCCCAGAGCGCCGCCGCCATGCGGCCCTCATCCAGGCGCCCCCTGTAGCGGTGCCAGCTCCAGGGGGCCAGAAACAGGTTGGGCGCCCGGCCGTTGTAGATGGTGTATCGGTAGCGGCGGTACTGGGCCGAGAAGCAGGCATGCCAGTCGGGCGGCACCGCCGCCGCGGCCCGCACCCGGATCGTGGCCGGCAGCCGGCCGTTGAGGGCCTGGGGCCAGCGCGAGGGAGGGATCGGACCGGCCGCATCGAAGTGCACCACCTGGGCCGCCGCGTGCACGCCGGCATCGGTGCGGCCCGCGGCGAAGCTGCGCAGGGGTCGGGCAGGGTCGAGGGCCGCCAGGGCCTCCTCCAGGCACGACTGGACAGTGACCAGGTGCCGCTGCCGCTGCCAGCCGTGAAAGGCGGCCCCGTCGTACTGCAGGCAGAGGGCGATGCGCCGCCGGCCCTGGGGGGCGCCGTGGGCCGGGGAGGGGCTCAGACCAGTTCGATGATTGCCATCTCGGCGTTGTCACCGCGACGGCGCACCGTGCGCACGATGCGGGTATAGCCGCCGTTGCGGTCGCCGTAGCGGCCCTGGGCCTTGTCAAACAGGGTGTGCACCAGCTGCTTGTCGTAGATGTAGCCGAGGGCGCGGCGGCGCGAGGCGAGGCTGCCGTCCTTGGCCAGGGTGATCATCCGCTCGGCCTCATCGCGCAGGGCGCGGGCCCGGGCCTTGGTGGTGGTGACCCGACCCTCGCGGATCAGCTGGGTGGTGAGGCCACGCAGCATCGCCTTGCGTTGGTCGGCGGGGCGCCCCAGCAGGGGGACTCGGCACTGGTGTCGCATGGGTCGGAGGTGGGGTCGGGAGCGAGGGGCTGAGGGGGGGGGGAGGACGACGGCCGGGGCCGCTGGCCTCAGGCGGTGGTGCGGCTCTGGGGCAGGGAGATGCCGATGCGCTCCAGGGCTTCGATCACCTCATCGGCCGACTTGGAACCGAAGTTCTTGATCTCGAGCAGGTCTTCGTAGCTGTAGCCCATCAGGTCGGAGACGGAGTTGACCTGGGCCCGCTTGAGGCAGTTGTAGGCCCGCACCGAGAGGTTGAGCTCCTCCAGGGGGATCTGGGCCTCGGCGGAAGGCTCGGGCTCCAGCCCGGGCTCCTCAGCCATGGTGAGGCTGGCGAGGGGCTGGAACAGGGCGATCAGCTGGTTGGCCGCCTGGGCCATGGCGTCGTCGGGGGTGATGCTGCCGTAGGTCTCGATTTCGAGCCGCAGGCGCTCCCGCGCCGAGCCACCCTCGGCGACGGCCGTCTCATCGACGCTGTAATTCACACGCTTCACGGGCATGAACACCGCGTCGATCTGGAGCAGATCGATGGCGCTTGTCTCCTCGTTGTGGCGGTCGACCGGGCGGTAGCCCACCCCCCGTTCCACATGGACCTCCATTTCCAGGGTGTGACCATCGGCCACGGTGGCGATCGCCCGATCTCCGTCAATCACCTGCACCTGGGAGGAGAACTGCAGGTCGGAGGCGGTCACCGTGGCGGGACCGTTGACCACCAGGCGGCCGATCTCCAGGTCGCGGCTGCGGCTCAAGACCGGGACCGACTTGCAGTTCAGCAGGATGTCGAGCACGTCCTCCCGCACGCCGGGCACGGTGGCGTACTCGTGGTTGACCCCGCCGATGCGCACGGCCGTGATGGCGCTGCCCTCGAGCCCGCCGATCAGCACGCGACGCAGGGCGTTGCCGAGGGTGGTGGCCTGGCCGCGGTCCAACGGACCGATCACGAAGACGCCGATCTGGGAGCGGTCGTTGGCGACCTGATGCTCGACCCGGTCGATCTGGTATTGCAGCACGGTCTCTGGGGATGGAAGGAGGGTGGGAGAAGCCGGGGTTCAGACCCGGCGGCGCTTGGCCCGGCGGCAGCCGTTATGGGGCAGCGGGGTGACGTCGCGGATCAGGGTGATCTCCAGACCGGCGACCTGCAGGGCGCGGATGGCGGTCTCACGGCCGGAGCCAGGACCGCGAACCAGCACCTCGATCTGGCGCATGCCCTGCTCCAGGGCCCGGCGGGCCGCCGCTTCCGCAGCGGTCTGGGCTGCGAAGGGGGTGCCCTTGCGGGCGCCCTTGAAGCCGCTGGCACCGGCCGACGACCAACTGATCACCTCACCTGCGGTGTCAGTGATCGAGACGATCGTGTTATTGAAGGTGCTCTGGATGTGGGCAACGCCGTTGGGCACGTTGCGCTTGGCCTTCTTGGGGCCGGATTTCTTGACAGGCTTGGCCATGGCAGGGGGCCCTGGAGACCCAGGGAGGTGATCGGAGAACTGGGTGACCCTGGTGACGCCCGTGCAGCGCGCGAGGCGCCATGGGCGGCAGGGGGGAGGAGGAAGGGGCAGGCCAGGGCCTGCCGAAGCTCACTTCTTCTTGCCGGCCACGGTCTTGCGGGCGCCGCGGCGGGTGCGGGCGTTGGTGCGGGTGCGCTGGCCGCGCACCGGCAGGCCGGCGCGATGGCGGCGACCCCGCAGGCAACCGATGTCCTGCAGGCGCTTGAGGGCCATGCCCTCTTCGCGGCGCAGGTCGCCCTCAAGAGTGAAGCCCTCGGCGGCGCCGCGCAGCTTCTGCACATCGGCGTCGCTCAGATCTTTGACGCGGATGTCGGGGCTGACACCGGTCTTGGCGAGAATCTTGCGGGCCCGGGTGAGCCCGATTCCATACACATAGGTGAGAGAGATCTCGACCCTCTTATCGCGAGGGATGTCGACACCGGCAATCCGAGCCACGTTGGGGAAAACGATCAGGGGGGCAAGGGGTCAGGCCGCGGGGCGATCCGGCAGGGACCGGTGGCCGCAGGGCCTGGGGGGGGGGAAGCATGGGAGCCAGGGCCGCGTGAACGAAGCCCCGGGCCGGGGGCTGGATCAGCCCTGGCGCTGCTTGTGCTTGGGATTGGTGCAGATGACCATCACCCGGCCGTGGCGACGGATCACCCGGCACTTGTCACACATTCTCTTGACTGAGGCGCGCACCTTCATGGTGGGGTGCTCTCCGCTTTTGCAAACCGCCACCCTATCACAGGGGTCAACCAGCTCCCCACTGGGCGGATCAGGCCAGCAGCACCTCGATCCGCCCGCCGATTTCCTCGATCGTGCCGGCGGCATCCACCGGCTTGAGCAGACCCAGAGCGCTGTAGTGCTCGATCAGCGGCGCCGTCTGCTCCCGGTAGACCTGCAGGCGGTGGCGGATCACCGCTTCGTTGTCGTCGCTGCGGCCGCGGCCCAGCAAGCGCTGCAGCAGCACGGCGTCATCGAGTTCCATGAGCAGCACCAGCTCGATGCCCTGGCCGAGGCTGGTCAGCAGGGAGTCAAGGGCCTCGGCCTGGCTGAGATTGCGGGGGAAGCCATCGAGCAGCCAGCCGCCGCCGTGGCCCTCCAGCCGGCTGCGCACGATCGCCAGCACCAGGTCGTCGCTCACCAGTTCGCCCCGGGCCATCACCGCCTCAGCCTCCCGGCCCAGGTCGGAGCCGGCCTGCACTTCGCCCCGCAGGAGGTCACCGGTGGAGAGGTGCAGCAGGCCGTGGGCGGCCGCCAGAAGCTGGGCCTGGGTGCCCTTGCCGGCTCCGGGTGGACCGAGGAACAGGAGGCGTTGCTTCATGGCGGGCAAAGGGAAGAGGAAAAGCGGAACGGTGGCAATCCCGCGCCTACTGGCGCACCATGCCCTCGTAGCGTTGCGAAATCACGTACGTCTGAACCTGCTTGGCGGTGTCGATCGCCACGCCCACCAGGATCAGCAGGGAGGTGGCACCCAGACCCTGGAAGGTGCGCACCTGGATGGCCCCCTCCACCGCCGAGGGGATGATCGCCACGGCGCCGAGGAAGATGCAGCCCAGCAGGGTGAGGCGGTTCTGCACGCCGGTGATGTAACTGGCGGTGGCCGAACCGGGGCGCACCCCCGGGATGGCCACGCCGCTGCGCTTGAGGTTGGTGGCGATGTCCACCGGGTTGACGGTGAGGGAGGCGTAGAAGAAGCCGAAGCCGCAGATCAGCAGGAAATACACCAGGGCATAGAGCCAGGGGGTGCTGCTGTTGGGACTGAGATAACTGGCCGCCTGGATCAACCAGGGGCTCTTGGTGAAATTGGCGATCGTCAGCGGCAGGAAGATGAGGGTGGAGGCGAAGATGATCGGCATCACACCGCCGGCATTGAGCTTCAGGGGCAGGTAGCTCTGGCGGGCCGCCAGCATGCCTGCGCCGCCGGCCTGGCGCTTGGCGCTGACGATCGGAATGCGCCGGTTGCCCTCCTGGACGAAGATGATGCCCACGATCGTCACCAGGAACACGAGCACCAGAATCAGGATGCCGCCCACGGTGGAGCGGTCACCGCTCTGGGCCAGCTCGATCGTGGAGCCCAGGGCCTTGGGCAGGGTGGCCACGATGTTCAGAAAGATCACCAGGGAGGCGCCCTGGCCGATGCCCCGCTCGGTGATCACCTCGGAGATCCACATCACCGCCATCGAACCGGCCACCAGGGCGAGGCTGGTCTGGAGCACGAACTGCCAGTCGGGGATGTCGGCGAGCTTGTACTGGCGCAGGATCATGGCGAACACGCCACTCTGCAGCACGCCCCAGCCAACAGCCACATAGCGGGTGATCTGGGCGATGCGACGCCGACCCGCCTCGCCTTCGTTCTTCTGAAGATCCTCCAGCTGGGGCAGGGCCGCGGTGAGCAGCTGGATGATGATCGAGGCGTTGATGAAGGGCAGGATGCCGAGGGCAAACACCCCCAGGGTGGAGAGGCCACCGCCGGTGAAGATGTCGAGGAAACCCAGCAGCTGGCCCCCCTGCTGCACAAAGCCCTGGAACGCCACCCTGTCGATGCCGGGGACGGGCACGTAGATGCCCAGCCGCACGATCAGGAGAAGGCCCAGGGTGGTCACAACCCGGTCCCGCAGGCCCTTGGCCTGGAACACCTGACTGACGATCTCAGCGGCGTTCGGGTTACGACCCCGGCTGACAACCATGGCGGAACGGGGAGGAAGGCTCTGAACTTAGGGGTTGGCGGAACGCGGCGATCAGCCGACGGTCTCGCAGCTGCCGCCAGCGGCTTCGATCTTGGCGCGGGCGGAGGCCGTGAAGGCGGCAGCCTGGACCGTGAGCTTCACCGTGAGATCACCGTTGCCCAGCACCTTGAGCGGATTCCGATCGCTGGTGAGCACTCCCTCCTTGACGAGGGAATCGAGGCTGACGGTGCTGCCGGCCTTGCAGGCGGCCAGGGCGCCGACATTGACGATGGTGAACTGGCGCGGGTTGACCAGCGGGAAGTGCTTGAGCTTGGGGACGCGCCGGTAGAGGGGCATCTGGC
Organism: Aphanothece sp.; assembly: GCA_040381155.1. GTDB lineage: Bacteria > Cyanobacteriota > Cyanobacteriia > PCC-6307 > Cyanobiaceae > Cyanobium. The sequence goes on from JBEIHT010000030.1 coordinate 17,867, forward strand.
CGCCCTCGAAACCGGGGCGGGTGGGCCGACCGGAGCGGGACTTCTGGCCGCGCATGCCGAAGCCGCAGCTGGCCCCCTGGCCGGCGGCGATGCCACGGCCCTTGCGGGTCTTGCGGCGACGGGCGCCGTCGTTGGCCTTGAGCGATTGCAGGGTTGGTGTCATCGGGAGGCTCAGGAGTAGATCTGCTCGAGGGAGATGCCCCGCTCCTTGGCGGTCTCCTTGTGGGTGCGCAGGGCCCCGAGGGCCACCATCGCCGCGCGGGCGTTATTGAGAGGGGTTTTGGAGCCCAGACGCTTCGCCAGCACATTCTTGATGCCGGCCAGCTCGAGCACGGTGCGGATCGAGCCGCCGGCGATCACGCCGGTGCCCGGGGCGGCCGGACGGATCAGCACGCTGGCGGCGCCGTCGCGGCCGCGGCTGTCGGTGGGAACCGAGCTGTGGCGGGTGAGGGGCACCTTCACCAGATGCTTCTTGCCATCGGCCACACCCTTGCGCACCGCCCCGATCACATCACCGGCCTTGCCGACGCCAACGCCCACCTGGCCCCGTTCGTTGCCGACCACGACGATGGCGCGGAAGCTCATCTTCTTGCCGCCCTTGACGGTCTTGGAGACGCGGCGGATCTGCACCACCCGCTCCTGCCATTCGGAGTCCCGCTCCTGGCCGCGGCGGTCGCCGCCCCGACGGCTGCCGCCGCCGCGCCGGTCACCCCGGTCGCCACCCTTGCCTTCGCCGCGTCCACCGCGGCGTTCGGGCTGGCCTTCCGCCGCCGCCGGCACGTCGGCCGCCGAGGGGATGTCGCTGGTCTGGAGCTGGTCGTTGGATTCGGTCATGGTGAGAGCAGGATCAGAACTGAAGGCCCGCTTCCCGGGCGGCATCGGCGAGGGCCTTGACCCGACCGTGGTACAGGTTGCCGCCGCGATCGAAGACCACCTGGTGGATGCCCTTGGCCAGGGCCCGCTGGGCGACGAGCTGGCCCACAGCCACCGAGGCCTCGCAGTTGGCCCCGTTGTCGAGACTGGTGCGCAGATCCTTGTCGAGGCTGGAGGCGGCGACCAGGGTGTTCTGGGCGTCGTCGTCGATGACCTGGGCGTAGATGTGGTTGTTGGAGCGGAACACCGCCAACCTGGGACGGTCGGGGGTGCCGATGAGATGGCGACGCAGGCGCCGGTGGCGCTTCTGGGTCTGCAGTTTGCGGGAGAGGGATGACATGGGAGTGCTCGGGGACGTCGCTCAGGCAGACCTCACTTCTTGCCGGTTTTACCGGCCTTGCGCAGGATCCGTTCGCCTTCGTACTTGATGCCCTTGCCCTTGTAGGGCTCGGGGGGACGGATGGCGCGCACCTTGGCGGCCTCGTTGCCGACCCGTTCCTTGTCAGCGCCGGAGACCAGCACGGTGGTGTTGTTCTCGACGGCGAAGGTTACGCCGTCGGGGGGATCCATCTCCACCGGGTGGCTGTAGCCGGCACTGACCACCAGCTTCTTGCCCTGCACGGAGGCGCGGTAACCCACGCCCACAATCTCCAGCTTGCGCACAAAGCCCTGGCTGACCCCTTCGACCATGTTGGCCACCAGGGTGCGGCAGAGGCCGTGGCGCTCGCGGGAGCGGCGACTGGAATCGGAGGGGCTCACCTGCACGGTGCCGCCCTCCTGGCTGATGGCGATCCCGTCGGGGAGGGTGCGGCTCAGTTCGCCCTTCGGCCCCTTGACGGTGACCGTGAGCCCATCGAGGTGGACAGCCACCTTGTCGGGAATGGGGATCGGAGCCTTGCCGATGCGTGACATTGTTCGGGTCCTCCGGGGATCAGTAGATGTAACAGAGCACTTCACCGCCCACGCCCTGGCGGCGGGCGTCGCGGTCGCTCATCACCCCCTTGGAGGTGGAGATGATCGCCACCCCGAGGCCGCCGAGCACCTTCGGCAGCTGGCGGGTGTTCTTGTAGATGCGCAGGCCCGGGCGGCTGACGCGCTGGACGCGGCGGATCGTGGGCTGGCGGTGCTTGCCGCTGTACTTGAGCTCGAGCACCAGCTGCTTCTGGAGGCCCTCCCCCTCTTCGCTGATGGCGGCGATGAAGCCTTCCTGCTGAAGCACGCTGGCAATGCTGCGCGACATCTTGGAGGCGGGGATGCGGGTGCTCTCGTGACGCTTCTCACTCGCATTACGGATGCGGGTGAGCATGTCGGAAATCGGGTCGTGGTTGGCCATGGTCGTGTCCGGGAGAGGGCTCAGTTGCTGCGGAACGGCATCCCCATTTCGCGGAGGAGGGCCCGGCCCTCTTCGTCGTTACGGGCGCTGGTCACGATCGTCACGTCCATGCCCCGGATGGCGTCGATCTGATCGAAGGAGATTTCGGGAAAGATGATCTGCTCCCGGATGCCCAGGGTGTAGTTGCCCCGGCCGTCAAAGCTTTTCGGGCTGACACCACGGAAGTCGCGGATGCGGGGCAGGGCCAGATTGATCAGACGCTCCAGGAAGGCGTACATCCGCTCACCCCGCAGGGTGACGGCCACGCCGATCGGCATGCCCTGGCGGATCTTGAAGCCGGCGATGGCCTTCTTGGCGCGGGTCACAACGACCTTCTGGCCGGTGATCCGGGCCAGCTCAGCGATCGAGGCCTCGAGGGCCTTGGCGTTCTGGGCGGCCTCGCCGAGTCCCCGGTTGACGGTGACCTTCACCACCTTGGGGACTTCGTGGATGTTGGAGAGGTTGAGATCCTTCAGCAACTTGGGCTGGATCGTCTCCCGGTAGCGCTGTTTCAGTGACATGGCGGTGGGGGGGCGGCGCTTCTGGGCGTGGTCAGAAGGCGTGGGGGACAGGAGCGGAGGGGGGGGGCCGAAGCCAGGAGCTGGGCGGTGGTCAGTCGAGAAGTTCGCCCGTCTTCTTAAGCCGGCGCTTCTTGCCGCCGTCCTTGTCGACGACGATCTCGACCCGGCTGGCGACCTTGGCGGTGCTGGAGTACAGCATCACGTTGGAGGCGTGCAGGGAGGCCTCCTCGGTGACGATGCGGCCGGTCTCGCCCTCCTGGGTGGGCTTGACATGGCGGGTGCGCAGGTTGATGCCCTGCACCACCACCCGGTTCTGGTCGGGCAGGGTGCGCAGCACCTCACCGGTCTTGCCCTTGTCCTTGCCGCTGATCACCTGCACGGTGTCGCCCTTGCGGATGCGCATCTTGATGCGCACCGTGGCCTGGGGTCTGGGGGTGGCGGTGGCCATCTCAGATCACCTCCGGGGCGAGGGACACGATCTTGGTGAAGTTGCGTTCCCGCAGCTCCCGGGCGACCGGACCGAAGACGCGGGTGCCCTTGGGGTTGTTGTCGGAGCCGAGGATGACGGCGGCGTTGTCGTCGAAGCGGATCGAATTGCCGGTGTCACGGCGCAGGGTGGCGCGGGTGCGCACCACCACCGCCTTGACCACATCCGATTTCTTCACGCCCATGTTGGGCATGGCGTCCTTGACGGCGGCCACGATCACATCGCCCACGTGGGCGTAGCGACGGTTGGTGCCCAGCACACGGATGCACTGGATGCGCTTGGCACCGCTGTTGTCGGCAACGGTGAGGAAGGTTTCCTGTTGAATCATCGGGGGTTCCTCCTCAGGTGCGGGACGGGGTGAGCACCTCGGCCACGGTCCACCGTTTGGTGCGGCTGAGGGGGCGGGTTTCGGTGATGCGGACCCGGTCGCCCACCTTGCAGCTGTTCGCTTCGTCGTGGGCCTTGTAACGGGTGGTGCGGCTGACGGTCTTCTGATAGATGGGGTGAGGGAAGCGGTTTTCCACCGCCACCACCACCGTTTTTTCCATCTTGTCGCTGACGACGGTGCCGACCCTTTCCTTGAGTGCCATGGGGTTCTCGGGGGGGTTCAGGAGGCGGTGGCGAGCTGACGCTCGCGCTGCACGGTCTGCAGATGGGCCAGGCGGATGCGGGCCTCACGGAACCGGTGCGGGTTCTCCAGCCGGCGGGTGGCCTGCTGGAAGCGGAGATCAAACAGCTCGCGGCGGATGCCGTCGATCTGCTCGACGATCTGGGCGTCGGTGAGCTTGCGCACCTCGGCGATCGCGGGACGGGCCATCGTCAGGACTCCACGGATACGGCGTCGCCGGTTGCCACAACGGCAGCGGCGGGGGCGGGCGAGGCCTCGGGCTCGATGCCCTCGGCCTCCTGGTCAGCCAGGGTGAGGAACTTGGTCTTCACCGGCAGCTTGTACTGGGCCAGGCGCATGGCCTCCCGGGCGATCTCATCGGTGATCTCGGCCCCGCCCATCTCAAAGAGAATGCGACCGGGCTTGATCACCGCCACCCAGAACTCCGGGTTGCCCTTGCCGGAACCCATGCGGGTTTCGGCCGGACGCATCGTCACCGGCTTGTCCGGGAAGATGCGGATCCAGATCTTGCCGCCCCGCTTGACGTAGCGGGTCATGGCCCGGCGGCTGGCCTCGATCTGGCGCGAGGTTATCCAGCCGCACTCCTGGGCCTGGAGGGCGTATTGCCCGAAGGCAATGGTGTTGCCGCGGGTGGCGATGCCGCGCATGCGACCTCGCTGCTGCTTGCGGAATTTGACGCGTCGTGGACTCAGCATGATTCAGGCCTCCCTCACTCCTCGTTGGAGCGATCTTCGAACTGCTGGGGACGCCGACCGATGCGGCGTTTCGGCGCTCCCCCCACCGGCAGGGCATCCTGCTGGCCGGGGAGAACCTCCCCTTTGAACACCCACACCTTGATGCCGAGCACGCCGTAGGTGGTGGTGGCCACCTTGGAGGCGTAGTCGATGTCGGCCCGCAGGGTGTGGAGGGGGACGCGACCCTCGCGCGTCCACTCGGTGCGGGCGATCTCAGCGCCGTTGAGGCGCCCGCCCACCTGGATCTTCAGGCCAAGCACACCGGCCCGCTGGGCCCGCTGCACCGCCATGCGCATGACGCGGCGGAAGGCGACCCGCTTCTCCAGCTGCTGGGCGATGTACTCGGCCAACAGGTAGGCGTCGGCGTCGACCCTCTCCACCTCGACGACGTTGATGCGCACCTGGCGCGCCGTGTCACCCAGGGTTTTCTGGATCCCCTGACGGAGCTCCTCAATGCCGCTGCCCTGGCGGCCGACAAGCACGCCCGGACGGGCGGTCTTGAGCTCCACTTCCAGCTGGTCGGCCTTGCGGGCGATCAGCACATCGCTGATGCCGGCGGCGGCGTACTTGCTGTGGATGAACCGGCGGATTCGATCATCCTCCTGGAGCAGGGTGGGGTAGGTCTTGCTGGGGGCGTACCAACGCGAGCGGTGTTCCTGGGTGATCCCCAGGCGCAGGCCGGTTGGATGGATTTTGTGTCCCATCGGTCGGTGTCCTCGGGGTCAGGCGGTGGTGGCCGCCACACCAATGCTGATGTGGCAGGTCTGTTTCTTGATCGCGTAGGCGCGACCCTGGGCGCGGGGGCGGAAGCGCTTCAGCGAGGGGCCCATGTCGGCGAAGGCCTCGCTGATCACGAGGCTCGACGGATCAAGGCCGAGGTTGTGCTCGGCGTTGGCCACCGCGGAACGCAGCACCTTGGTGATCGGGCCGGTGGAGCGGTAGGGCATGAACTCGAGCATGATCAGCGCGTCGCGATAGGTGCGACCGCGGATCTGATCGAGCACGCGGCGCACCTTCGACACCGAACCGCGGATGTAGCGGCCGTGGGCGCGGGCCTGGCTGGTGGAGTTGTTGGTTGCCATTGGTTCAGCGGCCTCCCTTCTTGTCTTTGATGTGGCCGCGGAAGGTGCGGGTGGGGGCGAATTCCCCCAGCTTGTGGCCCACCATCTGCTCCGTCACGTAAACGGGCACGTGGGCCTTGCCGTTGTGAACGGCAATCGTGTGGCCGATCATCATCGGCAGGATGGTGGAGGCGCGCGACCAGGTCTTGATCACGGTCTTGTCGTCGGCGGCATTCTGCTTCTCGACCTTGCGGAGCAGGGTGTCGGCGACAAAGGGGCCTTTCTTGAGTGAGCGTCCCATGGCGGATCAGGCGAACAGCGGAGCGGTGAGGGTCATCAGGAGTCGCGTCCGCCACGGCTCCGTTTGGAGGTGCGGCGACGTTTGCGCAGCACGAACCGGTTGCTCGGCTTGTTGCGCTTGCGCGTCTTGTAGCCGAGGGCCGGCTTGCCCCAGGGGGTGACTGGACCGGAGCGGCCGATCGGCGCCCGGCCCTCGCCACCACCATGGGGGTGGTCGCAGGGGTTCATGACGCTGCCGCGCACCTCGGGGCGCCGCCCCAGCCAGCGCTTGCGACCTGCCTTGCCCAGGCTGGTGTTGCGCTGCTCGGAGTTGCCCACCTCGCCGAGGGTGGCGTAGCACTCGCGGCGCACGAGCCGCACCTCGGTGGAGGGCAGCTTGAGGGCCACGTAGTCGCCCTCCTTGGCCATCACCTGGGCGCTGGCGCCGGCGGTGCGCACCATCTGGCCGCCACGGCCGGCGTAGAGCTCCACGTTGTGGACGCTGGAGCCAAGGGGGATGGCGGAGAGGGGCAGGGCGTTGCCGTTCTCAATCGGAGAGTTCGGGCCGGAGACCAGGGTCTGGCCCACGGTCACCCCCGCCGGAGCGAGGATGTAGCGCTTTTCGCCATCCGTGTAATAGAGGAGGGCGAGGCGGGCGTTGCGGTGCGGGTCGTAGTGAATGGCCGCCACCTTCGCCGTCACGCCGTGCTTGTCGCGGCGGAAGTCGACGAGGCGATAGAGGCGCTTGTGACCGCCGCCCCGATGGCGGCAGGTGATCACACCACGGTTGTTGCGGCCCTTGCGGCGGTGCTTGGCCACCACCAACCCCCGCTCCCGGCCGCGGCCGGTGATTTCGCTGAAGTCGGTGACGACCAG